>NZ_CP187527.1:3014979-3316477 GCF_049852175.1 Xylanimonas sp. McL0601
CGGCGGGTGGCCTCGCCCGCGGCGTGCGTGAGCGCCGCGAAGCGTGGGCTCGCGAGCTGGTTCCCGTGCCCGATCACCTCGTGGATGATGTCGGGCTCAGGCGTGTAGAACGGCTCGGACGGGTGGCGCGTGTACTGCGTGGAGTGGAACTCGCGATCGGCGAGCGAGCCGTAGAACTCGCGCAGCTCGACGAGGCCCGGTGCGGCGACGTACCGGAAACCCGTCAGCGGGTGCAGCAACGCCGTGACGTCGTCGAGCTGGGGGATGTGGTCGGTCGGCAGCCCGAGCCGTTCCTTCGCGGCCAGGTACTCGGGGTGCGCGTGCTGAGCGTGCTTGTCCGCGAGCTGGCGGCACACCTGCACCCAGATGTCGGTCTCGACATCGAGGTAGTCGATGTGCGGGATGGGCTCGCCCCGCTGCCACGCCATCGCGAGGGCGGCGATCTCGTTCCGTCGGGCGCGGTAGGCGAGGTCCTTGAACCCCGGGTGGTTGTCGCCGAGGTGCACCTCCACTGAACCGTCTTCGCCCTTGGTGACCGGGGAGTACAGCTGTGCTTCCTCGAACATGGTCAGCCTCCTTGCCGCACCGTCTTGTGGACGTGATCTACACAACAGTCACAGGCAGGGGTCGGCAAGCGTCGCGCTCGCGGCTGCGCAGTCTGTCGCCAGATGGCCCCCGCGCTGAGCAGGTTGCACAACGCGCCGGCCGATGGCGGTCCCGGTTCGTGCGAAACGAGGAGGCGCGACGACGGTGGCTGAGCGGGTGGCGTTTGCTAAGGTAGCGCCCGCGCACTGACGCCTCGCAGCCCTCTGGGTGCGCGTCGTCGGGCACCGTGCGGACGTAGCTCAATGGTAGAGCCTCAGTCTTCCAAACTGATTACGCGGGTTCGATTCCCGTCGTCCGCTCCCCCGGCTCGACGGCCCGGCCTCCCTCGGGAGGTCGGGTCGTCGTCGCGACGAGACCGCCGCACGCCGAGACGGTCTGGCGAAGCGGGCCTCCGCCGATTTAAGGTGCAACCGTCGCCGGACGTCCGACGACGTTCACCGCGTCGCGCTCACCCGCGCCGACGCCTCCGGCCCGGAGGGAGCAGACCGTGCGTATCGCCGTCGTCCTCCGAGCGTTCTCCGCGACCGACGCCACGACGTCGTGCTGTCGCGACTGTCGTTAGGGCGTCCGTGCCACGCCTGACCCGCCGCGCGCCGTCGCGCGCCACGGGCCGCGGCGACCGCGGGCGCTCGCTCCCCGTCAGCACCACAGCGACCCCAGCGACCCCAGCGACCCCAGCGAAGACGATCCAGCGAAGAGGATGACCATGGCCCGCATCTACGACGACGCGACGAAGCTGATCGGCGGCACGCCGCTCGTTCGCCTGAACAAGCTCACGGAGGGCCTCGGCGCCACCGTCCTCGCGAAGCTCGAGTTCTACAACCCCGCCAACTCGGTCAAGGACCGCATCGGCGTCTCGATCATCGACGCGGCGGAGGCGTCCGGCGAGCTGCAGCCCGGCGGCACCATCGTCGAGGCGACGTCCGGCAACACCGGCATCGCGCTCGCGTGGGTCGGCGCGGTGCGCGGCTACAAGGTCGTGCTCGCGATGCCGGAGACCATGTCGAAGGAGCGTCGCGGCCTGCTGCGCGCGTACGGCGCCGAGCTGGAGCTGACGCCCGGGTCGGAGGGCATGAAGGGCGCACTCGCCGTCGCCGAGAAGATCGTCGCGGAGCGCCCGGGCGCCGTCCTCGCCCGCCAGTTCGCGAACGAGGCCAACCCGGCGATCCACCGCAAGACGACGGCCGAGGAGATCTGGGCCGACACGGACGGCGGCGTCGACATCGTCGTGGCGGGCATCGGCACGGGCGGCACGATCACCGGCGTCGGCCAGGTGCTCAAGGAGCGCAAGCCTGAGGTGCAGATCGTCGCGGTCGAGCCCAAGGAGTCGGCAATCCTCAACGGCGGCGCCCCCGGCCCGCACAAGATCCAGGGCATCGGCGCGAACTTCGTCCCGGAGATCCTGGACACGACGGTCTACGACGAGGTCATCGACATCGACGCGGACACGGCGATCGACTTCGCGCGCCGCGCCGCGAAGGAGGAGGGCCTGCTCGTGGGTATCTCGTCCGGCGCCGCTCTCGCAGCGGCCGTCGAGGTGGCCGGCCGCCCCGAGAACGCGGGCAAGACGATCGTCGCCGTCGTGCCGGACTTCGGCGAGCGCTACCTGTCGACCGTGCTCTACGCCGACCTGATGGACTGACGTGACCGATCTTCGCGCCGTGCGGGCGCAGACGGTGGCCGGGGACGAGGACGAGCGCGCGCACGTCATGCCCCCCGGCCACCGTCCGGGCCTGCGCCATCTCGCCGAGATCCTCCTGGAGGACCTCGATGCCGCCCACGCGCACGACCCCGCGGCGCGCACGCGCCTCGAGGTGGCGCTCGCCTACCCGGGCGTGCACGCCCTGTGGGTGCACCGGCTCAGCCACCGCATGTGGCACGCCGGCCTGCGCCTTCCGGCGCGTCTGCTCTCGCAGTTCAGCCGGTTCCTCACGGGTATCGAGATCCACCCGGGAGCGGTGATCGGCCGGCGGCTGTTCATCGACCACGGGATGGGCGTCGTCATCGGCCAGACGGCCCAGATCGGCGACGACTGCATCCTGTTCCACGGCTCGACCCTCGGCGGCCGGTCGATGACCCGCGGCAAGCGGCACCCCACCCTGGGCAACCGGGTGATGATCGGCGCGGGCGCGAAGGTCCTCGGCCCCGTCCACATCGGGGACGACGCGCAGATCGGCGCGAACGCCGTCGTCGTGAGGGACGTGCCCGCGGGCGCTGTCGCCCTGGGTGTGCCCGCCGAGGTGCGCATGCCGAAGACGGCGGCCAAGGACCGCGACCGGTACCAAGACCCGGCGCTGCTCATCGAGTACATGATCTGAGAGCACACGTGTCAGGCCCAGGGTGCGCGTGAGTGCGCCCTGGGCCTTCCATGTTCACAGGACGTCGCGCCCATTGTTCTAGTTGCGATAGAGCAACTAGAGTGGGGCCATGCTCTGGCGCATCGACTCCGGCAGCGACGATCCGCTCTACGCGCAGCTCGTCGCGCAGGTGCACGTCGCTCTCGCGCGCGGCGAGCTCTCCCCCGGCGACCGCCTCCCCGCGGCGCGCGAGCTGGCGGAGTCGCTCGAGCTGAACATGCACACCGTGCTGCGTGCGTACCAGGAGCTTCGCGACGACGGCGTGCTCGAGCTCCGGCGCGGCCGCGGTGCCGTCGTCGTCCCGGGCACGCCGCACGGACAGGACCGGGTGCGGAGGGCGCTCGCCGCATATGCCGCGGCAGCGCTCGAGGCCGGCCTCTCGCCCGAGGCGGCCACCACCCTGCTCAAGGAGGAGATGAGTCGATGACCTACCGCTCGCCCGCGACGTCGGGCACCACGGCCGCCTGGAAGCCGCGCGCCCACCGGGCCGCGCTCTGGTCCGGCGGAGCGGCGCTCGCGCTCCTGCTCGTCGCCGCGGCGGTCGTGCTCTCGTGGCGGTCGCAGCTGCCCGACCCGATCGCCTCGCACTGGGCCGCAGACGGGCGGCCGGACGGCTTCTCGTCGCTCGGCGGGTTCGTCGCGGTGCTGCTGATCACCGGCGTGGTGTGCATCCTCGCGTTCTCGGCGCTCTGCTGGTTCTGGGGACAGGCGTCCATGACGCGCCGCATCGTCGCGGCCTCCTCGGTGTGGATCGGGGCGTTCCTCGCGATGCTCACGGTCGGCTCGCTGTGGAACCAGCGGGGCCTGACGGACGCTGCGCAGGCGACGAACAGCAGCGGGCTCGTGGCGCTCGCCGTGCTTGTGCCGCTGGTGCCCGCAGCCCTCGTGGCGCTGCTGCTCCCGGGCGACCCGCCGCTGGCGGCTACGACGCCGGTGCGCGCCGATGCGGCCCGTGTGCCGCTCGCGCCGCAGGAGCGCGCCGTCTGGCTGCGGCGCGTGCACGGCGGGCCGGGGATCGTGGTGGGCGTCGTCGCGATCGCGGTGACGGCGGCGATCGCCGTGCTGACTCAGCTCTGGGCGCTGCTGATGGTCCCGGTGCTTCTCGCGGTGCTGTTCGCGTGCTTCTTCGAGTTCGAGGTGCGTGTCGACGCGAGCGGGCTCCGCGTGCGCTCGGGGCTGGGCTGGCCGCGGACGTTCATCCCGGCCGACGAGGTCCTGGCGGCGTCGAAGGTCGACGTGAACCCGTTCACCGAGTTCGGCGGGTGGGGCTGGCGCGTCGGCCGGCACGGACGCGTGGGGATCGTGCCCCGCGGGGGCGAGGCGCTGCTGGTCGAGCGCAGCGGCGAACGCTCGCTGGTGGTCACCATCGACGACGCCGCGGCCGGGGCGGCGCTGCTCAACACCATGGCGGACCGCGCGCAGGCGCGGTGACGCAGCGCGCGGGTGCCGCGACGGCGTCGGTGGTCAGCGGCCGGTGAGGTACTCGTGGGCGAGCGGCTCGGGGGCGACCGCGAGCCAGGCGTCCGTGAGGGCCTCGGCCAGGTGGCCGTCGTCGACGGCGTCGAGCTCCACCAGCACCGCGGCGTAGCCGTTGAAGTGCGGGATGGTGAAGAACCCGGGCCGGCCGGCTGCGAGCACCGCCTCCTTCTCCCCCAGGTCCCCGACGACGACGGCGAGGATCGGGCCCGCCGGCATGGGCCCGTCGCCGAAGCGCTTGACGTCGGCCTTGCTGAACGCGCGCTCCCAGGCGAAGACCTTGTTGTTCACCGTCCACTCCCGGCCGGTGCTGTGCCCGCGGCGCTCGCCCTCGACCGCGTCGGGCAGCGCTGCGGCGAGGCGGGAGACGTCGTCATAGGTCGCCATGGTCCGACCGTACGACCGCGCACGAGGGTCGGCTAGGGTGTGACCTGCGTTACCTGCGACGCCCGGTTGCAGGAATCCGCGCTCTCGACGAGGAGACCCGCTGTGCGCATCGGCATCCAGACCGGCTACTGGTCACGTAGGCCTCCGAAGGGCATCGTCGCCGCGATCGTCGCCGGCGAGGTGCTCGGGCTGGACTCGGTGTGGACGGCGGAGGCGTACGGGTCGGACGCGTTCACACCGCTCGCCTGGTGGGGCTCGCGCACGCGGCGCGTGCGGCTCGGCACCGGCATCGCGCAGATGGCCGCGCGCACCCCGACGGCGACGGCCATGCAGGCCATCACGCTCGACCACCTCAGCGGCGGGCGGTTCGTGCTCGGGCTCGGCGCGTCCGGGCCGCAGGTCGTCGAGGGCTGGTACGGCCAGCCGTACCGGAAACCGCTGGCACGCACGCGTGAGTTCGTCGACGTCGTGCGCGAGGTCGTGGCCCGCGAGCGCCCGGTCACGCACGACGGCGAGTTCTTCCGCCTGCCCCTGCCTGCGGACGCGCCGGGCGCGACGGGCCTGGGCAAGGCGCTCAAGCCGACGGTGCACCCGTTGCGGTCTGAGATCCCGATCGTCCTGGCCGCGCAGGGCCCGCGGAACGTGGCGCTCGCCGCCGAGATCGGCGACGGCTGGATGGCGGGCTTCTACGCGCCGCGCATGGACGCCGGGTTCCGGGCGCTGCTGGAGGAGGGGTTCGCCGCGCGCAGCGGCGCGCGGTCGCCGTCGTCGGGCTTCGAGGTGCTGGCCACGGTGCCTGTCGTGGTGCGCGACGACGTCGAGGAGGCCGCCGACGTGCTGCGCCCGCACGTGGCGCTGTACGCGGGCGGCATGGGTGCCAAGGAGGCCAACTTCCACAAGGCGTCGCTGGACCGGCTCGGGTACGCGGAGGCGCTCGACGAGGTGCAGGCGCTCTACCTGGCCGGGCGCAAGGACGATGCGGCGAGGGCGGTGCCGCTCGAGCTGATCGAGGAGATCGCGTTGGTGGGCCCGGCGTCGAAGGTCCGCCGCGACCTCGCGCGCTGGGAGGACACCGCGGTGACGACGATGCTGGTCCAGGGCGACCGCGCGTCGGTGCTCACGGTGCTCGCGGCGGCGCAGGCGCACGACGGCGCGAAGGCGTCGGCCGTGCGCGCGGCGGCCGGCAGCCTCCTCGCCCGCGTGGCCCCGCGGCGCGTCTGACGACGGAGCGCCGCGCGCTAGCGTGGCGCGTCGTCGATGCCGGGGAACCAGATCGCTCGCTTGAGCGCCACCCGGTGCCCGTCTCGGGTCAGCGGGGTCGCCTCGGCGCGGAGGGCGTCGAGCGCCGCGGTCGCGTGCCGTGCGGGCGGGGCGCCCGACGCGTTGACCACGCGCCACCACGGCACCTCGTTGGTGTCCTGCACCGGCCCGATCACGGCCGCCCCGTCCGGGACGAGGTGCGCGTAGCGGTCGCCGGACCCGGCCATCACCTGGCCCACCTGGCGCGGGCCGCCGCGGTGCAGCGTCTCGGCGACGATCTCCGCGATCAGCCCGTACGTCATGGCGCGTCCCGACGGGATCTGCCGGACGAGCGCCAGCACGGCCGTCGCGTACTCGTCGGCGGTGGAGTCGTGCGGGAGCGCGTCGTCGTGCGCGCTGTCGGGCGCCCTGTCGGGAGGCAGGGCGGGCGCGTTCTCGAGCGCGCCTGCAAGCGCGTCGTCGGGCTCGGTCGCGGGCGGCACGAGCCCGACGATAGCCCGCGGGGACGATATCCCGCGGGGCGATGACTTCCACGCCGCGACCCCGTCCTCCGGGCATGGACGATGTGCAGACGCTCGTGGCAGGGCGCGGGCTGGTCGAGGCCCCGCGCTGGCACGACGATCGCGTGACCTTCTCCGACTGGTCGGCCGGCGAGGTGCTGGCCCACGACCCGCGCACGGGCACCCTTGACGTCCTCGCACGCGAGCCGTCGCTTCCCTTGTGCACCGACTGGCTGCCCGACGGCCGGCTCCTGCTCGTCTCGAACAACGGGCCTCGGTTGCTGGTGCGGTCGCCCGACGGGAACGTCGCGCTCCACGCGGAGCTCGACGGGGACGCGAGCCTCACGTGGAACGACGTCGTCGTGCACCCGCGCGGGCAGGCCTACGTGAACGGCGGGTCGCTCAAGGGCGGCACTGAGGGCACCGACGGCATCGTGGCGGTGGTCGCACCCGACGGCACCGTGCGCACGGCGGCGGGTGGGTTCGCGTTCCCCAACGGCATGGCGGTCACCCCCGACGGCCGCACGCTGCTCGTCGCCGACTCGTGGGCGCAGGAGATCGTCGCGTTCGACGTCAGCCCCGACGGCGGACTGTCGGGCCGGCGCACCTGGGCCTCGGTGCCTGAGCACCCGGACGGCATCTGCGTCGACGCCGCCGGCGCGGTGTGGTTCGCCGATGTCGGCACCGGGCGATGCGTGCGGGTCGCCGAGGGAGGGCGCGTGCTCGGCGCCGTCGCACTGGACCGCGGCTGCTTCGCGTGCGTGCTGGGCGGGGCGGAGCGCCGGACGCTCTTCGTCACGGCGGCCGAGTGGCTCGGCTGGGAGCGGGGTGTCGCGCCGGGGACGGGGATCCTCGCGGCGGTCGACGTCGAGGTTCCCGGCGCCGGGTGGCCCTGAGGAGCGCCTCACGCGGCCGCTCCGCGGTGGTGATGGTGTGGAGCGAGGCAGCACAGCGGCGTCAATGTCGCCTGTGTGCTGCCCGACTCGACAACGACACCGCCCTCGCTCAGGTCTGGCAGACCCCGCACCAGAAGAGGTTGCGGCCTGCCAGCTCTTTGAGCAGCACGGATGCACCGCACACGCGGCACGGCAGCCCGTCCCGGTGGTAGACGTAGAACGCGCGGTCGGAGGGGACGGCACCGGGGGTGCCGTCGGTGTTCTGACGCGTCCGACGGCGGCGCCCCGGTCCGTCAGGGCCTGCGCCGCCGGCAGCCTCGGGGCCCGCAGCGTCGACGCCGGCGTCGTCAGGTCCAGCGCCAGCGGGTCCCCGATCCTCCGGCCGCGTCGTCACGATCGCACCGGTCGCGGCGCCGTCGCGCATGAGCGCGACGAGGTCGTCCCACAGCGCGCCGAGCGTCTCGACGTCGACGTCGCGGCCCGGCCGCAGGGGGTCGAGCCGCGCGCGGAAGAGCGACTCTGCCCGGTAGATGTTGCCCACCCCGGCCACGACGCCCTGGTCCATGAGCTGCTGCCCCACCGCGACGCGCGAGCGTCGTACCCGCGCGACGAAGTCGGCCCGGGCGGCGGCGGCGAGCGACGCGCGGCCGCCGTCGGACTGGATCGGGTCGGGGCCGAGCCGCGCCTCGACCGCCGCCTTCTCCGCGGGCGTGATCACCTCGCACGCCGTCGGCCCGGTGAGGTCGGCGACGGCGTGCGCGCCGAGCACTCGTACGCGCACGGCACCGCGCGGTGCGGGCACCACCCACGGCCGGCTGTCAGCAGCGCGCGCGGCCGGGTGTGGTCCTGACAACCCGTCGGCGGCAGCCGTGTCGTCAGACGCAGGCCCGTCCAGGTCCTGCTCTGCCTCGGACAGGTCCGCGGAGGCCAGCGCCGTCTCGCGTTCGCCGACGCGCTTGCGGGGCGCGCCGATCGCGTGGACGACGGCGGCCGTGCCGTCCGTCGAGAAGGTCCACGCGCCGTAGAGGCCGAGGTGCACGCGCAGCCAGAGGTCGGCCTCGCCCGCGACGCCGCCGTCGGACGCACCGCCGTCGGGCCGCACGAACCCCAGGAAGAGCTGCTTCCCCCACGCCTCGCTCGCGACCAGCATCCGCCCGGAGACGAGCGCGGCGCCCGCCGCGAACCGCCCCTGAGGGCTGGTCACGGCGAGCGCCTGGCCGCCGAACAGGTCGGTGAAGGCCCGCGCGAGGCGGTGGACGGTGTGGCCCTCGGGCACCGGCGGCGGCCGCTCTCGGTCGGTGGGTCAGGCGCGCGCGTCGCGCTTGGCCTCGTACGCCGACATCTCGTCGATGCGGCGCTGGTGGCGGGCGTCGCCGCTGAACGGCTCGGCGACGAAGGCGTCGACGATCGCCACCGCCTCGTCGACCGTGTGCATGCGACCGCCGACGGCGACGACGTTGGCGTCGTTGTGCTGGCGGCCCAGCCTGGCTGTCTCGAGCGACCACGCGAGGATCGCGCGGATGCCGGTGACGCGGTTGGCGGCGAGCTGCTCGCCGTTGCCGGAGCCGCCGATCACGATGCCGAGCGAGCCGGGCTCGGCGACGACGGCCTCGGCCGCGGAGATGCAGAAGGCGGGGTAGTCGTCCTGCGCGTCGTAGACGTGGGCGCCGTGGTCGACGACGTCGTGACCCTCTGTCCGGAGGTGCTCGACGAGGAGGTTCTTGAGCTCGAAGCCGGCGTGATCGGTGCCGATGTGAAGACGCATGGCGCCATTCTCGCCCAGATCGGTCGACCCCGAGGCCGCCTCGACGCACCCCGGGCACCGGTGCGCCCCTAGGGTGGGCGCATGAAGACCGAAGCCCTGAGGTCGGGTATCGATCTCGACGCCCTGGACCCAGCGACCCGCCCGCAGGACGACCTGTACCGGCACGTCAACGGCACGTGGCTCGCGACGCACGTCATCCCCGCCGACCGTGCGATGGACGGCGCCTTCCGCGCTCTCCACGACCTTTCGGAGGAGCGCGTCCGCGAGATCATCACGGACCTCGCGGCGTCGTCGGACACCGCCGCGGGCAGCACGGGCGCCACGATCGGCGACCTGTTCTCCTCGTTCATGGACACGGACCGCATCGAGTCCCTCGGCACCAGCCCGCTCGCCCCCGAGCTCGCAATGATCGCCGGCGCGACGTCGCAGGCCGAGCTCGTGGGCGTGCTCGGCGCGCTGCAGCGCACGGGCGGCGGCGGCGCCGTCGGGCTGTACGTCGACAACGACGCCAAGAACCCCGAGCAGTACCGCGTGTACCTGTACCAGTCGGGTCTCGGCCTGCCCGACGAGGCGTACTACCGCGAGGACCAGTACGCGCCGATCCGCGAGAAGTACACGCCGCACGTGGCGCGCATGCTCACGCTGGGCGGCGTCGGCGAGGCGCTGGGGCTCGGCGCCGGCGTCGACGCCGACGCCGCCGCCGCGCGCATCCTCGCGCTGGAGACCAAGCTGGCCGGCCACCACTGGGACGTCGTCAAGGACCGCGACGCCACGCTCACCTACAACCCGACGACGGTCGCGGAGCTCGCCGAGCGGGCGCCCGGGTTCGACTGGCGTGCCTGGGCCGCCGCGCTGGGCGCGCCCGCCGGTGCGCTCGACGCGCTCGTGGTGCGCGAGCCCTCGTACGCCGAGGGGCTCGCGGAGCTCTGGACGTCCGAGCCTCTCGAGGACTGGAAGCTGTGGGCCGCGTTCCGGCTCGTCACGGCCCGCGCGCCGTACCTGACCGACGAGCTCGTCGAGGCGAACTTCGACTTCTACGGCCGTACGCTCTCGGGCGCCCAGGAGGTGCGCGAGCGCTGGAAGCGCGGCGTCGCCCTGGTGGAGGGTGCGCTGGGCGAGGCCGTGGGCGAGCAGTACGTGTCGCGGCACTTCCCGCCGTCGCACAAGGAGCGCATGGACGTGCTCGTGGCCAACCTCGTGGCGGCCTACCGCGAGTCCATCCAGGCCCTGACGTGGATGACGGACGAGACCAAGACGAAGGCGCTGGCCAAGCTCGAGAAGTTCACGCCGAAGATCGGCTACCCGGTCAAGTGGCGCGACTACTCCACGCTCGTGGTCGAGGCCGACGACGTCGTGGGCAACGTCCGCCGCTCCAACGCGTTCGACCTCGACTACGAGCTGCACAAGGTCGGCCGGCCGCTCGACCGCGACGAGTGGTTCATGACGCCGCAGACGGTCAACGCGTACTACAACCCCGGCATGAACGAGATCGTCTTCCCCGCGGCGATCCTCCAGCCCCCGTTCTTCGACCCCGACGCCGACGACGCCGTGAACTACGGCGGTATCGGCGGCGTCATCGGCCACGAGATCGGGCACGGGTTCGACGACCAGGGCTCCAAGTACGACGGCGACGGCCGCCTCGAGGACTGGTGGACCGCAGAGGACCGCGAGGAGTTCGAGAAGCGCACGGCCGCGCTCGTCGCGCAGTACGACGCGTTCGTGCCGGAGCAGCTCGGCCCGGACGGCCCGCACGTCAACGGCAGCCTGACGATCGGCGAGAACATCGGCGACCTGGGCGGCCTCTCGATCGCGATCAAGGCCTACCGGATCGCGCTCGGGACCTCGCTCGACGAGGCGCCCGTGGTCGACGGCCTGAGCGGGCTCGAGCGCGTGTTCCTCGGCTGGGCCCAGGTGTGGCAGTCGAAGGGCCGCGACGAGGAGGTGCAGCGCCGCATCGCGACGGACCCGCACTCCCCCAACGAGTTCCGCTGCAACGGCGTGGTGCGCAACGTGGATGAGTTCCACGACACCTACGCCGTGAAGGAGGGCGACGCCCTGTGGCTCGCCCCTGAGGAGCGCGTCCGGATCTGGTGACCCCCGGCGGTCGGCCGTGGACGTGACCGTGGCCCTGTCTCCCGCGAGAGACAGGGCCACGGTCATACCCACGCCGGCCGTGGTCGGCGGCGGGTCAGTACGGGGCGATCCCCGCCTTCGCGATCGTGAAGCCCTTGCCCGACTCGTTGTCCTTGCAGTTCACGCCGGACTTCGAGCTCGAGCAGGTGAACTGGCCCTGCGTGACCGACTGGTCGTAGTCGAGCTTCTGCATGTCGCCCGGCGCCTTCTGGGGCTGCTCCGACGTCGGCACGCACGGGAGCTTCACCTCGCCCGACGCCGCGTCGATCGTCACGCGGTATCCCACCGTGCCGTCGCACGTGTCGACGGGGGCGGGCTGCTGGGCCAGCTGCCAGATCGAGCAGGTCACGTCGTCCGCCGTGATCTCGCACGTGATGTTGCTGGACGGCGAGGCGAACGCGGCCAGCACCGCCGCCGGGGCCTGGGCCGCGTCGGTCGCAGCGTCCGACGGCGCCTGGGACGCGGTCGACGCCGTCGTGGCGTCGTCGCCGGCGCCCATGCGCGGCGACGGCCCCGAGAGCAGGTTCCACGCGAACACGGCCGCGGCGGCGATCAGCACCACGTCGAGCACGATGAACGCGATCCAGCCGGGAGAGAGCCGGCGCCGGCGGGCCGGGGAGGGCTCGGTGTAGGCCTGCAGCGGGATCTCGACGTACGTGGGCTCGCCGTACGCAGGCTCGGCGAAGACAGGCTGCGCTGCCTGGCCGTAGGCCGCCTGGCCGTAGCCCTGCTGGCCGTAGCCCTGCTGGCCGTACGACGCCGGGGCGACCGCCGGCGGCATCGCCGACGCCATCGGCGCCGGGGCGTGGCTCGGCGGTGCAGTGTGCTGCTGCGCGGCCGCGGCCTGGGTGAACCAGTCGTCGGCAGGCGCAGGCACCTGCTGGAGCGGGATCCCGCGGCCGGGCATCGGCCGCGCCGGCTGCGGCGCGGCTGCCGCGAACGGGGACGCCGGGGCCGCGGAGCGGGGCATGCGCTGCGCCGCGGAGACGCGCTGCACCGCCGCGGGCGCCGAGGGCGCCGCCGGAGCGGGGCCAGGCGGGACCGGTGCGTGCACCACGGTCGGCGCCGCGGCCTGCGGCATGGGGGCGTGCGCCACCGTCGGCGCAGGCGGCACAGGCGCGTACGCGGTCGTCGGCGCCGGCGGCACGGGTGCGTGCGCGGTCGTCGGCGCAGGCGGCACCGGTGCGTGCGCCGTCGGCGCTGTCGGCGCGGGCGGCACCACGGCGAACGGGGCCGTGGGGATGTCGTCGTGCGCGAGCAGGCGTCGGGTTGAGGCCGCCTCGGCCTCGTCCGCGGGCTGGTCTGGAACCTGCGGCGGCGGGGGCGGGGGCGGCACGGAGCCCGGGACGTTCGGGCCGGACATTCGATCTCCCTCCGAGCGTGGACCGGGGCACATCGGACAAGACGGGCACACCGGGTCGCGCGGCAGCGCACCCGGCAGGATGCCACGTTCACCCGGGTGAGTCGAACTCGCCCCTCGTGCGCGGACTCGACAGGCACCAGATCTGGCCGCGTTCCGCGTGGATGCTCCCCAGCCGGCGGTGAGAGGATCGCCAGGGGTCGCGACGACGGGGCCCGCCACCGATCCGCTGCGGGGACCACCCGCACCGCAAGACCGAGGGAGAACCCGTGCCCGGACAGAACCTGACCCGCGCCGAGGCGATCGAGCGCGCCGGCGTCGTCACCGCCGTCGAGTCGTACGCGATCGCGCTCGACCTGACCACCGGTCCGTCGACCTTCGCGTCGACGACGATGATCCACTTCACCGCCGCCGCGGGCGCGAGCACGTTCCTCGACCTGGTCGCGCCCACGGTCCGGTCCGTCACCCTCAACGGGCGCGCGCTCGACCCGGCCGCGGTGTTCGCAGACTCACGCATCGCGCTCGACGGCCTCGGGGCGGAGAACGAGGTCGTGGTCGTCGCCGACTGCGCCTACACCAACACCGGCGAGGGCCTGCACCGCTTCGTCGACCCCGTCGACGGCGAGGTCTACCTCTACACGCAGTTCGAGGTTCCGGACGCGCGCCGCGTGTTCGCCACCTTCGAGCAGCCCGACCTCAAGTCGACGTTCCAGGTCACCGTCACCGCCCCGGCCCGCTGGCAGGTGGTGAGCAACCAGCCGTCGCCGGAGCCCGTCGCCGCGGGAAGCGCCGTCGTCGTCGGGAACGAGGAGGAGCCGGTTGCGACGTGGACGTTCGGCGCCACTCCGCGCATCTCCACCTACCTGGTGGCGCTCGTGGCGGGCCCCTACGCCGTCGTGCGCGATGCGCTGACCTCGACGGACGGGCGCGAGATCCCGCTGGGCGTGTTCTGCCGCCGGTCGCTGTCGCAGTACCTGGACGCCGACTACATCGTCGACATCACGCGCAAGGGCTTCGCCTTCTACGAGGAGGCGTTCGAGTACCCGTACCCGTTCGACAAGTACGACCAGCTGTTCGTGCCCGAGTACAACATGGGCGCGATGGAGAACCCGGGCTGCGTCACCTTCACCGAGGCGTACGTGTTCCGCGGCTCGGTGCCGGACGGGCGCAAGGAGCGCCGCGTCGTGACGATCCTGCACGAGCTGGCGCACATGTGGTTCGGCGACCTCGTGACGATGAAGTGGTGGAACGACCTGTGGCTCAACGAGTCGTTCGCCGAGTTCGCCTCGACGCTCGCCACGGCCGAGGCCACCGAGTGGACCGAGGGCTGGACCACGTTCGCGGCCTCGGAGAAGACGTGGGCCTACCGCCAGGACGCGCTGCCCTCGACGCACCCGATCGTCGCCGAGATCCGCGACCTCGAGGACGTCTACACCAACTTCGACGGCATCACCTACGCCAAGGGCGCCTCGGTGCTCAAGCAGCTGTACGCCTGGGTGGGCCGCGAGCAGTTCATGAAGGGCCTGGCGGCCTACTTCCAGAAGCACGCGTTCTCCAACACCGAGCTCCGCGACCTGCTGGTCGAGCTCGAGGCCACGAGCGGCCGCGACCTGGAGGCGTGGAGCGCGGCCTGGCTGGAGACGGCCGGGACCAACACGCTGCGGCCGGAGATCACGGTCGCCGCCGACGGCACTATCGAGTCGTTCGAGATCGTGCAGACGGCTCCCGCCGACCACCCGACGCTGCGCCCGCACCGCATGGGCATCGGCTACTACTCGCTGACCGGGTCGGGCGCCGTCGAGCGCACCCACCAGGTGATCATCGACGTCGACGGCGAGCGGACCGCGGTGCCGGAGCTCGTCGGCACCAAGCGCCCTGGCCTGATCCTGCTCAACGACGCCGACCTCGCCTTCGCCAAGGTGCGGCTCGACGCCGACTCGCTCGCGTTCGCCGTCGCGCACCTCGGCGCGATCAGCGACTCGCTGGCCCGCGGCGTCGTCTGGGGCTCCGCGTGGGACGCGGTGCGCGACGGCGAGGCGCCGGCGTCGTCGTTCGTGGACCTGGTCCTCAACAACGTCTCCGCGGAGACGGAGTCGACGACGGTGACCATGGTGCTCGGGCAGCTCGGCACGGCCGCCACGACCTACGCCGACCCGGCCCTGCGCGCCGCCCAGGCGACGCGCGTCGCGGACGCGCTGTGGGGCCTGGCCTCTGCGGCGCCGGCCGGCTCGGACCTGCAGCTGCAGCTCGTGCGAGCCTTCGCCGCGCAGGCGACGGGCGCCGAGCACGTGGCCCCGATCGCCGGTCTGCTGTCCGGTGAGACCGCGCTGGAGGGCCGCGAGATCGACACCGACCTGCGCTGGGACCTGCTGCAGGGCCTGGTCGCGCTCGGCGCTGCGGGCGACGCCGAGATCGACGCGGCCCTGGCCGCGGACGACACCGCGAACGGCCGTCAGGCCGCGGCACGCATGCGTGCCTCCAAGCCGACGACGGCGGACAAGGAGCGTGCGTTCGCGTCGATCGTCGACGAGGCGGACGTGCCCAACGCGATCATCCGCGCGACGGCGACCGGCTTCCGCCGCGTCACCACGCCGTCCGTGATCGAGCCGCTGGTCGGCCGGTACCTCGACGCGCTGCTGCCGATCTGGGAGTCCCGCTCCTACCAGATGTCGGAGGAGCTCATCGAGGGCCTCTACCCGCTGCCGGTCGCGACGGTCGCGCTGCGGGACGCCGTCCGCGGCTGGCTGGACGCGAACCCGGACGCGGCCCCGTCGCTGCGCCGCATGGTCGTGGAGAACCTCGCCGACACCGAGCGGGCCCTGAGGGCCCAGGTGGTGGACGCGGCGAGCTGACGGCCGGCGGTCCGGGATCGGGTCGGTGGTCTCGAACCATCGACCCGATCCGGACCGCCGTCCCGCTCACCCCTCTGGGGTCAGTGCCGCGATCAGGCTGCGCAGACGCTGGGACTCGAACAGGTCCTCCAGCAGGATCGGAGTGCCCGACGCGTCCCCCAGCGGCACCTTCCAGTTCGGGTACTCCTGGTCGGTGCCCGGCTGGTTCTGCGTGCGGCGCTCGCCGACCGCGTCGACGAGCTGCACGCCGAGCAGCGCGGCCGGCGTCTGGCGCAGGTAGCGGTGCATGGCCTCGACGATCTCGCGCTCGGACGGGTCCTCCCCGACCAGGCCACGATCGGCCAGCGCCCGCACGAACACGTCGCGCTCGGCCCGGGCGCGGGCACGCACCACGGACACGGGCTCGGTGAGCAGGCCCAGCCGCTCGCGCAAGTCCACCTGCTCGCCCGCGAGGTAGCCGGCGGTCGGCGGCATGTCGTGCGTACCCACCGACGCCATGGTCAGGTGCCGGTACTTCTCCGGGGGCAGCGGCCCGCCGTTCTCCTGCTCGAACCACATCACCGACGTGCCGAGGATGCCGCGATCGGCCAGGTAGTCGCGCACCCACGGCTCGAACACGCCGAGGTCCTCGCCGATGACGACGGCGCCGGCGCGGTGCGCCTCGAGGCACAGGATGCCGACGAGCGCCTCGTGGTCGTACGTGACGTACGTGCCGGCGGAGGCCTTCGAGCCGCCCGGGATCCACCAGAGGCGGAACAGGCCCAGGATGTGGTCGGCCCGCAGCGCGCCGGTCGAGCGCAGCACGGTGCGCAGCATGTCGCGGTAGGGGCGGTAGCCGGCCTTCTCGAGCGCGCGCGGGTTCCACGGCGGCTGCGACCAGTTCTGGCCCTGCTGGTTGTACATGTCCGGCGGAGCACCCACCTCGACGCCGCGCGCGAGGTAGGCGCCGTTGGCCCACGCGTCCGCACCCTCGGGGTGAACGCCCACGGCGAGGTCGTGCATGATGCCGATCTGCATGCCGGCCTCGCGCGCGATGCGCTGCGCGTCGGCCTTCTGCTCGTCGGCGACCCACTGCAGCCAGGCGTGGAAGTCGACGCGCTCCGCGAGCTGCTCGCGCAGGGCGTTGACCGCGGGCGTGTCCGGGGTCGACAGCTCGCGCGGCCAGTCCTTGCCGTCGAGGTGCTCGGTGATGGCGCACCAGGTGGCGAAGTCGCGCAGGCCCTTGCCCTGCTCGTCGACGAACGCCTCGAACGCGGCCTGCCGCGCGGCGCGCCGGGGCGCGGTGAAGACGACCTCGAGGGCAGCCTTCTTGGCCCCCCACACGGCGTCACGGTCGATGGGGCCCGGGTCGGTCGACAGGTCGCGCACCGGGTCGGCGGCCCACTCGACGAGCGAGCGGTCGGCGGCCGAGAGGTACGCCGTCTCGGGGATGTCCTCGACCCGCACGTAGATGGGGTTGAGGAACCGGCGCGACGTCGGCAGGTACGGGGACGGCGTCATCGGCACGGTCGGCTCGGCCGCGGCGAGCGGGTTGACCGCGACGAAGTCGGCCCCGGCGCGGTGCGCGGCCAGCCATGCGATGTCGGCGAGGTCGGCGAGGTCGCCCAGGCCCCACGAGGTCCGCGAGCGCACCGAGTACAGCTGCACCAGCAGGCCCCAGACCTGCCCGTGCTCGACGGCGGGCGGCAGGGTCAGGCGCTGCGGCGTCACCACGAGCGTCGTCTTGATCTCGTTGCCCTCGGTGCTCGCGTGCAGGGTGTGCCAGCCGAGCGGCAGGTCGGCAGGGACGGCGAACGTCGCCCGCCCGATGCGGCGCCCGTCGACGGTGCGCGGCTCGACGTAGAGCTCGACCTGGGCGAGGTCGCGTCGCTCGCGGCGACCGCGCGGCTGCGCGGTGGCCTCGGCCCCGTCGATCTCGGCCCACACCTCGACGGGGGTACCGTCGGTCACGTGCACCGGCACGGTGGCGTCGACGCCCTGGCGCACGACGACGGTGGGCGGCAGCGCGTGGCGCCATTCGTCGTCGCGCACGAGCGCGAGGCTCATCTGGACCTGGCGCGGCGACGTCGCCGGGACGCCGAGGGCCTCGAGCACCGCGACGAGCGTGGAGGCGCGCACCTGGTGGGCACCACCCCCGAAACCGTAGAACTCGGTGCGCACGCCATGGGCGTGAGCGAGCTCGAGCAGCTCGGCGGGGACCTCGTCGGGCGTTGTCTCGTGGCTCACGAGGACGATCTTGCCACCTGGCCAGGGGCCCAGCCCGATGGCACCCACGAACCCGACGCAGCCTGCACGCGCCGACGGCGCGTGGTCGCCGCGACGCGGCCACGAGGACTTCACACGCTCTCGCTACGGTGGGCCGCGTGACGGACATCGCCCAGCTGACCGACGTGCCCCTGCACGCCATCGCCCGCCTCGCGGCGGCAGACCCCTCGCCCACCGACCTGCCGGGCGCGGCGGTCGACACGGCAGCCCAATTCTGGGACTGGTTCACGGGCTGGCCCCTGCAGGTGCTGCTCGTCCTGGCCATCGGCTCGGTCGCGCTCTTCCTCGTGCGCCGCGCGATCGCCCACATCGCCGAGCGCATCGCGCAGGGCTACCACCGCGCGTACGTCGACATCGTCACGGCGGCCGAGGCGTCCGACGGCGCCACGCCCGCGACGCTCGGGGCGGAGGGCGGGCGGCGCCGGCGGAAGCGCACCAGCTCCGTCGTCTTCGTCGAGGACGCGTTCGGGCTGGTCACGCCCGAGGTGAAGCAGCGCCGTGCGCAGCGTGCCCGCACCGTCGGGTCGGTGCTGAGCTCCGCCGCCAACATCATCATCGGCACGGTCATGGGCCTGATGATCCTGTCGGCGTTCGGCGCGGAGGAGGTCGTCAAGCCGCTGCTCGCCTCCGCCGGCGTCGTCGGCGTCGCCCTGGGTTTCGGGGCCCAGAGCCTCGTGCGCGACTTCCTCTCCGGCATCTTCATCCTCATCGAGGACCAGTACGGCGTGGGCGACGTCGTCGACCTGGGCGCGGGCGCGACCGGCACGGTCGAGAAGGTCGACCTGCGCCTCACGCACGTGCGCAGCTTCGAGGGCACGCTGTGGCACGTGCGCAACGGCGAGATCCTGCGCGCCGGCAACCACACGCAGCAGTGGGCGCGCGCCGTGGCCGAGGTGCGCGTGCCCGTCGGGTCCGACGTCGACAAGGTGCGCGCCGCGCTCGGCCGTGCCGTCGACGTCGTGCGGGCCGACCCGGAGCTTGCCCCGGACCTGCTCGAGACGCCGAGCGTGCGCGGCGTCGACTCCCTGAGCGATGGCTCGTACTCGTTCACCGTGCACGGGCGGGTGCGCCCGGGCGCAGACGGCGACGTCGCGCGCGCGCTGCTCGGGCAGGCCCAGCTGGCGCTGGTGCGCGCGGGGGTCATCGTGACCTCCGCGACGGAAGAGACGCCCAAGGAGCTCAAGCCCGAGGGCTCATGACGCGGAGCGCCCGCGGCGGGGATCCGCCGCGGGCGCTCGTAGCGCTGTGGCTCAGGCGCGCAGCAGGTCCATCTCGGCGGCGAGGTCGTCCGCCTCGGGGCCGACGATCACCTGGATCACGCGACCCGAACGCACGACGCCGAAGGCGCCTGACTGCTTGAGCCGCGGCTCGTCGACCAGGGCGGGGTCGCTCACCTGGACGCGCAGCCGCGTGATGCACGGCTCGAGCTCCTGGATGTTCGAGGTGCCACCGAGGGCCGCGAGGATCTGGTCCGCCTTGGTCATGTGTTTGTCTCCGTCCCGTGCGCCTTTGCAGGTCCCTGCTCAGCCTAGACCTCCAGAACCCATCCTGTGACCGTGCGGTCGCGCCGGCACGCGTCTGGCACGATGACCCGGTGAGACCTGGCACGTTCTACGACGGCGTCGGCGGGCACGAGACGTTCGTCCGGCTGGTGGACCACTTCTATGAAGGAGTGGCTGACGACGACGTCCTGCGCCCGATGTACCCCGAGGGGGACCTGGGGCCTGCGAAGGAACGGCTGACCCTGTTCCTCGAGCAGTACTGGGGCGGCCCGACGACGTACTCGGAGCAGCGCGGCCATCCGCGGCTCCGGATGCGGCACGCACCGTTCAAGGTGAACCCCGAGGCGCGCGACCGCTGGCTCGCGCACATGCGCGACGCCGTCGAGTCCCTCGGGCTTCCGCCGATGTACGAGTCGCAGCTCTGGGACTACCTGGAGCGGGCGGCGTTCTCCATGATCAACACGTTCGAGGAGTGAGCGTGACCGACGCTTCCGCGACCACCGCAGCAGTCCGGGCCGACGACCGCCCCGACGCCCTCGACCGCCTGCTCACCGTCCTCGACCTGCACGAGGTCGAGGGCTGGGGACCGCGCGGCGAGGACGACCTGTGGCGCGGTGACTCCGTGCCTGGCCTCGCCAACCGCGTCTACGGCGGCCAGGTGCTCGCCCAGGCGATCATCGCGTGCGGGCGCACCGTCGCAGGCGACCGCGCACCGCACTCCATGCACGCGTACTTCCTGCGCGAAGGCGGGCTCGACGTGCCGATCGACTTCGCCGTCGAGCGGCTGCGCGACGGGCGGTCCTTCAGCGCCCGGCGCACGCACGCGATCCAGAACAACAAGCCGATCCTGTCGCTGACGACGTCGTTCCAGGAGGACCAGCCGGGGTACGACTACCAGCGCTCGGCCCCCGACGACGTGCCGCCGCCGGAGGAGGTGACGAGCGCGTTCGAGCAGCTCGGGTCGATCGACCACCCGGCCGCGCGCTGGTGGTCCACCGGCTCGGCGTTCGAGCTCGCCCACGTCGGGGGCTCGCTGTACCTCGGGCCGGATCCCATGCCGTCGGACCGGCAGATGGTGTGGATGCGCGCCCGGCACGCGATCGACTCCGACGACCGCCTGCTGCACCGCGCGCTGCTCGCCTACGCGTGCGACCAGGTGATGCTCGAGCCGGCGATGCGCGGCGCCGGCAAGTCCTGGCTCGACGCCGGGCCGGAGCTCGCGATCGCTAGCCTGGACCACGCGATGTGGTGGCACCGCGACGCGCGCGCGGACGACTGGCTGCTGTACGTCCAGGAGGCTCCGACGGCCCAGGGCGGCCGCGCCCTCGGCTTCGCCCGCGTCTACACCCGGGACGGCGTCCTGGTCGCGTCGATCGCCCAGGAGGGCATGGTCCGCCTCCGCGGCTGACCGCCGGGTCAGCGTCGGGTCAGCGGCGGAAGGTGACCGGGTCCTCCTGGTACTCCGTCCAGGCCGCCCGCTCCCCTTCGGTGATGCGTCGCGGGCGGCCGCTCGCCGCGTCCACCACGACGATCGTCGTCGACGCGCGCACGTACGGCTCCGCGCCCGACGCCGGGCCGGTGCGCGGGAAACCACCCGCCGCGCCGTCGTGCACCTCGTAGCAGACCTGCAGCGAGGCGCCGCCGATGGTGCCGATCCACAGCTCGACGCGCACCGGCCGGCGCGTGAACCCGAGCGGGCGCAGGTACTCGATCTGCTGGCCGGCCACGAAGGTGTGGCTCGGGGCGTGCGGGCCGGTCTCGAGGATGGCGGTGGGCCAGTCCTCCCCGACCTCGTCCGCGGAGTGCCGCCAGAACGCCGTGATGCGCGCCTCCTCCAGGAGCCGGAACATCTCGACGTTGTTGACGTGCTGGTATGCGTCGAGGTCGGACCAGCGGGTGTGGACGGGCACGTGCAGTCGGGTCACGTGCGCAGGCTATCCCGGCGCACTCCGGCGTCCGCCCCTGACGCCGCCGGCGGCTCACGACGCCGCGATCGTCGCCGCCGTCCGCGCCCGCGCGAGCGCGATCATCTCGTCCCCCACGGGCACGCGCACGAGCCCGTCGGCGACCCGCGCCACCGACTCGCGCAGCCGCCGCCGGGCACGGGACGCGCGCCGCCGTGCTCCGACGCCCGCGCACAGGCGCGAGACCAGCGCGAGCAGCAGCCCGGCCACGACGCCGCCGATGACCAGCACCGTTCCCCATGGCACGTCGACGCCCGGGCCGTCGGCGCCCCACGCCTCGCCGCCCACGGTGAGCACCGGCGTGGGCAGCTCGGGGAGCTGGAAGTACGCGAAGAGGAACGCGACGCCCAGCCACAGCAGCCCGGCCGCCGCCGCTGCGAGCACGAGCCACTGCAGCACGCCGACCACCCGCCACCAGATCGGGCGGCGCCCGGCCTCGAGCTTCGTGCCGGCCACCGCCTGGTCGAGGGCGTCGGGCAGGCGGTCGATGCCCTCCTGCGCGCGGTGGCGCGCGCTGAGCACCCAGGGGTCGGGCGCCCCGGCGGTCATCTGGTCCACGTAAGCGCGCACCGCCGACGCCGCGGTCGCGCGCACGCTGGGCCGCGCTGTCGGCAGCGACGTCCGGGCGAGGTCGGGGCGGTCGTCGGGGATGCGCAGCGCGTCGGGTTTCAGGCCCAGCCGGCGCAGCGGGTCGGGGCGCAGCCGCCCGAGCCAGCGCGTGAGGGGCCAGCCGGTCGCAGCCCGGGCGT
Source organism: Xylanimonas sp. McL0601 (assembly GCF_049852175.1). GTDB lineage: Bacteria > Actinomycetota > Actinomycetes > Actinomycetales > Cellulomonadaceae > Xylanimonas. The sequence goes on from NZ_CP187527.1 coordinate 3,037,052, forward strand.
CCTTGGTCGCCGAGCGCCGGACGGCCTCGGTCACGGTCGGGACCCCCGCGGCGTCCTCGAGCGCGGCGACCAGGGCGGCCTTGGCCTTCTCCCCCGCCCGCGCCGACGGCGCGTGGCCGCTCGCGGCGACGATGCGCTCCGCCGCGGCCTTCTCGTCGAGCACCAGGCGCGCGGTCGCCGCCTCCCGCCGCTGCGCGGCCTCGGCGAGCAGGCCACGGAGCTGGTCGATGCCCTCCCCCGTCCGCGCGGACGCGGCGAGCACGCGCGCGCCGGTGAGCCCGTCGGCGACCACGAGCCGCTCGAGGTCGGCACGCATGGCGTCGGCGTCGGCGTGGCTCAGCCGGTCGGTCTGGTTGAGCACCACGACGACGATGTCGGAGCGCCCCGCGAGCGGGCGCAGGTAGCGCTCGTGCAGCGCGGCGTCGGCGTACTTCTGCGGGTCCACGACCCACACCAGCAGGTCGGCGCGCTCCACGAGCCGCTCGGCGCGCACCCGGTGCTCGACGACGACGGAGTCGTGGTCCGGCAGGTCGAGCAGCACGAGCCCGGTCGTGATGCCCGCGGGCGTGCGGTGGCGGCGGAACAGGCCGGCGACGGACCGGGTGGGCCCGGTGCGCGGCGGCGGCTCCTCCTCCGGGACGGGCCCGGCGGGCATCTGGTGCCGGGTGGGCACGTCGAGCCAGTCCAGCAGCGGGTCCGCTCCCGGACCCCACACCGAAGCCAGGGCGTGCGACGTCGTCGGACGGTGCACGCCGGGCGTGGCGATGTCCGCGCCGGCGACGGCGTTGAACACGCTCGACTTGCCCGAGCCCGTCGCACCCGCGAGCGCCACGACGGTGTGCTCGGCCGACAGCCCGCCCCGTTCGCGCGCCCGCACGACGACGCGGCGGGCGTCGTCGAGCAGCGGGCCGTCGAGGCGGCCGGCGGCCTCGCGGATCGCGGTGTCCAGGGCGGCGGTGCGCCCGGCCAGGTCGATGCGGCTCATTCGTCGCCCCGCCGGCCGAACAGGCGGCCCCAGAGGCCGGGCTTCACCAGGGCTTCCTCCGCCGCGGCGTCCTCGCCCGTGGGGACGGCGGGCACCGGGAACGAGTCCGGCCGCTCGGGCGGGCGCACCGTGCCGGCGCCGCGCAGCAGGCGGCCGGTCCACGGGCGGGTGGTGTCGCCCTCGCCGGCCGTGCGGGTGGCCCGCTCGTCGCGGGCTGCCCCCTCGACGCGGCGGGCGGTGTCGCGCAGGGCAGCGCCGCCGGCGTCCGAGGTGCCGAGAGCGTCGAGCTGCGCGCTGTACCGGGCGGCCTGCCCGACCATGATCGCCTGCACGCGCGCGCTCAGCCGCTGCTTGGCCTGGCCGGCGAGGCGCCGCACGGCGTCGTCGCCGAACACCGCCTCGAGCAGCTTCTGCGCGAGGACGGCGGTGCCGCCCGCGATGCCGATCTCCGCGCCGGTGAGCCCCGCGGTCGAGGCGAAGACGATGACCATGAGGCTCACGCCGAGCGCGTTGACGCCCAGCGAGAGCGCGCGGGCGGTGCCGCGCTTGGCCGCGCCCTGCTCGCGGACGAGCTCCAGCACGTCGCCCTGCCAGGCGCGCACCTGCTCGCCGATCTCGGCGCGCAGGCCCGAGGAGGTGCGGCTCAGCTCGAGCCCCTCGAGCAGGGCGGCCCCGGCGGCGTCACCATGCCAGGACTCGTAGGTGCGCTCGGCGGCGGCCTCCGCTGCATCGAGCACCACGGACTCGAGCCCGCTCGCGATGGCCTGCTCGACCTGCGGCGCCTGGGCGGGGCGGCCGCGGAAGAACCCGGCGATCGCGTCGCGGACCCTGCCGACGCCCTTCTCGACGGCCCGGAAGAACTCACTGGTGCCGACGAAGTCCTGCCACCGGGCCAGCACCTCGCCGCGCAGGATCGCGCCGTCCGAGGTCGCGAGCTCGACCGAACGGACCGCGTCGGCGTGGTGGCGCTCGACGGCGTCGCGCAGCCGGGCGTCGGCGGCCTCCTGGGCGTCGGCCGCGTCGGCGAGGTGCACCGCGCGGCGCACCAGGTCGTCGACGACGCCGTCGCGGGTCGCGGTGATGACGCGGCGGCGGGCCTCGGGGTCGCCGCCCAGGCCCGAGAGCCACGTGGAGACCTCGGCGACGGCGTGCTCGGGCAGCAGCCCCTCGTCGAGGGCGCCCGCGCCCGCGGGGTCGGCCTCGGGGATGACGAAGATCGGCGCGTCGGCCAGCCCGTGCTCGCGGGTCATGCGGCGCAGGTCGTCGGCGACGGCCTCGGAACCTCTGTCCACGCGGTCGAGCACCAGCGCGACCTGGGCGCGGCGCGCGGCCGCCGAGCGCAGCAGCTCCCACGGGACGGCGTCGGCATAGCGGGAGGCGGTGGTGACGAAGAGCCACAGGTCGGCCGCGGCGAGCAGCTCGGCGGCGAGCGCACGGTTGGCGGTCTCGACCGAGTCGACGTCGGGGGCGTCGAGCAGGGCCAGGCCGTGCGGGATCGCGTCGGAGGCGACCAGCCGCAGCGTGCGGCTCGGGACCGGGCGCTCGCTCTCGCCGCCGCCCCACGCGGACACGTCCCCGGTCGAGGTCACGCGTGCCAGGCCCGGCAGCACCCGGTCGGTGGTGAACCAGCGCGCGTCGAGCGGGTGGTGCACCAGCACGGGGGCCCGCGTCGTCGGGCGCAGCACGCCCGGGGCGGTCACGTGCTCGCCGAGGACCGAGTTGACCAGCGTCGACTTGCCGGCGCCCGTGGAGCCGCCGACCACCACCAGCAGCGGCGCCTTCTCGGCCCGCAGCCGCGGCAGCAGGTAGTCGTCGAGCTGGCCGACGGCGGCCGCGAGGTCCGCGCGCGCGACGGCGGCGCCGGGCGTGTCGAGGGGCAGCCGCAGCGCGCCGAGGCGGGCGCGCAGCGCGTCGAGCGCGTCCACGAGCGCGGCGGCCTCGCGGTGCGTGGTGAGCGCCTCGGCGAGGCTCGGCGCGTCCTGACCCGGCCCGAGCTCCCCCGCGGCGGGGCTCGGCACGCCGGGGACCGGGCCCGGCTCGCCCTCAGCGGCGACCGCCTCGCGGCCCGGCGTCGCCCCGTCGGCGGGCGGCTGCGGGACGGCGTCGGGCTCGGTCATGGGCACAGTCTCACCCGTGGCACGCGCCCATGCAGGCCACGACGCCGATGAGCCTGCGGCCCGGCCGTCGTCCAGGGAGGCAGGAACATCGCTCACCCGGAGGAACGATGACGGCCACGACCCGTGCCACCACCGCCACTGCGAGCCCCCGGCGCGCCGGGGCGGCGCTCGCGGCGATCTCGCTGGCCACGTTCTGCTTCGTGCTGGTGGAGCTGCTGCCCGGCGGCCTGATCACGGTCATCGCGCCCGAGCTGCACACCTCGATCGGACGGGTCGGGCAGCTCGTCAGCGGGTACGCCGCCGTCGTGGTCGTGGCCTCCGTGCCCCTCGCGCGGGCGACGCGCCGCGTGCCCAGGCGCGAGCTCCTCGTGGGCACGCTCGTCCTCGCGGCGGTCGCGAACGGGGCCTCGGCGCTCGCCAGCGGCTACGGGGAGCTGTTCACCTCGCGCGTGGTCGCCGCTCTCGCCCACTCGGTGTTCTGGGCCGTCGCCTACCCGGCCGCCACCGCGCTGTTCGACCAGTCACAGCGGGGGCGCGTCGTGGCGCGTGTCGCCGTCGGGACGGCGCTCGCGCCCGTCGCCGGCCTGCCGCTCGCGCTGTGGGCGGCCCAGCACACGAGCTGGCGGGTGTCGTTCGGCGCCGTCGCCGTGCTGGCCCTCGGCATCGCCGTCGCGGTGCGGGCGCTGCTCCCGGCCCGGCCCGCGTACGCGGACGAGGCTGGCCGGGGGACGCGGCCGAACCGGGCCGCGTTCACGGTGCTGCTCGGCGTGACGTTCCTCGTGGTGGCCGGGTCGCTGTCCGTGTTCACGTACAGCACCCCGTACCTGCTCGACGTCGCCCACCTGGCCCCCGGCGCGCTCAGCCCCGTGCTGGTCGGCGTCGGCGTCGCGGGGGTGGCGGGGATGATGTTCGCCGGCCGCGTGCTGGACTCACGGCCGGTCGGGACGCAGCTCGGTGCGCTCGTGCTGACCACCCTCGCCCTGCTCACGCTCGTCGTGGGCGGCGCGCGCCTGCCCGTAGCGATCGCCGGGCTGCTCGTCGTCGGCCTGTGCTTCCCGGCGTTCACCGTGGCGGTGCAGTTCTTCACGCTGCACTTCGCGCCGGGTGGCACCGACGTCGCGTCGGCGGCGGGGAGCGCGACGTTCAACCTGGGCACCGCGGCCGGCACGTTCGCGGCGTCGTTCCTGGTCGACGCCGCAGGCGTGCGCGCCGTACCGGGGCCGGCCGCCGCGCTGGTCGCGGCGGCCGCCCTCGGCACGGTCGTGATGGGCCGGGTCAGTCGCGCGTGAGCTTGCGGTACGTCACGCGGTGCGGGCGCGCCGCGTCAGCGCCCAGGCGCGAGACCTTGTTCTCCTCGTAGGACGCGAAGTTGCCCTCGAACCAGTACCAGTTCGCCGGGTTCTCCTCGGTGCCCTCGTAGGCCAGGATGTGCGTCGCCACGCGGTCGAGGAACCACCGGTCGTGGGAGACGACGACGGCGCAGCCGGGGAACTCGAGCAGCGCGTTCTCCAGCGAGCCGAGGGTCTCGACGTCGAGGTCGTTGGTGGGCTCGTCGAGCAGCAGCAGGTTGCCGCCCTGCTTGAGCGTAAGCGCCAGGTTGAGGCGGTTGCGCTCACCGCCCGAGAGGACGCCTGCCGGCTTCTGCTGGTCCGGGCCCTTGAACCCGAACGACGCCACGTAGGCGCGCGACGGGATCTCGACGTTGCCGACCTTCATGAAGTCGAGCCCGTCGGAGACGACCTCCCACAGGGTCTTCTTGGGGTCGATGCCGCCGCGCGACTGGTCGACGTACGACACCGAGACGGTCTCGCCGATCTTCAGGTCGCCGCCGTCGAGCGGCTCGAGGCCGACGATCGTCTTGAAGAGCGTCGTCTTGCCGACGCCGTTCGGGCCGATGACGCCGACGATGCCGTTGCGCGGCAGCGTGAACGACAGGCCGTCGATGAGGATGCGGTCGCCGAAGCCCTTGCGCAGGTCGGACGCCTGGAGGACCAGGCTGCCCAGGCGCGGGCCGGCCGGGATCTGGATCTCCTCGAAGTCGAGCTTCCGCGTCCGCTCCGCCTCCGCCGCCATCTCCTCGTAGCGGGCCAGACGCGCCTTCGACTTGGCCTGGCGGCCCTTGGCGTTGGAACGCACCCAGTCCAGCTCGTCCTTGAGGCGCTTGGCGAGCTTGGCGTCCTTCTTGCCCTGGACCTGGAGGCGCTCCCCCTTCTTCTCCAGGTACGTCGAGTAGTTGCCCTCGTACGGGTACAGGCGGCCCCGGTCGACCTCGCAGATCCACTGCGCGACGTGGTCGAGGAAGTATCGGTCGTGCGTGACGGCCAGGACGGCACCCGGGTAGGTGGCCAGGTGCTGCTCGAGCCACAGCACCGACTCGGCGTCCAGGTGGTTGGTGGGCTCGTCGAGCAGCAGCAGGTCCGGCTTCTCGAGCAGCAGCTTGCACAGTGCGACGCGGCGGCGCTCACCACCGGAGAGCACGCTCACGTCGGCGTCCGGCGGCGGGCAGCGCAGCGCGTCCATCGCCTGCTCGAGCTGCGAGTCCAGCTCCCATGCGTCCGCGTGGTCGATGGCCTCCTGCAGCTCGCCCATCTCGGTGAGCAGCGCGTCGAAGTCGGCGTCGGGCTCGGCCATGAGCGTGGAGATCTCGTTGAACCGGTCGACCTTCGCCTTGATGCCGGCAACGGCCTCCTCGATGTTGCCGAGGACGGTCTTCTCCTCGTTCAGCGGCGGCTCCTGCTGCAGGATGCCCACCGTGTAGCCCGGCGAGAGGCGCGCCTCACCGTTCGACGGCGTGTCGAGGCCGGCCATGATCTTGAGGATCGTCGACTTGCCGGCGCCGTTCGGGCCGACGACGCCGATCTTCGCGCCAGGCAGGAAGTTCAGCGACACGTCGTCGAGGATGACCTTGTCGCCGTGCGCCTTGCGCGCCTTGTACATGGTGTAGATGAACTCAGCCACTGGCTCGTTTCCGCCGTTTCGATCGCTCGGGACTGCCCGGGTCACCGGGGAGGGCAGCTTGCTGGGGGGCCGGCAGGGGCGGCCGCCGACCCCCCAGCCTACGGCCCTCACACCCCGACGGTCTCGCGTGTGTCCGCCTCGACCGGCTCCTCGTCCTCGTCCGCCTCGCCGCTCGGCGCCGCCGCGAGCCCGGGCGTGTCCCAGGGGTCGGCACCCGTCGACCCGCGCTCCGCGAAGCCCGGCGCACCGCGCTCCGCTCCCGCCGGCGCCCCGCCGGGCACGACGTCGGTGTGCACGGTCCGCGTGAACCGCGCGACCCCGCGCGCGACGTCGACGGCGATCGACGCGTTCTCGACGACCAGCGCGTGCCGCGCCTGGCTGACCTCCTGCAGGGCGCCGTCGGGGCCGCGCTCCTCCTTGCGGACCTCGTACTCCTCGAACGCGAGGCGCCCCGTCACCACCACGGGGGTGCCGCGGCGCACCGACTCGACGAGGTTGAGCGCCCGGTCGCCGAACGCTCGCACCGTGAACCACATCGTCGGGCCGTCGCCCCACTCGCCCGAGCGCGGGTCGCGGACCCTGCGCGTGCTGGCCACACGGATCGAGGTCCAGCGGGTGCCGCTCTCGGCCGTGTACAGCGTGGGGTCCTGGCCCACGTGGCCGACCACCGTGACGTTGACGTCGCTCATCAGTCCTCCTGGCTCGCGGGCCGGCCTGGCGCCGGCCGCTGCCAGGAGGATCAGGCCTGCGTCGCCGGCGACGCGGCCCCCGGGACCGCACCTGTGGACGACAGCGGCTCCGCCGCCCCTGGGTGCACGCTCGCCCCGTTGCGCTCCGGTCGCGCGACCGGGACGTCCCGCGCGGACTGCGCCAGCTCGCGTACCTTCCGGTGCTCCGCGAGCAGCTTCTGCGTCGGCGCGCCCAGCCCCTCGGCGAGCACCCGCTCGAGCGCCGCCCGACCCTCACGGGCCACACCCTCGGAACGCCGGTGCGCCAGCCGGTTGCGCGCGACCACCACGCCCGCCACGACGCCCACGGCGGCGAGCAGGAGCACGCCCGCCACGACCCACAGCACCCACGGCCACGGGTCGAGCAGGTCCAGCACGCCACCGGCCGCCAGCCCGGCCAGGACGCCCACGACGACGCCCGTGCCGCCCAGCACCCACGCCAGCCGGCGCATCGCCCGCGCGTACCGGGGCCCGCTCACGTCGAGCCGCACCGACCGCACCGCCTCGAACACGGCCGTGCGCAGCACGTCGGCGCCCTGGGCCGTCTCGCCCAGCGCCCGCTGCCACCCGGACGGCAGCGCCGCCCCCGCACGCGTCAGCCAGCGCGCCCGCGACAGTGTCACCGCGTCGCGGTCCGGCGGCGGGAACTCCGGCATCCCGTACCCGTTGCGCACGGCCGCCCCTACCTGCCCGGCGACGGCGTCCAGCCCGGTCGCCTCGACCAGCGCAGGCAGCTCGCGCGCCACCGCCTGGTCGAGCTGCCACGGCACCTCTGCCGGCAGCTGCGACAGCAGCAGACGTGCCGCGCCGTCGAGCTCGCCCGCAGCGCGCCCCGCCGCCACCGTCTGCCGCTCGCACACCTCCTCGAGCAGCTCGCGCACCTGCGCCACGCCCTCGCCCGTGCGCGCGGACACCGCGATCACCGGCACGCCGCGCAGGCCGTCGTCCTCGAGCAGCCGGTCCAGGTCGGTGCGCAGCTCGTCGCGCCGCCCCGCAGGCACCGTGTCGATCTGGTTGAGCAGCACCAGCATGGACGCCTCCATGCCCACCGACTCGCGCAGGTAGCCCGAGTGCAGCGCGTCGTCCGCGTACTTCTGCGGGTCCACCACCCAGACGAGCAGATCCACCAGTGGCAGGATCCGATCCACGACCTCGCGGTGCGCCGGCTCGACCGAGTCGTGGTCGGGCAGGTCCAGCAGCACCAGACCGTCCAGCTCCTCGTCGGCCTCGAGCTCGCCCGCCTGCACGATGCGGCGCTCGCGGTCCACGCCGATCCAGTCGAGCAGCGCTTCCGCGCCTCTGTCCCACGAGCACGCGGTCACGCGCGCCGTCGTCGGCCGCTTGATGCCGACGTCGGCGAAGGTGAGCCGGGAGATCTTGTTGAACAGGGAGGACTTTCCCGACCCGGTGCCGCCGGCGAGCGCCACGACCGTGTGCTCGACGCCGAGCGCGAGCCGCTCGTGCACCCCGTCCACCGCCTGCTGGATGCGGGCGGCGGTCGTCGCGTCGAGCCGCGGCCCGGCGACCGACAGCGCCTCCGCGAGGGCGTCCGTCCGCGCCCGCAGCGTGGTGTCGTCGGTCACGTGAGCCTCCTCAGCTCGGCGAGCCGCACCCGCAGCCCGGAGGCGGCGTCGGCGGCGAGGTTCGGGGAGTCGAGCGCGGTCAGGATCGCGTCGAGCTCGCCGTCGACGACGGTCGAGGCGCGCGCGGCGAGGTCGTCGCGCAGCGCCGTCACGGCCTCGGTGTGCGCGTCACCGAGCACCCGCGCGAGCAGCCGCTCGGCGTCGTCGCTCCCCGCGGCCGACGCGAGCAGCAGCGTGCCCAGACCCCGCGACCCGAACGCCTTGACGGCCCCGGCGAGACGCTCGGCGTCGTCGCCGGCCTCGAACGCGGCGACGACGTCGTCCGCACGCGCGGACCATGCGGCGACGGACTCGCTGACGGTCGCGTCGCGTGCGGCGACGCGCGCCGCGGCGTCGGGAAGGGCCGCGGAGCCGCCGGCCGGCGCGCCCGGCGCGGTGAGCACAGCCCGCAGCCGCTCCTCGACGCGGCCTCCGGCGGCGACGAGGGTGCGCACGGCGGCGGCCTCGACGTCGGTGCGCAGGCCCGCGAGCGCCTCGTCGCGCTTGCGGCCGGCGCGGCGTGTGGACCGCACCACCTGGTTCTTGACCTTGACGCGGTCGACCTTCGCGCTGCCCGACAGCTCGCGCCAGCGCGCCTCCACCGAGGCCCCGGCGACGACGCCGGCAGCGACCCCGTCCCGTGCGAGCTTCTCGGCGGCGGGCCGCTCCTTCTCGACGGCGGTGCGGACCGTGTCGGCGGCGTGGCCCTGCGCCTCGACGGCGTCGGCGAGGGAGTTGACCCACCCCGGCAGCGCGCCCAGCGCGCCCTTGAGCGTGCGGACGATGACGGCGCGCGAGCGTTCCGGGCCCGCGAGCAACGTCAGCCAGCGGCGTACGGGCTGCACGGTCTCCGGCTCGAGCAGGCCCTCGTGGGGGCCGACATCGGGCACCACGAACAGCGGGACGTCCGTCATGCCGTGCTCGCGCAGGCGAAGCATGAGGTCGCCGCGGATCGTGGTGAGCGTCTCGGCAGGCACCCGGTTGAGCACCATCGCGACGGACGCGCCGCGCTCGGTGGCGCGGGAGAGCGCCTGCCACGGGAGCGCGTCGCCGTAGCGGGAGGCGGTGGTGACGAACAGCCACAGGTCGGCGGCCTCGAGGAGCTGCTGGGCCGTCGTGCGGTTGTCGGCCAGGAACGAGTCGAGGTCGGGCGCGTCGAGCAGCGCGGTGCCGCGCGGGACGCCGTCGTGGTAAACGACGCGGGACGCCTCGGTGGCGGGGCCCTCGTGGATCACCTCGCGGTCAGCCGGGTTGAAGGCCAGCACCGGCTCGCGCGTGGTGGGGCGCAGCACGCCGGCCAGCGACACCTCCTCGCCCAGCAGCGAGTTGTACAGCGTGGACTTGCCGGCCCCGGTGGACCCGGCGACGACGACGATCGCGGGCGACGAGAGCTCGCGCAGGCGCGGCAGCAGGTGCTCGTCGAGCTGCGCGACAAGACGGCCGCGCGAGGCCTCGGCGGCGGAGGCCCCGTCGATCGGCAGCGGGAGGCGCACGCCCTCGATGTCCCGGCGCAGGTCGCGCGCCACGTCGTAGACGGTGAGGCCGAGCTCGTCCGCGACCGCGGGGTCAGGCCGGCCCGCGACGGCGCGGCCGGCGCGCGGTCCCAGAGCGTGTGTCACGTCGTCATCCTGGCGGGTCGGAGGGGCCACGCCAACCGCGCGCGCCGGTCCGGCGCGACGTCGGGCGGTGTGCTGGGCGTTTCAGTGCCTCCGGCAGGACTCGAACCTGCAACCTACGGATTAGAAGGCCGTTGCTCTATCCATTGAGCTACGGAGGCGTCGGCGCCATGGTAGCGACCCCTCGGCGCACGTCGTGCCGGGCCAGACAGGGAAAAGGCCTCGCCCGGCGCGCGGCGGCGCTGCCAGACTCGGTGACGCACCGCGGTGACGCACCGCCGGCACCCGCCGGCGGAGGAGGGGACCTGGCCCGTCCCACGCACTCCACGTCACGAAAGAACTCCGCTCATGCACCCCGACCTGACCCTCGACCAACCGCGGGCCGAGCTCCAGCAGCGCCTCGACCGGGCGCAGCGCAGGAGCGACGCCCGGAGGCTCGTGAGCCGGCGCCGCAGCCTTCTGCCCCGCGTCCGCCGGCACGACCGCCTCGACCGCCTCGACCGCGAGGAGCAGATGGATCGCACCGCTCATCTCGTGCTCCTCGCCAACTGGCGGATCCTGTGAACCGCCACCTCCGGGCCCCGGCACCCCGCTCCGCACGTCACGGCGAGCGGGGCGCCGGGGCCTTCTCCCTGTCGGCACCCTTACGCTGATCCCCGTGAGCGTTGCCAACCCCACCGACCGCATCGTGTGGATCGACTGCGAGATGACCGGCCTGGACACACGCGCGGACGCGTTGATCGAGGTCGCCGCCGTCGTCACCGACTCCGAGCTCAACGTGCTGGGCGACGGCGTCGACGTCCTGGTCGCTCCCCCGGCCGAGGCACTGGCGGGCATGGGCGACTTCGTCCGCGAGATGCACACGAAGTCCGGGCTGCTCGACGAGCTCGCCGGCGGCGTGACGCTCGCCGAGGCCGAGCAGACGGTGCTCGACTACGTGCGCGCCTGGGTTCCGGAGCCCGGCAAAGCGCCGCTCGCGGGCAACTCCGTGGGCACCGACAAGATGTTCCTCGACCGCGACATGCCGGGGCTGGTCGGCCACCTGCACTACCGGATCGTCGACGTCAGCTCCATCAAGGAGCTCGCCCGCCGCTGGTACCCGCGCGTCTACTTCGCCTCGCCGAAGAAGGACGGCGGCCACCGCGCCCTGGCCGACATCCTCGAGTCGATCGACGAGCTGCGCTACTACCGCGAGGCCCTGTTCGTGCCGCAGCCCGGCCCCGACTCGGCGACGGCCCGCGCGGTCGCCGCCCGGATCGGCGAGACGTCGGTCACCCGCCGGCCCGCGGTGTCCTGACCGGCGCGCAACCTCGGGTATGCTTTCCGTCGGCCGGTGCGAAAGCACCGCGAGCCAAGAGGCATGGTGGCTATAGCTCAGTTGGTAGAGCGCCTGGTTGTGGTCCAGGAGGTCGCCGGTTCGAGCCCGGTTAGCCACCCCACCACGAAGGCCCCGCACCGATGGCGCGGGGCCTTCGTCGTCCCCGGGGTGTCAGGCGCGGGCGGCGATCGCGTCCGCGAAGCGGGTCAGCGTCGGCACCGGCCCGCTGTGCGCCATCCACAGGCTCGGCTCCGTGAGCTCCAGCTCGATGACGAGCGGGCCTTCCTCGCCGGTCACCAGGTCAACGCGCGCGTAGAGCAGCGGGCCGTCGAGCCCCAGCTCGGCCCCGGCCACCTCGAGCGCCCTCTGCGCCACCTTGAGCTGCTCCGGCGTCGCCGCGACGGCGGACATCTTCTCCTCGAGGTACAGGCCCAGGCCCTTGGTCGGCTGCGACGGGCCCGTGAGCAGCGCATGCTTCCGCGCGGCGTGCTGGAACACACCGTCGACGAAGGTCAGGCAGGTCTCGCCCGCGGAGTCCACGGACGTCACGTACGGCTGGATCATGACCCAGCGGCCGGAGTCGAGCAGCTCCATCGTGTGGCTGATCGCCATCGACCGGGACTGCGCGCTGATCGGGATGTAGCGGCCGGTGTCCTTGGCGCCCGCCGAGACCACCGGCTTCACCACGAAGTCGCCGAACGCCGGCATGCGGGTGTGCACCGCACGCTTGGAGAAGTGGCGGGCCGGGTCGAGCCAGACCGTCGGGATCACCGGCACCGACGCCGCCTCGAGCGCCCGCAGGTACGACTTGTCGGTGTTCCACCGCAGCACGGGCGCCGGGTTCTCCAGCCGCGGCACCGTCTCGGCCCACGCCAGGAACTCGTCGTGCCGCGGCGCGTAGTCCCACGTCGAGCGCACGACGACGAGGTCGTAGGCGTCCCAGTCCACCGTCGGGTCGTCCCAGACGGCAGGCTCCGCGGTCACGCCACGGTCCGCGAGCGCGGGGACGAGCGGCTTGTCGTCCACGCTCAGTGCAGGCAGGTCGGAGCAGGTGGCGAGGGCAACGCGCTTGGTGGTCACGAGCCGAGCCTAACCGGCGCCGCGACGGCGTCGGCGGCGCGGCGCAGCGCGGCGAGCACGCTGTCGGCGTCGAGCGTCCCGACGACGGCGCCGGCGTCGTCCGTGACGTTGACGCGCGCGGGGCCGGTCGCGCCGCCGCCGGAGAGCGAGGCGAGCGCGCCGAACGCCTCGACCAGCGGCGCCCCGAGCGCGAGGGCGGGCGCCCCGTCCGCGACGCCGTGGGCGACGTCGCCCCGCTCGACCCGCGCGAGGGCGAGCATGCGCAGCGCGGCGCCGTCGCCCACGAAGTCGCGCACGCGCGCGCTCGCGGGGTGCGCCAGCACGGCGAGCGGCTCCGCGACCTGCTCCAGGCGCCCGCCCCGGGCGAGCACCGCGACCCGGTCGCCGAGCCGCACGGCCTCGTCGATGTCGTGCGTGACCAGCACCACCGTGGAGCCGATCTCGGCGAGGATCCCCGCCAGCTCGGTCTGCAGGTGCCGGCGGAACTCGGGGTCGACGGCGCCGAACGGCTCGTCGAGCAGCAGCACCGGCGGGTCGGTGGCCAGCGCCCGGGCGACGCCGACGCGCTGGCGCTCGCCGCCCGACAGCTCGTGCGGGTAGCGGCGCCCGTACGTCCCCACCGGGAGACCGACGAGCTCGAGCACGGCGGCGACGCGCTCCCGGGTCCGGGTCCGGTCCCAGCCGAGCAGCCGCGGCACGGTGGCGACGTTCGCCGCGACGGTCCGGTGCGGGAGCAGCCCGACGTCCTGGATCACGTACCCGATGCCCCGGCGCAGCCGCACGGGGTCGAGCGTGGCGGTGTCCACGCCGTCGAGCAGCACCCGCCCGCCCGTGGGCTCCACCAGGCGGTTGATCATGCGCAGCGTCGTGGACTTGCCGCAGCCGGAGGGTCCGACGAGCGCGAGCACCTCGCCCGGCTCGACCACCAGGCTCAGCCCCTCGACGGCGACGGTCTCTCCCCCGCCGCCGCGGGCGGGGTAGGTCTTGCGGATGTCGTCGAGCTCGATGCGTGCGGACACGGCGTCCAACCTAAAGGGCGGGTAGCCTGCCCGCCATGCCCGGGAACCCGTGGTTCAGCTGGACGTGGGTGGTCGACAACGCCGACCTGCTCGCCACCCGCACCTGGCAGCACCTGCTGCTGACGCTCGAGGCCGTGGCGATCGCCGCGGTGATCGCGGTGCCGCTGGCGCTCCTCGTGGTCCGACGACGGCGCGTGGCCGGCGCGCTCGTCGGCTCCGCCGCCGTGCTCTACACCGTGCCCTCGCTGGCCCTGTTCTCGATCCTCGCCCCGCTCCTGGGCATCGGCCGCACGCCCGTGCTCATCGGCCTGGTGCTCTACGCGCTGCTGGTGCTGCTGCGGCAGACGCTCGCCGGGCTGCAGTCCGTGGACCCGGCCATCCTCGACGCCGCGCGCGGCCTCGGCTACGCGCCGGTGCAGGTCACCGCCCGCGTGCGCCTGCCCGCGGCCCTGCCCGCCGTCGTCTCCGCGCTCCGACTGGCGACCGTGTCGACGGTCGCGCTCGTGACCGTCGGCGTCGTCGTCGGCTACGGAGGCCTCGGTCAGCTCATGTTCGAGGGGTTCCGCAACAACTTCTACCGCGCCGAGATCAGCGCGGCGACGCTCGCGTGCCTGCTGCTCGCGCTCGTGCTCGACGTCGCGCTGTGGGCCGGCGGCCGGGCGCTCACCCCGTGGGCCCGGCGGAGGGCAGCATGAGCGCGCCCGCGGCCGACGTCGTCGAGGAGGCCCTGCGGTACCTCAACGACCCGCTGGTCTGGACCAGGCCGGGCGGGGTGCTCGACCTCCTCGGTGAGCACCTGCTCATGACCGCCGCGGCCGTCGGGATCGCCGCCGCGGTCGCGCTGCCCCTCGGCGCGTGGCTCGGTCACAGCGGGCGCGGGTCGGGGCCGGTGGTCGCGCTGTCCAACACGTCCCGCGCCCTGCCCACCCTGGCGATCATCCTGCTGCTGGCCACCGCCGGGCTGTTCGGCAACACCGCGACCGTGATCGCGGCGGCCGTCTTCGCGATGCCGGTGCTGCTCGCCGGCTCCTACGACGGCGTGCGCGGCGCCGACCCCGCGGCGCGCGACGCCGCGCGCGGCCTCGGCATCTCCCCCGCGCACGTGCTCTGGCAGGTCGAGGTACCTCTCGCCGTGCCGCTCGTCGCGGCCGGCGTGCGCACCGCCGTCGTGCAGGTGGTGGCGACCATCCCGCTCGCGGCGCTCGCGGGCGGGGGCGGGCTGGGGCAGATCATCGCGTTCGGCATGGGCACGCAGCGCTACGGACAGGTCCTCGCCGGAGGGGTGCTCGTGGCGGCCTTGTGCCTGCTGATCGACGGCGTGCTGGCGGTGGCGCAGCGGCTCGCCACGCCGCGTCCCCTGCGACTGGCGGCGGCCCGCCGCTGAGACCTCAGGTCGTGAGGGTTGCCGCTGTCGGTGGCGTGCGATCGAATGGCGCAGATCACAAGCACTGAGCTCCACGCCTTGCCACGACCCAGGAGACGACGATGATCCCCACTCGCACCGCCCGTGCACGCACGCCCGGTCTCGCGCTCGCCGCAGGCGCCCTCCTCCTGCTCGGGGCGTGCGGCTCGCCCGGGTCGGCGTCGAGCAACGCCTCGGGCACCTCGTCCGGGGGGGCCAGCGCGGCGCAGGCCTCGTGCGACCCGGTCCCGGGCAACCAGCTCGTGGTGCTGCAGGACGACAAGCACCTGCAGACCGTCGACAACGTGATCCCGGCCGTCAATGCCAAGACCGCTTCCGACGACCCCGGACTGATCCCGCTGCTCGACTCGGTCTCCGCGGCGCTCGACACCGACACGCTCATCGCGCTCAACAAGTCGGTGGACGTCGACCGGAAGAGCTCCCCGGACGTCGCCGCCGAGTGGGTCAGCTCTGCCGGGCTCGCGCCTGCCGACACGACCGCCGGGAAGGGCAAGAAGGTCTCGATCGGCGCCGCCGACTTCTCCGAGAGCGCCACCCTCGGCAACATCTACGCCACCGTGCTCAAGGCGGCGGGCTACGACGCCAGTGTGGTGACGATCGGCAACCGCGAGGCCTACCTCCCGGCGCTCGAGGCCGGCACGCAGATCCAGGTGGTGCCCGAGTACGTGGGCACCCTCGCCGAGTTCATCAACAAGGACGTCAACGGGGCGAACGCCGCCGCCGTCGCGAGCGGTGACCTCGACAAGACCGTCGCGGCCCTGACGTCCCTCGGCGACCAGGTGGGCCTGAAGTTCGGCACGCCGTCGAAGGCGCAGGACCAGAACGCGTTCGCCGTGACCAAGGCGTTCGCCGACGCGCACCACCTCACCACTCTGTCCGACCTGGCCGGGGCCTGCGGGGGCCTCGTGCTGGGCGCCGGGGCCGAGTGCACCGAGCGGCCGTTCTGCCAGCCGGGCCTCGAGCAGACGTACGGCCTGACGTTCAGCCAGTTCAAGTCGCTCGACGCGGGCGGCCCGCTGACCAAGGCCGCGCTCCAGCAGGGCGAGATCACGCTCGGCCTGGTCTTCAGCTCGGACGGGTCGCTCGCGACGAGCTGACCGACGTCGACGGGCTCGACCACCGGGTGCCGGTGGTCGAGCCCGTCGAGGTCAGCTCACATGCCGTACGCCTCGAGGAACCGCAGCCACACCTCGCTGAGGGTCGGGTAGGCGGGCACCGCGTGCCAGAGCCGGTCGATCGGCACCCGCCCGACGACGGCGATCGTCGCCGCGTGCAGCAGCTCCGCGGCGTCGGGGCCCACGAACGTGGCGCCGACGATCACACGACGCTCGGTGTCCACGACGATCTGGCAGGTCCCGGCGTACCCACGGCCGGTCACGGACGCGCCCGAGACGTTGCCCAGCTGGTAGCTGACTGCCCGCACGGGGAGCCCCTGCTGGTGCGCGACGCGCTCCGTGAATCCGACCCACGCCACCTGCGGCCGGGTGAACACCGCTTGCGTCGCGGCAACGCCGTCGGCGGTGGCCGCGTAGCGCGACCACGGCCGAGGGGCGTGCCCGGGCGCGGGCGGGGTGTCCCCGCGCGTCGGGGCGCCCTCGGTCGACTGGTCGCCGAACCGCGCGGCGACGACGTCGCCCGCGACGCGGCCCTCGTACTTGCCCTGGTGCGTGGTCTGCGCACGCCCCGTCACGTCGCCGCACGCGAACAGCCACCGCCCCTCGGTGTGGTGCGGCAGGCCGAGCACCTCCATCGCGTCGTTGACGACGAGCGGGCGGCCCGGCTCGAGGCCCACCGACTCCACGCCCACGTCCATCGTGCGGGGGACGCGGCCCGTCGCGACGAGCAGCTCGGCGGCGGTGATCGACTGCCCGTCGCTCGTGGTCACGGTGACGGGCCCGCCCGGCTCGGCCCGCTCGACCTTCTGGACGCTCACCCCCAGGCGCAGGTCCACGTCCATCGCCCGCAGCGACTTCGCCACGGCCTCGCCCGCGAACGGCTCGGCGTTCGAGAGCAGGCCGCCGCGGACCAGCATCGTGACGTGCGAGCCGAGGTCGGCGTACGCCGTCGCCATCTCCGAGGCGACCACGCCGCCGCCGATGATGACGAGCGACTCGGGCACCGCCTCGGCGCTCGTGGCCTCGCGGCTGCTCCACGGCGCGGCCTCGTCCAGGCCGGCCGTGTCGGGAAGCATGGGCACGCTGCCCGTCGAGACGATGACCGCGTGGCGGGCGCGCAGCAGGAGCGGGCCCGCGGGCGCCTCGGCGGATGGGTCGTCCGGCGGGTCCACCTGCACGAGCCGCTCCCCCGCGAGCCGCCCGTGCCCGCGCACGAGGGTGATCCCCGCGGACGCGACCCAGTCGGCCGCGCCCGTGTCGTCCCAGTCGCCGGTCATCCAGTCGCGCCAGGCGAGCACCGCGGCGGGGTTCACGCGCATCCCCTCGACCTGCCCGGCGAGGCCTGGCACCGCCGCCGCCGCCGCGAGCGCCGCGCCCGGGCGCAGCAGCGTCTTGGACGGCATGCACGCCCAGTAGCTGCACTCGCCGCCGACCAGCTCGGCCTCCACGAGGGCGACCTTCAACCCTGTCCGGGCCGCCCTGTCCACGGCGTTCTCCCCGACGGGCCCGCCGCCGATGACGACGACGTCGTACTCCTGGGTGACCTGCGCCTGGCCGGCCTGCTCCTGAGTCATAGCCGCATGGTGGCCTAGGTCACGTCCCCCCACAAGGCGGCGAACCCCGGTCCCGCGGCGGGCGTGACGTCGGCCCGGCCCCGAGGTCGGGACCGGGCCGAGGTCACGGCTTCGGCGGTGTCAGTGGCGGGCCACCGCGCGCTCGGCGCCGGCGCCCGTCAGGGAGCGCACCTCCATCTCGGCGAACTTCTCCGGGTGCGGCTTCTCCTTCGACACCAGGGTGCCGACGATCGCCAGCGCGAACCCGAGCGGGATCGAGACGAGGCCGGGGTTCGTGAGCGGGAACACCGCGAAGTCGGCGTCGGGGAACATCGAGGTCTCGGCGCCCGAGACGACCGGCGAGAGAGCGATGAGCCCGATGCACGAGATGAGGCCGCCGTAAATGCTCCACAGCGCGCCCGAGGTGTTGAACCGCTTCCAGAACAGCGAGAACAGGATCGTCGGCAGGTTGGCCGACGCCGCGACCGCGAAGGCCAGGGCCACGAGGAACGCGACGTTCTGGTTCTGCGCGAAGATGCCGCCGACGATGGCGACGGCGCCGATCACGACGACGGTCCAGCGGGCGACCTTGACCTCGGCGTCGGCCTTGACCTCGCCCCTCTTGATCACATTGGCGTAGATGTCGTGCGAGAAGCTCGCCGCCGCGGTGATGGTCAGGCCGGCCACGACCGCGAGGATGGTCGCGAACGCGACCGCCGCGATGATGCCGAGCAGCACCTCGCCACCGAGCGCGAACGCGAGCAGCGGGGCGGCCGAGTTCACGCCACCGGGGGCGGCCAGGATGGCCTCCGGGCCGACGAGCGCGCCGGCCCCGTAGCCGAGGACCAGCGTGAACAGGTAGAAGATGCCGATCAGCCAGATGGCCCAGACCACCGAGCGGCGGGCCTCCTTGGCGGTCGGGACGGTGTAGAAGCGCATGAGCACGTGCGGCAGGCCCGCGGTGCCGAGCACCAGCGCGAGCGCGAGCGAGATGAAGCTGAGCTGCGACGTCGACGTCGCGCCGTACGCCTTGCCGGGCTCGAGCAGGGCCGCGCCGTTCTCGCCGCCCGCGTCGACCGCGCCCTGGAGCACGGCGGACAGCGAGAAGCCGAAGTGCGCGAGCACCCAGAACGTCATGACCGCGGCGCCGATGATGAGCAGCACGGCCTTGATGATCTGCACCCAGGTGGTGCCCTTCATGCCGCCCACCAGGACGTACACGATCATGATGGCGCCGACGACGGCGATCACGAGGTTCTTGCCCGCCTGGCCGTCGATGCCGAGCAGCAGGGCGACGAGACCGCCCGCGCCCGCCATCTGGGCGAGCAGGTAGAAGAACACGACCAGGAGCGTGGCGAGCGCGGCCGCCATGCGCACGGGGCGCTGCTTGAGCCGGAACGAGAGGACGTCCGCCATGGTGAACCGGCCGGTGTTGCGCAGCAGCTCGGCGACGAGCAGCAGGGCGACGAGCCACGCGACGAGGAACCCGATCGAGTAGAGGAAGCCGTCGTAGCCGTTGATGGCGATCGCGCCGCAGATGCCGAGGAACGACGCGGCGGACAGGTAGTCGCCGGCGATGGCGGTGCCGTTCTGCGGCCCGGTGAAGTTGCGGCCGCCCGCGTAGAAGTCGGCGGCGGACTTGTTGTTGCGCGAGGCCCGGATCACGATCACGAGCGTCACGGCGACGAACGCCGCGAAGATCGAGATGTTGACGACGGGGTTGCCGACGTCAGTCGTCGAGGCGGCGAGCTGCAGCGGTGCGGCGATCACAGGTCGGCCCCTTCGATGTGCTGGCGGAGAGCCTCGGCCTGCGGGTCGAGCGAGTTGTTGGCCCAGCGGGCGTAGAGCATCGTGATGAGGAACGTCGTCACGAACTGGCCCAGCCCGAACAGCAGGCCGACCGTGATCGTGCTGTCCCCGATCCGGATGGACATGAAGTCGTGCGCGTAGCTGGCGAGGAGCACGTACGCGAAGTACCAGACGAGGAAGAGCGCCGTCAGCGGGAAGACGAAGCGGCGGAACCTGCTGCGCAGGCCCTGGAACTCCTCGGATCTCTCGACTCTTTGATAGGCGGTCTCGCCGGAAAGCTCGGCGGTGTCGGCCATGATGCCTCCGTTGGCATTGCAGTCGGCAGTCCCGGCACGCACCGTTGCGCACCGTGGAGCGCCCGTAGGGGCGTTCCGGGGGCACACAATGCCGTTCCGCGGCGTGTGACGCAAGCAACACCCGGCGGCCGGATCCGGTCCGGCGGCCTGGTCAGAGACGCACGTACTCCAGGTCGGTCACGGTGCGACCCGCCGCGAGGCCCTTGCGCTCGAACGCGGTGAGCACGCGGCCCTCGAACCGCGGCGCGAGCGCGCCGAGGCCGTGGGCGTTGCGGAAGTCCGGGCTCGCCTCGCCCACCTCGAGCATCTGCTTGGCGTACTCGGCCCAGTCGGTGGCCAGCCGCCACACGCCGCCAGGGCGCAGCACGCGCGCCGCGAGCGCGGCGAGCTCCGCGGTGATCAGCCGGCGCTTGTGGTGGCGGGACTTGTGCCACGGGTCGGGGAAGAAGATCCACAGCTCGTCGACGCCGCCCTCGGGCAGGGCCGTCTCGAGCAGCTCCGCGGCGTTGACCTGGAGCAGGCGCAGGTTGGTCAGCCCCTGGCGGTCGTGGCGCTGGCCGGCTCGGACGATCGTCTGCGCCAGCCCGGGGACGTAGACCTCGACGGCGAGGTGGTCGCGCTCGGGGTGGGCGTCCGCGGCCTCGACGACGTTCTCGCCCTGGCCCGACCCGATCTCGACGACCAAGGGCGCCGTCCGCCCGAAAACGGCCTCGGCGTCGAACGTCCATGCGGGGTCGACGGAGGTGCGGGCGACGGCCCGCGGGACCTCGACGAGGTAGTCCTGCCGGCGCTCGTCCCACGCCTTCTGCTGCGCGGTGGTCAGGCGCCCGCTGCGGCGCACGAAGCTCACGGGCTGCTTGCGGAAGGTGGGCGCATCGGGGGCGGCGAGGGGCTCGGACACCCGTCAAGGGTACGGGGCGGGCCCGACGTGCCGAGGGCCCCGGGCTTGTTTGCGGCTGGGCAACTACGCCGCACACAGGACCCCCCGAGGTCCGTGACTGGCTGGCGGCCAACCCGCGTTCACCGCCCGCTTCACACCAACGCACGCCTCCTGGATGAAGCTCGTCGAGGCCTGGTTCGGCATCGCCAAATGCCAGGGAACCCCGACACCTGTACCCGCGCACGCCACGCTAACGATTCGACGGACGACGGTCCCACGTGGACCTCCCCGAGCTGCTCGAGTAGCTGCGCTCGCGCGGTATTCCTGAGGCGCCTGCTCCATCGGCCAGGGCCGCAACGAGTCCTACTGACTCACGGACGCCGACGGGAAGTGGCGCGTGTCCTACAGCGTGCCCGGGCTCCGGACCAACGAGCGGATCCACCCTCGCGAAGACGCCGCCTGCCGCGATCTCCTCAGCCGCCTACACCCAGGGCTCCGGCAAAGTCGGTCCTGTAGTGCTGTGACCTGCGGTGATGTCAGGCGGTGAGGAGTGTGTGGACGGGTCGGTCGAGGTCGTGGGTGTGGTGTCGCAGCGCTCGGGCGATGCTCGTCCAGGCGTTGCGGCGCAGGACGGCGATGACGGTGTTGCGGATCGCGGCCATGACCTGGGGGCAGGCGCCGACCGCGGACTGGGAGCGGTCCTCGTCGAAGGTGACGTCACGCACCCAGTGCAATCTGTTCTCCACCGTCCAGTGGCCCTGGACCCAGGCGGCCAAGGTGGCCGGGTCTGCAGCCGCGGCGTCGGCGGAGGTGATGACGTAGACGACCTCGACGGTCTTCTTCCCCGCCTTGGTCACGGTGCGGCGTAGCTGGGCGACCTGGGCGGTGTCGTCGAACGCCGTCCCTGCCGCGACGCCGGCGACGTGCATCTTCAGTTCCCAATACGTTCGGTACAACCTTCCTCTCCCTCCGCGGGCGGCAGCGCGGGTGAACGTGGCTCTTCACAGGCCTTTGGGACGGGAGCGTTGGATTTCCCCGCTCCTGGGAGGAAGGCCCGAGGCCGACACCGATACGACGGGGCGACGTTTCGCGCCCCTCCAACCCGGCCTCGGTCAGCGTCTACGGGTCCTCGATCGGCGGCGACCTGGGCTTCACGGTCACCGACGGGACCGCCACCCTGAACCTGGCCGACCCGCACGGCGACACCATCACCACCGTCGCCGTACCCGCCACCGGGAAGCGCTGTCGGCAACGCGGGCGGTGTGCTGCTGACCGAGACGGTCCGCCGGGTCGGCCTGGACGACGCGCTCTCGGCGGAACTGGCCGGCTGGCGTAGGCCGCTCGCGGTGCACGACCCGGCCAAGGTCGTCACGGACCTGGCGATCGCGGTCGCGCTCGGCGGCGACGCCCTGGCGGACGTCGGGCTGCTGCGCTGCGAGCCGGGCCTGTACGGGCCGGTGGCGTCGGACCCGACGGTCTCGCGCACGATCGCCGCCCTCGCGGCGGACGCCGACGGGGCGTTGAAGGCGATCAACGCCGCCCGAGCCGTGGCCCGTACGCGGGCATGGACGCTGGCCGGGGGCCACGCCCCGGACCACGGCGTGGACGCGAGGTCGCCGCTGGTCATCGACCTGGACGCCACCCTCGTGACCGCCCACTCGCAGAAGGAGAACGCCAAGCCGACGTTCAAGCGCGGGTTCGGCTTCCACCCGTTGTGCGCCTTCGTCGACCACGGCCCGGCCGGGACCGGAGAACCGCTGGCCGTCCTGCTGCGCCCCGGGAACGCGGGATCCAACACCGCCGACGACCACATCACCGTGATCAAGCAGGCGCTGGCTCAGCTGCCCGGCCACCGCGCCGGACGCACCCGGGCCTGCCGGAAGGTGCTGATCCGCACCGACGGCGCCGGGTCCACCCACAAGCTCGTGCAGTGGCTGGCGACCCAGCGGCTGTCGTACTCGGTGGGGTTCGTCCTGCCGGACAACACCCCGGACCTGCTCAAGCACATCGACAAGGTGGGTGCGTGGACCGAGGCGTACGACGCCCGCGACCAGGTCCGCGACGGCGCCTGGGTCGCCGAGCTGACCGGACTGCTCGACCTGACCGGCTGGCCGGCCGGGATGCGCGTGATCGTCCGCAAGGAACGACCCCACCCCGGCGCGCAGCTGCGGTTCGAGGACGTCGACGGCATGCGCATCACCGCGTTCGCCACCAACACCCGCCCCGGCGGCAAGCACAACCAGCTGCCCGACCTCGAACTACGCCACCGCCGCCGCGCCCGCTGCGAGGACCGCATCGGCATCGCCAAGGACACCGGCCTGCGCAACCTGCCCCTGCACGGGTACGACCAGAACAAGATCTGGACCGCCATCGTGATGCTCGCACTCGAGATCACCACCTGGATGCAGACCCTCGCACTCACCTCGCACGACGCCCGCCGGTGGGAACCCAAACGGCTACGACTGCGGCTGTTCACGATCCCCGCCACTCTCGCGAAGCGAGCACGCCAGCGCGTACTCCACCTCGCCGAGCACGCACCCTGGGCCACCCTCGTCCAGGACGCACTCACCGCCCTGCGTAGCCTCGGACCAGCACCCGGCTGACCGCCTCACCGGCCCGCCCCGACGATCCCCAGCACGACCCCGGACCTGTGGGACCCCGCGCACCGACCGACATCGGGCACCTTGTCGCACCCACGTGCAAAAATCACGCATCAACGACGGCAACGGCGCCGACCAACACAGGCCCACCCGTCCGATGAAACGTCGAGGCTAGATCGTCTTGTATCCGTCGCGCCAAGACAGGGCATCGACCTCGAGAGGCCAGACTTGCCAGTCTTCGATTCCGTGGAGACGGGCAGCACTCTCGGCTGCCTCCTCGCTGGAGAACACACCTCTGATAATGAGTCCGGTATCTGAAAACTCGTGGCCCTCGTATAGCATCCAGAGCTCACTTCGCTTTCGGTCTCTAGTCATAAAGCCTCGATTCCTCGTCAGCGCGGTACTCGTCGATACGCAGGTCGATAGTGATGAATCCTGCGGGTTCATCGGCGAAGCCGGGGCTGCCGTGGATGCGCTCGGCAGCATTGCGCGCCAGTTTCTCGGACGAGAAGATACCTATGACCTTGTCGTCAGGGCGACGCATTGAGTTCCGATGCCGATGTATAACGAGATATACATGGCCCCCGGTTGCTTCTGGCATTTTTACTCACCCCTACCGGCGCGTAAGGCGCTTCTTGATCTTGCTGTAGTCGGAGCCTGGACCTCGGCCCGCCTTGTTGCCCGCTGCGGGGTATCTCGCTCCCATGATGCGCTTGATCGCCTGCTCGGTGGACTCGCCGGGTCGAATGCGTACGTCGTGCGCCCAACTCGGAATATCGCTAGCGGACTCCTTCCCGCTCTTTTTCGACTGCTTCTTCTGGTAATAGATGTTGCGGAGCTTCGCGCCTGCTGCGGGGAGTCCGTACCAAGCCGCGTAGATGACCACTGTAGCGAGCACCGCGGCTCCGATGATGAGAAGGACGGTGCCGAGTGACAACGATCCCCCGAACGCTGCGGCGACCAACACTGCCTCAGCCATGAGCCCCTGAAGGTCCATCCCGTTGACTGGGTCTTGGGGGTAGGCGTAGGCGGTGGTGTTGCCGCCGGGGACGGGGTCGCGGGAGGTGAACTGGCCGGTGACGGCGTTGTAGAGGCGGGCGCCCATGAGGACCAGCCCGGAGGCGTCCGTGGCGCGTTGCTTGGCGCCGAGCCACCCGTAGGCCAGAGCCCCGGTGTTCGGCCCGGTCTTCGCGCCAGGATCGGCGGTTGTCGCCGTGCCGTCGACGCCCGCTCCGGCGGCGAGGTCGGTGGCCTGGTTGCCGTACTCGTCGTAGCAGGCGACCGCGCCGATGCCGGTGGCGTTCCCGGTGGCGGGCACGGCGACGGTGGTGATGGTGTCGCCGTGCGGGTCGGCCAGGTCCAGGGTGGCTTGCCCGTCGGTGACGGTGAACCCGAGGTCACCGCCGATGGACGACCCGTACACGCTGACCGAGGCGGGGTCGGTCCCGGTCACGGACTGTGCCCAGGACGGGACTCAGCAACGATCCACTAATTATGAACAGTAAGGATCGCGACCACGCAGACGCAAAGTCCAGTCAGCCACGGCACAAGATACCAAAGAGTTCCCCGGAATGTCCGGCTCACCACCACTTCAGTCGAGCCTTCACCCCTCTCGCCAACGGCCTGCAGCTGATTGATGTGCTTCAGTTGGTGGTTCATGATGCTCATCGCCAGCGAGCGTTCTGCGCCGAATAGCCAGATGCGAGGACCTCTTCGAAGTTGAACGCTCGGAAGCGGACCCTCAATGACCTGTTCGATTTGACCGGAACCAACCCACCACGTCGCGATGGGATTGACCACCAGGGTCGACCCGTCGGGCCATGCTTCAATCTTCAGTCGAAGGAAGAAAACACCGACGGTTGCGATGAGGCAGAAGACTGCCATTGCGGCGAAGGAGTCCAGAGTGGTCATGCGTTCCGTGGGGCTGAGAGACGCATAGTTCCAGATCATCCAGGGATCGTTGAGGAAGAATAGACCGATCGAGAATCCGATCAACACAAACCCTGAGACGTAGTTCGTCGTGTTGCGGATAACCTTTGGCTTCATCAATGCCCCGATCTCATCTTGGACATGACCGCGTCGCCGCGCAAGAGCCGGTACCAGCTGCGAACTGGACCGCGTGTGCGCCCCACCGACAACCGGGCATTCACCACCGCCGACACCCCGCCAGCGCCGTTAGATCACCCCGCCTGTCTCGGACCGCCGAAACCTGCGACGAAACACCCCCGTCGCGGGCGCCGACGCCAGCACAGATGCGGCTGCGGCCGCAGGCACCGCGAGCCCGGTCGCGAACACCGCAACCGACGACCCGGGTCGAACGAAGGCCCTCTCGGTGTGGTGCGCCATCAGGGACTCGAACCCCGAACCCGCTGATTAAGAGTCAGCTGCTCTGCCTATTGAGCTAATGGCGCGCGAGGGGAAGGTTACCAGGATCCGGCGGAGGCCCGTGCATCGCTCGCACGGGCCACCGCCGTCGCCGGGCTCGCGTCAGGCGAGCTCGGCCTCCTCCTCGAACGCTCCAGAGAACTGCGACTGGTAGAGCGCGTGGTACGCGCCGCCCAGCTCCAGCAGCTCCTCGTGCGTACCCTTCTCGACGATGTCGCCGTGCTCCATCACGAGGATGAGATCGGCATCGCGGATCGTCGACAGCCGGTGCGCGATGACGAAGCTCGTCCGCCCGCTCCGCAGCGACGCCATCGCGTGCTGCAGCAGCTTCTCCGTCCGGGTGTCGACCGACGACGTGGCCTCGTCGAGAATCAGGATCGACGGCTGGGACACGAACGCGCGGGCGATCGTGACCAGCTGCCGCTCACCGGCGGACAGGTTCGCCGCATCCTCCTCGAGCTCGGTGTCGTAGCCCTGCGGGAGCGAGTGGACGAACCGGTCCACGTATGTCGCCCGGGCGGCCTCGAGCACCTCCTCGTCGGTGGCGGTCTGGCGGCCGTAGCGGATGTTCTCCCGGATGGTGCCGGCGAACAGCCACGTGTCCTGCAGCACCATGCCCGTGCGGGCGCGGGCGTCGTGACGGCTGAGCGCCGTGATGTCCTGCCCGTCGACGACGATCCGGCCGGACTGCGGGTCGTAGAACCGCATCAGGAGGTTGACCAGCGTCGTCTTGCCGGCGCCCGTGTGGCCCACGATCGCGACCGTCTGGCCGGGGCGCACCGTGAACGACAGGTCCTCGATGAGCGGCGCGTCGGGGCTGTAGGAGAACCCGACGCGCTCGAACTCGATGACGCCCTCGCCCTCGGCGGGGGCGGGTGCGTCGTCGGCGTCGGGCTCCTGCTCCGGCTCGTCGAGGAGCTGGAAGACGCGCTCGGCCGACGCCGTGCCGGACTGGACGACGGCGACCATGCCGCCCAGCTGCGACAGCGGCTGGGAGAACATCTGCGAGTACTGGATGAACGCCTGGATCGAGCCGAGGGTCATCGACCCACCCGCCACCATGAGGCCGCCGATGACGGCGATGGCGACGTACGACAGGTTGCCGACGAACGACATCGCCGGCCAGATGACGCCGGACAGGAACTGCGCCCTGAAGGACTGCTGGTACAGCTCCTCGTTCTCCTCGTGGAACCGCGCCTGGAAGTCGGCGCGGCGGCCGAACGTCTTGACCAGGGCGTGCCCGGAGAACGACTCCTCGACGCGAGCGTTGAGGCGGCCGACCTTGCGCCACTGCAGACCGAAGGCCTTCTGCGACTTCGGGCCGATGATGCCGAACACCACGCCCATGAGCGGAAGCGAGATGAGCGCCACGAGCGCGAGCTGCCACGACAGGGTGAACATCATGACCAGCACGCCGATCACGGTGAGCACGGCGGTGATCGCGCCGGAGAGCGACTGCTGCATCGTCTGCGTGATGTTGTCGATGTCGTTGGTCACGCGGGAGATGAGCTCGCCGCGCTGGACGCGGTCGAAGTACGACAGCGGCAGGCGGTTGATCTTCTCCTCGACCTGCTCGCGCAGGCGCCACATGGCCTTGACCATCACCACGTTGGTGATGAAGCCCTGGGCCCAGCCGAGAATCGCAGCGCCGACGTAGATGAACAGCACCGTGACGATGAACCCGCGCAGCACGTCGAAGTCGATCCCCTGGCCGGGGACGAAGTGGTCCATCGCCGCGATCATGTCCGCGAACCGGTCCTCACCCGCCGCGCGGGTCGCCTCGACCGCCTGCTCCTGGGTCATCCCCGCCGGGAAGCTCCGGGAGATGAACCCGGAAAACACCACGTCGGTGGCCCGGCCGAGCACACGGGGCGCCCAGACCGTGAGGATGACGGACCCCGCACCCATGAGGGTGACGATGGTCATCGCGACCTTGTACGGGGCCAGCAGCCCGATCATGCGGCCGAACGACGACTTGAAGTCGCTCGCCTTGCCCGGGGCGACGCCGTCCCACGAGTCCGAGGCGAGCCGTGCCTGCTCGCCCATCTCGATCTCGAGCTTCTCTTCCTCGGTCAGCGCCGGGTCGGTCATGGTCCGCTCGCTCATGCGCCGGCCTCCACGCTCATCTGCGACTCCGCGATCTCGCGGTAGGTCTGGTTCGTCTCGAGGAGCTGCTCGTGCGTGCCGACACCGACCAGGCGGCCGTCGTCGAGCACGAGGATCGCGTCCGCGTCAGTCACGGTGGTGACGCGCTGGGCGACGACGAGCTTGGTGACCTCGGGGAGCTCACGCCACAGCGCATGCCGCAGGTGGGCGTCGGTCGCGACGTCGAGCGCGGAGAACGAGTCGTCGAGGAGCAGGATCGCCGGCCTGCGCAGCACGGCGCGGGCGATGGCGAGCCGCTGGCGCTGGCCGCCGGAGACGTTGGTGCCACCCTGGGCGATCCGGGCGCTGAGCCCGCCCGACATCTCGCGGACGAACTCGGCGGCCTGCGCGATCTCGAGGGCCTTCCAGATCTCGTCGTCCGTCGCGTCCTCGCGGCCGAGGCGGACGTTGGACTCGACCGTCCCGGCGAAGAGGAACGGGCGCTGCGGCACCAGGCCGAGGTTCGCCCAGAGGGTCTCGAGGCTCAGGTCGCGCACGTCGACGCCGCCGACGCGGACGACGCCCGACGTGGTGTCGATCAGCCGTGCGACGAGCGAGACCAGCGTCGTCTTCCCGGCACCGGTCGAGCCGACGACGGCGACCGTCTGGCCGGGCTCGACGCGGAAGTCGACACGGTCGAGGATCGGGATCTCCGCACCGGGATACGTGAAGGTCACGTCGTCGAACTCGATGCTGCCGCGCTCGGTGACCTCGGTGACGGCGTCGGCCGGCTCGTTCAGGGTCGACTCGACCGCGAGCACCTCGCCGATGCGCTCGGCCGAGACGGCGGCGCGCGGGATCATGATCGTCATGAAGGTGGCCATCAGGACGCCCATGAGGATCTGACCCACGTACTGCATGAACGCGAGCAGCGTGCCGATCTGGACGGTGCCGTTGTCGACCTCGATCGCGCCGAACCAGATCACGCCCAGCACGGTGATGTTCAGGATGAACATCGCGCCGGGGAACATGAGCACGAACAGCGAGCCGACCTTGCGGCCCACGACCATCATGTCCGTGTTGGCCGAGCGGTAGCGCGCGGCCTCGATGGACTCCCGCACGAACGCGCGCACCACGCGGATGCCGGTCAGCTGCTCGCGCATCACGCGGTTGAGCGTGTCGAGGCGCATCTGGTAGTTGCGGAACAGCGGCACCATGCGGCCGATGAGGAGGCCCGCGAAGACGAGCAGGAGCGGCACGGAGACCGCGATGAGCCACGACAGCTGGACGCTCTGGCGCAGCGCCATGATGATGCCGCCGATGGCCAGCAGCGGGGCGGTGATGAGCATCGTCGAGCCCATCATCGCGATCATCTGGACCTGCTGGACGTCGTTGGTGTTGCGGGTGATGAGCGACCCGGCGCCAAACTGCGACACTTCCCTCTCGGAGAAGCCGCTCACGCGCCCGTAGACGTCGTCGCGCAGGTCACGGCCCATGGCCATCGAGGCCTGGGCGGCGAACCGGGTCGCGATGATCGCCGCGACGATCTGGGCGAGCGATGCGGCGAGCATCAGCCCGCCGGTCCGCCAGATGTACGCGGTGTCGCCCGTGGCGACGCCGTTGTCGATGATGTCGGCGTTCAGGCCGGGTAGGTAGAGCATGCCCAGGGCGGCAGCGAACTGGAACACCAGCACCCCGCCCAGGAGCCATCGGTACGGGCGCAGGTAGCGCCACAAAAGCTGACGAAGCACGGTTCTCTCTCCACGAAGATCTGCGGTGCTGGTGGGCACCGGGGTGCCGACGCGCAGAAGGGCGGGGCGTCACTCGGAGTGCCGAACGAGCCTACGCACGGGCGGGTTCCAGGGCTAGTGCAAATAGATCAACTCCGGCCACGGCTCGGCCCGTGCCCCGCCTCGGTGCGGGCACTTCGCCGCGCCGGCCGGCGGCGGGGACGACGAGAGCCCCCGTCCGCGTCGGACGGGGGCTCTCGTGGTGGGTGCGCCATCAGGGACTCGAACCCCGAACCCGCTGATTAAGAGTCAGCTGCTCTGCCTATTGAGCTAATGGCGCGCAACGAGGTAGAACGCTACCAGCCCGCCCCGCCGGTCGAAAAACCGATACGGCCGCTTCGGGCTGTGACCTCGGTGACAGGTGCCGGGTGCGCTCAGAGGTACAGGCCGGTTGCGCCCGCCGCCTCGTCCTTCTGGCTGACGCCGTGCACGTCGCGCTCGCGCAGCAACACGTAGTCGGTGCCGCCGACCTCGACCTCGGCGCGCTCCTCCGGGTCGAACAGCACGCGGTCCCCGACGGAGACCTGCCGCACGTGCTCGCCCTTGGCGACGACGACGGCCCACGCGAGCCGCTTGGGCCCCACCGCCGTCGCCGGGATCACGAGGCCCGCGGAGGACTGCCGCTCGGACGCGTCCACCTCGGGCTGCACGAGCAGCCGGTCGAACAGCATGCGGATCGGGATGCTCGGGGTGCCGTTCGTCGTCGAGGGCTGGGGTGCGGTGGTGCTCACCGGGCCAACGGTAGACGAATGCCGTTGGCGACCCCGCCCTGGCTCGGCCAGGATCGCGCCATGACCGATGCTGAGGTGGCGCTCGTGGGCGGCAACGTCAACGCCGTCGTGCGCGCGGGCGACACGGTGCGCCGCACCGCGGGCCCCTGGACGCCCACGATCCAGGCGCTGCTGGCATGGGTGCGCGCGCACGGCGTCGACGGGGTGCCGACTCCCCTGGGCCTCGACGCGCAGGGACGCGAGGTGCTCACGTACCTGCCGGGCGTCGTCGGCCAGGGGCCGGAGGGCGGCTGGGTGTGGCCGCCGTCGGTGCTGCGCGACGCCGCGCGCCTGCTGCGCGCGTGGCACGACGCGTCGGCCGGCTTCCCGCGCGACGGTGCCGTGTGGCGACTGCCCGCGCACGAGCCAGACGAGGTCGTCTGCCTCAACGACGTCGCGCCCTACAACATGGTCGGCGGGGACGGCGGGCTGGTCGGGTTCATCGACGTCGACATGGCCTCGCCCGGGCCGCGCGTGCGGGACCTCGCGTACCTGGCGTACCGGCTGTGCCCGTTCGCGGAGGACGCTTCCGCCCCGGCGGGCATCCACCCGTCGCAGCGGCTCGACGATCTCGTGGCGGCCTACGGCGCCGAGGACGGCCCGACGGCGGACGCCGTCCTGGCGGCGATCCCGCCGCGCCTGCGCGAGCTCGCGGAATGGACGGAGGCGCACGCGGCATCGACGGGCCGCGCGGACCTGCGGGACCACGCGGCGATGTACCGCCGCGACGCGACCCGCCTGGCCGCGCGGTAGAGACCGCGCACCGCCGGCCGGTCAGGCACGCGGTCTAGGCTCGGGGACAGTCCCGCCCGCCCTCACCGAGGAGCTCCCGTGCCCCGTCTCGCCGCCGGCGTCGCCGCCCCCGACTTCACCCTCCCCGCCGCCGACGGCAGCGAGTTCTCCCTCGCCGCCGCCCTCGCCGAGCCGGGCCGCCGCGGCGTCGTCGTGTACTTCTACCCGGCCGCGATGACGCCCGGCTGCACGACGGAGGCGTGCGACTTCCGGGACTCGCTGGCCTCGCTGCAGGGCGCGGGCTATGCGGTCGTCGGCGTCTCGCCCGACGGCGTGGACAAGCTCGCGAAGTTCGTGGAGCGGGACCAGCTGACGTTCCCGCTCGTGTCCGACGCCGACCACGCCGTCGCCGACGCCTACGGCGCCTGGGGCGTGCGCAAGCTCTACGGCAAGGACGTCACGGGGATCATCCGCTCGACGGCGGTCGTCGCGCCGGACGGCACGGTCGCCGTCGCGCAGTACAACGTCAAGGCGACCGGCCACGTGGCGCGGCTGCGCAAGGTGCTGGGGATCGACTGAACTCAGCCTAGGGGCGCGATCGAGAACAGCTCCCGTTCGCCGGCTCGAAACGCGGCCGCGACGGCGATGACCGTATCGACAATCGATGCGGTCGTCTACGCTGCGTCTCTCGAACGAGAGCATTTGGCAAGAGACTCGATAGGCTGGGCACGCGCGAGTGGCGGAATTGGCTTACGCGGTCGGTTTAGGTCCGGCTGCCTTCGGGCATGCGGGTTCGAGTCCCGTCTCGCGCACCGCATACGACGAACCGTTCGTGGGTTCGGGTTCGGTTCGACGGATCGATCCGTCGAACCGAACCCGAACCCACGAACGGTTCATCAGCGGCGGCGCCCAGCGCCCGCCTCACGCCTCCTGCGGCGCCTGCTCCGCGATCGCCTTGTGGACCTCGGCCATGTCCAGCCCCTTCACGGCGTCCACGACCTGCTGGAGCGCCGGTGCCGGCAGCGCGCCCGCTTGGTTGAACACGAGCACACCCTCACGGAACGCCATCAGCGTGGGGATCGCGGTAATGCCGGCGACGGCGGCGATGCGCTGCTGGGCCTCGGTGTCCAGCTTCGCGTGCACGACCTCGGGGTTGGTCTCCGACGACTTCTCGAAGATCGGCGCGAACTGGCGACACGGGCCGCACCAGGCGGCCCAGAAGTCCACCAGCACGATGTCGTTGTCGGTGACGGTCTGCTGGAAGGTGTCGTCGGTGAGCTCGACGGTAGCCATGGGGTTCCTCTCCTCGGTACGCCACGGCAAGCGCGGCGCGGACGTCAAGTATTCCCGACGGCCCGTGCTCGGCGCCCGGCGCGAGGCGCCGAGCGCACCCTGCGTGATTTGATCGCTCTGTGACCGCCTCCGCTGAGCTCCCGCCCCCGCCTGACGACTGGGAGCCCGAGGTTCCACGCCCCTCCGGCTGGCTGACGCCGGAGGATCTCGCCGTCGTGCGGGCGCAGCTCCCGCTGGTGTACGTCGACGCCGTGCCCGTGCGGGTCGACGAGTCGGGCGACGTCGTCTCGGTGGGGCTGCTGCTGCGCATGGGCGCGCGGGGGCTGACGCGCTCGCTCGTCTCGGGCAGGGTGCTCTACCACGAGCGGGTCCGCGACTCCCTGCTGCGGCACATCGAGAAGGACCTCGGCCCGGTCGCGCTGCCGCAGGTGCCGTCGTCGCCGCAGCCGTTCACCGTCGCCGAGTACTTCCCCACGCCGGGCATCACGGCGTTCCACGACCCGCGCCACCACGCGGTCTCGCTCGCCTACGTCGTCCCGGTCACGGGCGACTGCCGCCCGCAGCAGGACGCGCTGGACATCGACTGGCTCACGCCCGAGGAGGCGTGCAGCGACACGATCCAGGCCGAGTTCGTCAACGGCCAGGGCACCCTCGTCAGGCAGGCGATGGCCTGGGTGGGCCGGCTCGGCTGAGCCGGGCGACGAGCCGGGAAGACACCCGAGCGAGCGCGGCTCAGCCGAGGAAGAGCGTCGGCCAGTCGGCCAGGTCGTCGCGCATGCGGCGGTCGTGCGTCGCGACGACGACGGCGGCGCTCGTCCGCGCGAGCGCCTGCGTCAGCTCGTCCACCAGGTCGATCGAGAGATGGTTGGTCGGCTCGTCGAGGATGAGCAGGTGCGGGGCCGCGACCAGAGTGCGCGCCAGCTCGAACCGCCGCCGCTGACCCGCGGACAGCTCCGAGAGCGGCCGCTCGAGGTCCTCCTCGGCGAGCAGCCCGAGCGCCGCGACGGGAACCACGCGGTCGGGGTCGAGCGCGCCGCGTGACAGCAGCGCCAGCGCCTCGTTCGCGGCGGCGTCGAAACCCGTGAGCGTCCGCGGGTCGTCCAGCCCCCGCCCCACGATGGGCGCGTTCTCCTGCCCGACGACGCCGACGCGCACGCCGTCGATCACCGTCCGCGTCCCGCGGCTCAGGGCCAGCCGGCCGGACAGGACGCCCAGCAGCGTCGACTTGCCCGTCCCGTTGGCTCCGACCACGAGCAGCCGGCCCGCGGGCGGGACCGCGACCCTGGTCCCGGGCAGGTCGAGGCGACCCTCGACCTGGGGGTTGCGCACCTCGACGAGCGGCAGGGCCGGGTCCCAGCCGGGGTCGAGCGACGGCAGGTCCGGAAGCCGGAGCTCCAGCGGCGGCACGGGCACCTCGACGGCCTGGGCCTCGAGCCGCTGGACGAGGCGGTCCGCCGCCTTGACGTGGATGCGCGCGCGGGTGGCACGGCGGTTCTTCTGCGAGCCCTTCCCCGGGCGCCATTCGTCCGAGAGGCCCTCGTAGGAGCTCGAGAGACGCTCCGCGAGCGCCTCGGCGCGCTTGCGCTCCTGCCGGTAGCGCTGCCGCCACCGCGCCAGGGCCTGCGCCTTGGCGAAGCGGTACGCGAGGTATCCCGGCTGCCCGTAGAGCGTCGGCCGCCCGTCCATCGACGGGTCGAGGTCGAGGATCGCGGTGGCGACGTCGTCGAGCAGCTGGCGGTCGTGCGTGACGAGGACGACGCCGCCACGCCAGGCGGACAGCTCGGCGGTGAGGAAGCCGATCGCCTCGTCGTCCAGGTGGTTCGTGGGCTCGTCGAGGAGGAGCAGGTCGCTCCGCTCGGCGAGCCGGCAGGCGAGCCGCACCCGGTAGCACTCCCCGACCGACAGCGTGTCGAGCCGGCGGCCGAGGTCGCGGCAGGCACCGAGGCGCGTGAGCGCGACGTCGACGCGGCGGTCCGCGTCCCACGCCTCGAGGTGCTCCGCCTGGGTGAGGATGGTCGTGAGCTCGGTGAGCGAGCCGGTCTCGTGGTCGAACTCGGCAGTGGCCCGCTCGAGCTCCGCGGCGACGGCGCGCACCTGGCCGAGCGCGGACGCGACGACGTCGCCGACCGTCTCCCCGGGGGCGATCTCGAGCTCCTGCTCGACGAGCGCGAGCGACCCGAAGCGCCGCACCTCGCCGCGCGTCGGGGCGAGCGTCCCGGCGAGCAGGTGCAGCAGGGTCGACTTGCCCGAGCCGTTCTCGCCGACGACGCCGAGGCGCACCCCGTCGCTCACGCGGACCGTGACGTCCCCGAACACCTGCGGGCCGCGCTCCCTGGGCCCCGCGACGGTCACCTCCCCGCCGGCGACCCCGACGGGCCGCAAGGTGCCGGCACCGCCGACGACGGCCCGCTCCGCCTCGGAGGCGCCGTGCGAGGCGCCGCCGGGGTAGGCGAACGTGACGTTCGAGGCGATGAGGTGCACCGGACAACCCTAAGCGGGCGGCCCCGCATACCCTGTGCCCATGACCTCCCCCGCCACCCCTGTTGTCCGCGCCGACGGGCGCGCCCCCGGCGAGCTGCGCCCCGTGAAGATCACGCGCGGCTGGCTCGACGCCGCCGAGGGGTCCGTGCTCGTCGAGTTCGGCAGCACGCGCGTGCTGTGCGCGGCCTCCTTCACCGAGGGTGTGCCGCGCTGGAAGAAGGGCTCGGGCGAGGGCTGGGTCACGGCCGAGTACGCGATGCTTCCCCGCGCCACCAGCACGCGCTCGGACCGCGAGTCGGTCAAGGGCCGCGTCGGCGGGCGCACGCACGAGATCTCGCGCCTGATCGGGCGCTCGCTGCGCGCGATCATCGACGTCGGCGCGCTGGGCGAGAACACGATCGTGCTCGACTGCGACGTGCTCCAGGCCGACGGCGGCACCCGCACCGCCGCCATCACGGGCGCGTACGTGGCGCTCGCCGACGCGATCGCGTGGGGCCGCCGGCACGGCCACGTCACGGGCGGCAAGCAGGTGCTCACCGACTCGGTGAGCGCGGTGAGCGTGGGGATCATCGACGGCGTCCCGATGCTCGACCTGCCGTACGTCGAGGACGTGCGCGCCGACACCGACATGAACGTCGTCGTCACGGGCTCGGGGACGTTCGTCGAGGTGCAGGGCACCGCCGAGCACGCCCCGTTCGACCGCGACGAGCTGAACGTGCTCCTGGACCTCGCGGTCGCGGGCAACGGGCAGCTCGCGGAGCTGCAGCGCGCGGCGCTCGCGGAGGAGCTGGTCCGGTGAGCGACGTCGTCGTGCCCGACGGCGCGCGCCTCGTCCTCGCCACGCACAACCGCAAGAAGCTCGTCGAGCTGGTCGCGATCCTCCGTTCGCAGCCGGGCCTGGACGCGCTGCCCGACGGCGCCGTCGTCACCGCGGGCGACCTCGGCGCCCCGGAGCCGGTCGAGGACGGCGTGACGTTCGAGGAGAACGCCCTGATCAAGGCTCGAGCGCTGGCCCGCACGACGGGCCTGCCCGCGGTCGCGGACGACTCGGGCCTCGCGGTCGACGTCCTGGGTGGCGCGCCTGGCATCTTCAGCGCGCGCTGGGCGGGCCGGCACGGGGACGACCAGGCCAACCTCGACCTGCTGCTCGGCCAGCTCTCCGCCATCCAGGTGCCGGAGCACCGCCGCGCGGGGTTCGTGTGCGCCGCCGCGCTGGTCACGCCCGACGGCGTCGAGGAGGTGCGCCGCGGCGAGATGCGCGGCGTGCTGGTCGAGGCCGCGCGAGGCACGAACGGCTTCGGCTACGACCCGATCCTGGTCCCGGACGGCCAGGCCCCGGCGTCGGACGGCACCCCGGGCACGCTGACGAGCGCGGAGATCACCCCGGAGGAGAAGAACGCGATCAGCCACCGCGGCCAGGCGTTCCGCGCGCTGGCGCCGGCGATCGCGAAGGCGCTCGCCTAGCGCCCGGCCGGCGCGAGGCGCACGAGGGCCTGTGCCTGCGGAAGAGCTAGGCAGACCCCGGGCGGCGTATGCGTGCCAGCAGGCGCCAGCCCAGAAGCGTCACGCCCAGGAAGAGCGTCGTGACGATCAGGAAGCCGCGGGCAAAGCCCGCGTCCGGGATCAGCAGGCCGCGGAGCACCACGCCCACCACCACGGTGACCAGCCAGACGACCACGCCCGTCGGCCACAGCCGCGCCGGGGAGCGCCACGCGCGCGTCACGGCCCAGCCCTCCGCGAGAGCCACGAGGAACGTCGCCGTGAGCGCGACGATGTGCCCCGCCCCGCGGGAAGCCGAGTCGTGGGCCCCCGCGCCGAACAGCAGGAACACCAGCACGACGGACAGGTCGTACGCCGCCGCACGCGCCACCAAGCCCGCGCTCGCCGGCGCGAGGCCGCGGCCTGCGCTCTTCGATGGCTTGCCCATCACACCTCCTGAACGCCGTCGGGCAGGGCCAGCTCGACCGGCCCGTCGTACTCTGCGCGCGCCTCCGCGAGCGCCACCTCGGGGTCGGTCCACGACGGCAGGTGCGTGAGCACCATGCGCGCCGCCCCGGCCTCCGCCGCCACGCGGCCCGCGCGCCCGCCGGTGAGGTGGATGCCCGGCTCGACGACGTCGTCGCGCCCCTGGACGAACGCGGCCTCAGCGAGCAGCAGGTCGGCCCCGCGCGACACCTCGACGACGCTCTCGCAGTAGTCCGTGTCCCCGGTGTAGGTGAGCACCACGCGCTCGCCGCGGCGCAGCGACGACGGCCCGGTGATCCGCAGCCCGTAGGCCTCGACGGGGTGGAACACCTGCCGCGGCGTGATCTCCAGCGGCCCGACTCGCAGGGTGACGGCGTCGGCGAGCGTGCGGAAGTCGAAGATCCCGTCCATCGTCTCGCCGGGGTGCAGCCCGTACATCTGCCCGGCCCGCTCGGCGACGTCCGCCGGCCCGTACACCGGCAGGTGCGGCAGCACGCCGCTGCGCATCGCCCCGCGCTCGGGGTGGTACTTGAGGTGCACGAACAGCCCGGACAGGTCCGCGCAGTGGTCGGGGTGCAGGTGAGTGAGCACGACCGCGTCCAGGTCGTGGGGTGCCACGTGCCGCTGCACGTACCCGAGCCCGCCGTTGCCGAGGTCGACGACGACGTCCCAGTCGCGCACCTCGACGTCGGGCGGCACGACGCCGGACGCGACGCCTGCGGCGACGACGTCCGCCGGGACCTGCACCAGGTAAGTCGAGGCGGGCGAGTCCGGCCGCGGCGCCGACCCCGCGACGCCGAGCGTGCGCAGCCTCATGGGACCGCCTCGACGAGCCGCACCTCGGGGCCGAGGAACCGGCGGGCGAGGTGCTCGAACGACTCGGTGTCCCCGGTGGCGAAGAACCGGTGCTGCGGTTCGCCGGCGTCGGGCGAGCGCTCCAGGCCGCGCGCGACCAGCACGCGGTAGACGTCCTTCGCCGTCTCCTCGGCGCTCGAGACGAGCGTGACGTCCTCGCCCATGACGTAGGAGATCGCGCCCGCGAGCAACGGGTAGTGGGTGCAGCCCAGCACCAGCGTGTCGACGCCTGCGTCCCGCACCGGGTCGAGGTAACGGTGGGCCGCGGCGAGGATCTCCGGCCCCGACGTGATGCCCTTCTCGACCAGCGGCACGAAGTCGGGGCACGCCCTCGTGGTGATGGTCAGCCCGGGCGTGACGTGGAACGCGTCCTCGTAGGCGCGGGAGTCGATCGTCGCCTTGGTGCCGATGACGCCGATGCGGCCGCTGCGCGACGTGACGACGGCACGGCGCGCGGCCGGGCGGATCACCTCGATGACCGGGATGCCTCGCCGCACCTCGTAGCGCTCGCGCGCGTCCGGGAGCGCTACGGCGGCCGCCGAGTTGCAGGCGATGACCAGCATCTTCACGCCCTCGTCGACGAGCTGGTCCATCACCGCGAGCGCCATCGCTCGCACGGCGGCGAGCGGCTTGGGCCCGTAGGGGGCGTTCGCGGTGTCGCCGATGTACAGCACCTGCTCGTGGGGCAGCTGATCGAGGATCGAGCGCGCGACGGTCAGGCCGCCCACGCCGCTGTCGAAGACCCCGATGGGAGCGTCAGTCACGGGGGGCAGCCTATCCGCGCCTCCCGCGCAGGTCGTCGAGCATGGCCGTCACGAGCGACTCCTGGGCAAAGCCTGCCGCGACGAACACGCCGCCCCAGTAGCGGCGCACCTCGGCGTCCAGCCCGCGGGCCGGGTCCGCGACCACGACGTCGGCGAGCACCTCGTCGTGCATCACCTCGACGTCGTCGTCCGTCTCCAGGCCCAGCCGCTGCGCGACGACGAGGCGCACGTCGGTGAGCGCGGCCGCGACCGTGCGGGCGGCGTCGTGCCCGACGGTGACGACGGCGCGCTCGCCCGACTCCTCCCAGTCGTCGTCGGTGTCGAGGTAGTCGTCCTGCCCGCCGTCGAGCAGGTCGGCGAAGCTCTCGAGCCCGCGCACCTTGGCCGCGGCGATGTCCGTCTGGGTGAGGTGACGGAACTCGGTCGAGACGGCGTCGTCGTCCCGGGACGCGTCGGGCAGCAGGCGGCGCGCGGCCGGGTCGTCGGGCACGCGCTCCGTCCCGGTGGTCTGCGTGGTCGCCCAGAGCGCGCCCGCGGGATCGTCCTCGTCGCGCTCGGGCAGGCCGGCCTGGTCGCGCAGCATCGCAGCGACCTCGCGCGCGATGCCGGCCAGCACCCGCCGCTCGGCCTCTTCCCAGAACGCCTCGTAGCCGACGGGGGTGGCCCTGAAGGGAGTCACGCGCGGTCCCCCTCGGAGGACCGCTGCATCGTGGCCCACAGCCCGAACCCGTGCATGGCCTGCACGTCAACCTCCATGCGCTCGCGGGGCCCCGTGGAGACGACGGCGCGGCCCTCGCGGTGCACCTGCAGCATCAGCGTGCGGGCGCGCTTGGGCGGGTAGCCGAAGTAGCTCTCGAACACGTACGTCACGTACGTCATGAGGTTGACCGGGTCGTTCCAGACGATGGTGATCCAGGGGTCGGCGAGCGAGGCCACGGCGTCGGTCGCGGATTCCTCCGCGGTGCGCGCGTCGGGTCGTGCCGTCGTCAGAGTCACGGAGACCAGCGTACGGATGGTGCTCGGCCAGCGCCGCACCCAGGCGCCGGGTGTATTTGGAAGGATCCTGTCGTAATGTGGTCCCGCAGCGCCGCGCATCTCGCGTGACACGCTCATCCGACACGCTCCACCCAACCCTTGGGAGCACCGCCATGGCGTCCGAGACAGCCCGCCCCACCGCCGCCGTCGTCCTTGCGGCCGGCCACGACGACCTCTCCCGGGCGCTGCTCACGCACCCGCTCGGCGACTCGACCGTCGTCGAGGCGGCGGTCCGCACGGTCGCCCGCGTCGTCGCGCCCGAGCGCGTGGTCGTCGTCGTCGCGGCCGGGGACACCGCGGTGCGCGAGGCCCTGGGCGACGGGTACGTGTACGTCGAGCAGGCGGAGCCACGCGGCACGGGCGACGCCGTGCTCGCCGCGCGCGACGCCGTCAAGGCGCTCGGCGCCGAGCGCGTGCTGGTCGCCTACGCCGACACCCCGCTGCTGCGCCCGGACTCGCTGCTCGGCCTGCTGCACCGGTTCACGCTCAAGGACGCCGACCTGACGATCCTCACCGCCGTCGTCGACGACGTCACCGCCTACGGCGAGTACGGCGAGGTCGTGCGCGAGGCGACGTCGTCGGGCCAGGCGCCCATCATCGAGATCCGCGACCGCGCCGAGCGCCGCGCGCCGCGCGCGGGCCGCGCGGAGCTCAACGTCGGCGCCTACGCCGCCGCGCCGGGCCTGCTCTTCGGCGAGCTCGAGGCGATGGCCGCCGACGGCGAGCACCGGCTCACCGAGCTGGCGCGCCGCATCATCGGCCGCGGCCGCTCGATCCACTCGTACCAGATCTACGACACCACCGAGGTGCGCGGCATCAACACCCCGGAGCAGCTCGCGCTGGCCGCCGACATCGTGCTGGCCCGCCTGTTCCGTCCGGTGAAGAACACCGACACCCAGATCGTCTTCGGCACCGGCGGGTGGCGCGCGCTCATCGGCGAGGGCTACACGCTCGCCAACGTGCGCCGGCTGTGCCAGGCCATCGCCAACGAGGTGACGCGCAAGGGGGTCGAGCACCAGGGCGTGGTCATCGGCGGCGACCGCCGCTTCCTGTCGCGCGAGTCGGCCGAGGCGGCCGCCGAGGTGTTCGCCGGCAACAACATCCCGGTCACGCTGCTGCGCGACGACGTCCCCACCCCGC
Organism: Xylanimonas sp. McL0601; assembly: GCF_049852175.1. Taxonomy (GTDB): domain Bacteria; phylum Actinomycetota; class Actinomycetes; order Actinomycetales; family Cellulomonadaceae; genus Xylanimonas. The sequence goes on from NZ_CP187527.1 coordinate 3,077,466, forward strand.
TGGTCACCTTCGCGGCCCCGCACCTGGGGGCCGCCTACGGCGTCATCATCACCTCGAGCCACAACCCGCCCCAGTGGAACGGCATGAAGGTGTTCCGGAGCGACGGCTCGCTCCCCCTCGACGACGAGACCAACAGGTACCAGGACGAGGCCAACGCCCTGAACGTGACGGACGTCGTGACGCTCGACCTCGCGCGGGCGCGCGAGGCGGGCGTCGTCGTCGACGCCGAGCTCGACGAGCCGTACATCGACGCGATCGAGAAGATCATCGACGTCGACGCGGTGCGCGGCTCGGGCCTGCGGGTCATCGTGGACGCGATGTACGGCACCAGCCAGAGCACGCTCGGCACGATCCTCACGGACATGCGCGTGCGGGCCGAGTTCATCCACGCGCAGCACAACCCGCTGTTCGGCGGCATCGCCCCCGCGCCCGACCTGCAGCGCCTGTCCACGCTCATCGGCCTCATCAAGGCCGGCGACGGCCGCTACAGCCTGGGCATGGCCACCGACGGCGACTCCGATCGCATCGGCATCGTGGACGAGCAGGGCGAGTACGTCGACGCGAACGACCTGCTGCTGCTCCTGTACTGGTACCTGCACGAGGTGCGCGGCGAGCGCGGCGGAGTCGTGCGCAACCTCGCCACGACGCACCTGCTGGACCGCCTGGCGGCCCACTTCGGCGAGGAGTCGCGCGAGGTGCGGGTGGGCTTCAAGCACGTGACTGCTGGCATGGAGGAGATCGACGCCGTGATGGGCGGCGAGTCCTCGGGCGGCCTCACCGTGCGCGGCTGGATCCTCGGCAAAGACGGCATCTTCGCCTGCGCCCTGGTCGCCGAGATGCTGGCCCGCACCGGCAAGACCATCTCGGAGCTGCGCGAGCAGATCTGGGAGGTCACCGGGCGCCTCTACCTGGCGGACGCCGACTGGCCCGCCACCCCCGAGATGCGCGTCGAGGTGCCGCGACGGCTCGCGGCCGAGCCGCTCACCCACCTGGGTTCGTACCCCGTGGCGAGCGTGTCGCACCTCGACGGCACCAAGATCGTGCTCGACGACGGAGCGTGGGCGCTGCTGCGCTTCTCCGGGACCGAGCCCGTGCTCCGCATGGTGGCGGAGGCCGGCTCGCCCGAGAAGGCGCGCGAGCTGCTCGACTGGCTGAAGGGATTCGTGACCGCATGAGATACGGCAGGTTCGACGACGGTGCGCATGAGTACGTGGTCGAGCGCCCCGACGTCCCCGTCTCGTGGACCAACTACCTGGGCACCAAGGACTTCTGCACGGTCGTCGCCCACCACGGCGGCGGCTACTCGTACTACAAGTCCGCCCAGACGGGCCGCATCACGCGGTTCCGGCAGAACGGCGTGCCGCTCGACCGGCCCGGCAAGTACGTGTACCTGCGCGACGACGACGCGAACGACTTCTGGTCGGTCTCCTGGCAGCCGGTGGGCAAGCCGTTCCTGACGGAACCTGGCGCGGCCGTGCCCGAGGACGGCTCGGCCGGCCGCTGGACCAGCGCGCACGGCACGGGCTACACGCGGTTCGAGTCGTCGTACCGCGGGATCGACGCGTCGCAGACGGTGTTCGTCCCGCTCGAGGACGACCTCGAGGTGTGGGACGTGCGGCTCACCAACACGACGTCGTCGCCGCGGTCGCTCACCGTGACCGGGTACGTGGAGTTCTCGTTCCACACCATCACCGTCGACAACCAGAACCTGCAGATGTCGCTGTACTCGCAGGGTGCCTCGTACGAGGACGGGGTTATCGAGGTCGACGCGTACTACGAGCCGTGGACGTTCCACTACTTCACCTCGGCGGCACCGGGGGGCGCGGACCCCGACTCGTTCGACGCGATGCGGGACTCGTTCGTCGGCTCCTACCGCGACGAGCGCAACCCGCTCGCCGTGTCGGTCGGCCAGGGCTCGGCCTCGCAGGGCACGACGCAGAACCACTGCGGTGCCCTGATGCACCGCATCACGCTCGCGCCGGGCGAGTCCGCCCGGCTCACGTACCTGCTCGGCTACGGCTCCCGGCAAGACTCGGGCCTGCCGATGCGCGCCAAGTACTCCGACCCGGCCGTCGTCGACCGCGAGTACGCCGCGCTGGTCGACTACTGGCGCAAGAAGCAGGCGCGACTTCGGGTGAGCACCCCGCACGCCGGCATGAACTCCATGCTCAACACCTGGACGCTGCTCCAGGCCGAGACGTGCGTGGTCTGGTCCCGGTTCGCCTCGTTCGTCGAGGTGGGCGGACGTACTGGCCTGGGCTACCGCGACACGGCCCAGGACTGCATGAGCGTCATCCACTCCAACCCGTCCAAGTCGCGCCAGCGCATCGTGGAGCTGCTGCGCGCCCAGACCGAGGCCGGCTACGGCCTGCACCTGTTCGACCCGGCCGACTTCGACCCGGACGCGCCGAAGCTGCCGGACATCCCGTCGCCGACGATCGTGCCGCGCGGCGACCGGTCGTCGCTCATCCACGGGCTCGAGGACACGTGCTCGGACGACCACCTGTGGCTGGTGCCGACCATCTGCGAGTACGTCAAGGAGACGGGCGACGTCGGCTTCCTCTCCCAGGAGTTCACCTACGCCGAGGGCTCGAGCGGCACGGTCTGGGAGCACCTCGAGCGGGCGCTCGACTTCACCTCGCAGCAGGTCGGGGCCAACGGCGTGGCGCTGGGCCTGCGGGCCGACTGGAACGACGGCATCAACCTGGGCGGCGGCGAGACCGCGCTGGTGACGTTCCTGCACGCGTGGGCGATCCGCGCGTATCTGGAGCTCGCGGCGCCGCTGGGCCGCACGGACGCCGTCGAGCGGTACGAGGCCGAGCTGGCGCGGCTGGCCGACGTCGCCGACAAGGAGCTGTGGGACGGGCGGTGGTGGCGCCGCGGCATCACGCGCGACGGCGTCCTCATCGGCTCGGACCAGAACACCGAGGGCCGGATCTTCCTCGAGCACCAGGCATGGCCCGTCATCGGCGGCATCACCACGCGCGAGCGCGGCATCGCGTCCATGGACGCCGTCCACGAGCTGCTCGCCAGCGAGTACGGCAACCACCTCAACTGGCCGGCGTTCACGCAGGTGGACGACACCGTCGGGTTCCTCACGCGCGTGTACCCCGGCATCAAGGAGAACGCCGCGATCTTCTCCCACCCCAACGCCTGGCCGATCATCGCCGAGGCGCTGCTGGGCCGCGGCGAGCAGGCGATGGCGTTCTACGACTCGATCCTGCCTTCCCGCCAGAACGACAACATCGAGGTGCGCGAGGCCGAGCCGTACGCGTACGTCCAGTTCATCTACGGGCGCGACCACGAGCGGTTCGGGCTCGCGCAGAACCCGTGGCTGACCGGGTCGTCGGGCTGGATGTACACGGCGGCGACCAAGTACATCCTCGGCGTGCGGCCGGGGCTCGACGGGCTCGTGATCGACCCCGCGATCCCGAAGGACTGGGACGGGTTCGAGGTGCGCCGCGAGTGGCGCGGTGCCGTCTACGACATCACCGTGCGCAACCCCGAGCACGTGGAGCACGGGGTCGGGCGGATCACCGTCGACGGTGTCGAGCTGGCCTCCGGCACGACGGCGGTGCCGGTCGCGGAGCCCGGCACGACCGTGACGGTCGAGGTCACGCTCGGCTGAGGGTCCGCATGCGCCCGGCGCCGCCTCCTGGCACGTTGGGCGCATGCGCCCCTTTCGCTTCGGCACCAACCTGAGGTCCGTCGACGACGCCGCGTCCTTCGCCCGCTGGGCGGAGGACGCGGGCTTCGACGCCCTCCTGCTGCCCGACCACCTGGGCGTCCGCCTGTCCCCCTTCGCCACGCTCGCGGCCGCCGCGGCCGCGACCGAGCGGTTGGCGCTCGGCACGTACGTGCTCAACGTGCCGTTCTGGAACCCGGCGATGCTGGCACGGGAGATCGTGACGCTGGACGCGCTCTCGGGCGGACGGTTCGAGCTGGGCGTCGGCGCCGGGCACATGCGGTCGGAGTTCGAGCTGGCCGGCATCCCGTGGGAGCCGTTCGACGTGCGCTGCGCCCGCGTGGAGGCGTTCCTCGCGGACCTCGACGGGCTGCTCGCCCAGGCGGCGGGCAGCGGCGACGACGACGCGGAGCGCGGGCTGCGCGCGCGGCGGCCGAGCGTGCTGGTCGGGGCCTCGAGCGACCGGCTGCTGCGCCTCGCCGTGCGCCGCGCCGACGTCGTCGCGCACGCGGGGCTGCGCCAGGTGCGCGGCGCGAAGCTCGGCACCTTCCGCATGCTCTCCGCCGAGGAGTACGACGAGCGCATCGCGTTCACGCGGGCGGAGGCCACCGCCGCGGACCGCGCGTTCGACGACCTCGAGCACGCGGTGCTCCTCCAGCACGTCAAGGTGACCGACGACCGCCAGGCCGCCCTGACGCGGCTTGCCGACGACTTCGAGACGCCGGCCGAGCTGCTCGCGACGACGCCGTTCGTCGCCGTCGGGAGCGAGCAGCAGATCGCCGACCAGCTGCTCGCCGCACGCGAGCGCTACGGCTTCACGTACGTCACCACGCACCGGCCGTCCGCCGAGGCGCTGGCGAAGGTCATCCCCCTGCTGCGGGGGGCCGAGGCCTGACTCCGGCGGCGGCGTCCGACGCGTGACACGTTCCGTGCCTCGACCTGCTCGGACGCACCCCAGGACCTACCCTTGGCCCGAACGTCTCTCGAAGATCTGGATGGTTCGATGACCGAGCCCGCCCGGGGCAGCGCCGCCCTGACCTCCGGCGGCCTCCCGGCCGCACTGCCCCCCACGGCCCGCCCGTCGACGGCGCTGCTGACGGACAAGTACGAGCTGACGATGCTGCAGGCCGCCCTGGCCGACGGCACCGCGCACCGGCACTGCGTCTTCGAGGTCTTCACGCGCCGGCTACCCCCCGGGCGCCGCTACGGGGTGGTCGCCGGTACCGGGCGTGTGCTTGAGTCGCTTCCGCACTTCCGGTTCGAGGACGCCGAGCTGGCGTTCCTCGAGGAGACGAACGTGGTGGACGCGCGCACCATCGACTTCCTGTCCGGGTACCGCTTCACCGGCTCGGTCATGGGCTACGCGGAGGGCGAGACGTTCTTCCCCGGCTCGCCCCTCATGCAGGTCGAGGGGACGTTCGCCGAGGCGGTGCTGCTCGAGACGCTGATCCTGTCGATCCTCAACTACGACTCCGCGGTGGCGTCCGCGGCGTCGCGCATGACCAGCGCGGCCGTCGACCGGCCTTGCCTGGAGATGGGGGCGCGCCGCGCCCACGAGCAGGCCGCCGTGGCGGCGTCGCGCGCCGCCGTCATCGCCGGCTTCGCCGGCACCTCCAACCTCGAGGCGGGCTACCGCTACGGCCTCACGACCATCGGCACGGCCGCGCACGCGTTCACGCTGCTGCACGACGACGAGCTCAGCGCGTTCCAGGCCCAGGTCGCCGCGCTGGGCACCCAGACCACGCTGCTGGTCGACACCTACGACGTGCGCCAGGGCGTGATCAACGCGATCCAGGCCGCCGGGACCAGCCTGGGCGCCGTCCGGCTCGACTCGGGCGACCTGGGCGGCCTCGCCGTCGAGGTGCGCCACCAGCTCGACGGGCTCGGCGCCACCGCCACCAAGATCACGGTGACGAGCGACCTCGACGAGCACGCGATCGCCTCGCTCGCCGCCGTCCCGGTCGACTCCTACGGTGTCGGGACGTCGCTCGTGACCGGCTCCGGGGCGCCCACCTGCGGGATGGTCTACAAGCTCGTGGCCCGCGCGGACCGCCAGGGCGTGCTGCAGCCCGTCGCCAAGGCGTCGGCCGGCAAGCCCAGCCAGGGCGGCCGCAAGTGCGCCGCGCGGCGCCTCGGTGCCGACGGCCGTGCGGTCGAGGAGGTGCTGATCAGCGGCGACGACCAGCAGGTGGTGCGGTGGTCGCCCGACTCGGACGACCTGCGGCCCCTGCTGGTGCCGCTCGTCGTCGACGGCGCGGTCGACTCGCGCTGGGTGGGCGCCCACGGGGTCGAGACCGCGGCCCGCACCCACCGCGCCTCCCGGGCGGAGCTGCCCCGCGGTGCCCGGCGCCTCTCCGCGGGCGACCCCGCGATCCCGACGGTCCAGCTCCGGCTCTGAGGGCCGGCAGCGGGTACCCGTCAAGAAATCGTCAGACTTCCCGCGCCACGTCTCGACCACGGGCTATACACATGTATAGCCTGGTCGCATGAGTGCTGAGGAACTCCTCTCCTCGGGCGACGACGCCGAGGCCACAACGCGGGCCCGGATCCGCGACACCGCGATCGACTGCTTCGCGCGCGCCGGTTTCGGCGCGTCCGTGCGCACCATCGCGGCGGAGGCCGGCGTCTCCCCCGGCCTCATCACGCACCACTTCGGCTCCAAGGACGCCCTGCGCGCCGAGTGCGACACCGAGGTGCTCGCGCGCTACCGCGCGCTGAAGTCCGGCGCGATCGACGCGCCGTCGGACGCTCTGCTGCGCCTGCTGCCCGACCCCGGCGACGCGGCCGTCCTGGTCGTCTACATGCTGCGGGCGCTTGCCGCGGGCGGGCCGCCCGCGCGCACGTTCCTCGTGCGGCTCACCGACGAGGCGCGCGGGATCATGAAGGAGAGCCTCGACGCCGGGCTGGTGCGACCGTCACGCGACGAGGAGGCGCGGCTGCGCTACCTCGTCGAGCAGTCGATGGGCGCCCTTCTCCTGCAGTTCCTCACGACGCCGTCGAGCTCCCCGGAGGACTTCGTCCGGGCGATGCTCACGTCGCCGTCGCACGAGACCATCCTGCCCACCCTCGAGCTGTACACCGAGGGGTTGTTCGCGTCGAGCGACGTGCTCGACACCTACCTGGCGCACAAAGCCCAGGAACCTCATCCCGCTAAGGAGACGGAAGTCCCATGACAGGCATCCAGCCGGCCCTCGAGGTCGAGGGCCTCACCAAGAGCTTCGGCCGCGTCCACGCCCTGCAGGGCCTGGACCTGGTGGTCCCGCAGGGGCAGGTGACCGGCTTCCTCGGCCCGAACGGCGCCGGCAAGTCCACGACGATCCGCATCCTGCTCGGCCTCCTGAGGGCCGATGCCGGCACGGTCCGCATGCTGGGCGGCGACCCGTGGGCCGACGCCGTCGCGCTGCACCGGCGGATCGCGTACGTGCCCGGCGACGTCACCCTGTGGCCCAACCTCACGGGCGGCGAGGCGATCGACATCCTGTGCCGGATCTCCGGCCCGCTCGACCCGAAGCGCAAGGCCGACATGCTCGAGCGGTTCGACCTCGACCCCACGAAGAAGGCGCGCACCTACTCCAAGGGCAACCGGCAGAAGGTCGCGCTCGTCGCCGCGCTCACCTCGCGGGCCGAGCTGCTGCTGCTCGACGAGCCGACGTCGGGCCTCGACCCGATCATGGAGGCCGCGTTCACCGAGTCCATCGGCGAGGTCAAGGCAGAAGGCCGGTCGGTGCTCCTGTCGAGCCACATCTTCGCCGAGGTCGAGAAGCTCGCCGACCGCGTCACGATCATCCGCGACGGCGTCACCGTCGAGCAGGGCAGCCTCGCCGAGCTGCGGCACCTCACGCGCACCTCGGTCACGGTGGTGCTCGACGGCGGCCCCGACGGGCTCGCGTCGCTCCCGGGCGTCCACGACCTGGCGGTCGCGGGCGAGCACGTCACGTTCGCCGTCGACGAGGCGGAGCTGCCCTCGGTGCTCGCCGAGGTCGCGAAGCTGCACCCGCGGTCGCTCGTCGCGAACCCGCCGTCCCTCGAGGAGCTGTTCCTGCAGCACTACGGCGACGAGCTCGCCGCCCTCGGTTCTCGTTCGGAGGTCCGTCGATGACTACCTCGGTGGTCGAGCCTGTCGAGACCAGGCTCCGGCAGCGCCCCGCGGAGGACACCCTCGCCGCGCTCGGGGACATGAGCCGCCTGTTCTGGCGCCGCAACCGCGTGCGCCTGGTCGTGTGGGCCGTGTTCGTCATCGGCATGGTCGGCTATGTCATCCGCTACTACCAGGGGATGTTCACGACGCAGGCGTCGCTCGACGACTTCGCCACGATCAGCAACAACCCCGGGATCAAGGCCCTCACCGGCCTGGCCGCCAACCCGGCCACCCTCGGCGGCGCCGTCTGGACCAAGATCTGGATGTTCGTCGCCATCTCGCTCGCGCTGGGCGCCGTGTTCCTCGTGACCCGCAACGGCCGGGCGGACGAGGAGCTGGGACGCACCGAGCTGCTGCGCTCGCGCGTGCTGGGCCTGCACGCCCACTCGGCGGCCGCGTGGCTCTGGGTCGCCGGGCTGTGCGTCGTCGGCGGTATCGGGTCCGCGCTCGTCAGCATCGGCATGGGGCTCGACCCCGAGGGCGCCGGCGTCATGGGCTCGCTCGTCTTCGGCGCGTCGATCACGGGCGTGGGGCTCTTCGGCCTCGGGGTCGGGGCCGTCGCCGGGCAGGTCGCCTCCACGAGCCGCGGGGCGAACGCGCTCGGGTCGATCGTGGTCATCGCGTTCTACGTGCTGCGCATGGTCGGCGACCTGGGCAACGGCGCGCTGACCTGGGCCTCCCCCATCGGCTGGGGGCAGGAGATGCAGCCGTGGGGCGCGAACCGCTGGTGGCCGCTCCTGCTCCTCGTGGTGCTCACGGTGGCGCTGCTCGCCGCCGCGTGGCGGCTCGAGGCGCACCGCGACCACGGGGCCGGGCTGCTCCCGGACCGCCCGGGCAAGGCGTCCGCGCCGGCACGGTTCGCGTCTCCGCTGGGTCTGGCCCTGCGCCTGCAGCGCGGGGCGATCGCCGGGTGGGCCATCGCCGTCGTCCTGTGCGCAGGCCTGTTCGGCTCCGTGGTGCAGGCGATGACGGACCTGCTCAAGGACGCCACCGGATCGGCGACCAAGGACCTCATCGGCGGCACGACCGTCGATGCGCTGCTGTCGATGCTCATCTCGCTCATCGCGCTCGTCGTGGCGGTGTTCGCCGTCCAGTCGACGGTGTCGCTCCGCGGCGACGAGGCCGGCGCGATCCTCGAGCCGCAGCTCGCCGGGGCGATCGGGCGCATGAAGTGGGCTCTCCAGCGGCTCGCGATCCCGGTGGTCGGGTCGGCGGTGCTTCTCGTCGTCGGCGGCGGGATCTTCGGGGCGTCCTACGGCTCGACGGTCTCCGACTCCTCGCAGGCGGGGCGGCTCGCCGGGGCGGCGCTCGCCTACTGGCCGGCGATCATGGTGCTGGTCGGCGTGTCGGTGCTGCTCTTCGGGTACCTGCCGCGGCTCGCCGTGTCGCTCTCGTGGGGCGTGATCGCGGCGGTCTGGTTCCTGATGTTCGTGGGCGACGCGCTCGGGCTGCCGCACTGGCTGCTCGACAGCCTGCCGTGGTCGGCGACCCCGTACGTCCCGCTCGAACCGCTGCGCTGGACCCCGCTCGTCGTGATGACGGTGGTCGCGGCGGCGTTCCTGGCGGTCGGGCTCGACCGCTTCCGGCGGCGGGACGTCGTCCCGGCCTGATCCCCCTGGTTTCGACGGGCTCGACCATCGGTTGCCGGTGGTCGAGCCCGTCGAGACCCGTCACGTCAGGACACGAACCAGGCGCGGACCATCGCGATCCGCGCGTCGAGCTGTGCCGACGTGGCGAGCGGAACCTCCGGCCCGCCGCAGCGGCGGCGGAGCTCCGTGTGGACCGAGCCGTGCGGTCGGCCGCTCTTGCGAGCCCACGCCGAGACGAGCTTGGACAGCTCCTTGCGCAGCGCTGCGGCCCGGCGGTGCTCCTGCTCGGCTTCCTCGGCCGTGAGCTCCCGCTCGGTCGCGCCCCCGCCCGAGCGGCTCCGCAGCTGGTCGGCCTGGCGCTGGCGCAGCAGCGCGGTGACCTGCTCCGGCTCGAGCAGCCCCGGCAGGCCGAGGAAGTCGAGCTCCTCGGCCGAGCCGACGTCGGCACCCGTGCCGAACTGGCCGCCGTCGAACAGCACGCCGTCGAAGGACGCCTGCGACTCCATCGCCTCGAACGCGCCGAGCAGCTCGCCCGACGTCTTCTCCTCGCGGTTCGCCTCGGCGAGCAGCTCCGCCTCGGGGTCGTACTCGATCCCCTGCTCCTCGGCGGTCGCCGGGCGGTCGAGCGCGTGGTCCCGCTCGATCTCCATGCCGCCCGCCAGATCCAGCAGCGGCGCCACCGACGGCAGGAACACGGACGCCGTCTCGCCGCGCGACCGCGCCCGCACGAACCGCCCGACGGCCTGCGCGAAGAACAACGGTGTCGAGGTCGACGTCGCGTAGACGCCGACGGCGAGCCGCGGCACGTCCACGCCCTCGGACACCATGCGCACCGCGACCATCCACCGGGAGTCGTCCTGCGCGAACTCATCGATGCGCGCCGAGGCACCGTCGTCGTCGGACAGCACCACCGTGGGGCTGGAGCCCGTGATGCGGGCCAGGTGCCCGGCGTACGCGCGTGCGGCGGTCTGGTCGGTCGCGATGACCAGCGCGCCGGCGTCGGGCACGGAGCGGCGCACCTGGGTGAGGCGCTTGTCGGCGGCGGCGAGCACCGACGGGATCCACTCACCTGTGGGGTCGAGCGCGGTGCGCCACGCCTGCTGGGTCAGGTCCTTGGTCATGGCCTCGCCGAGGCGGGCCGACACCTCGTCGCCCGCCTTGGTGCGCCAGCGCATGCTGCCCGAGTACGTCATGAACAGGACCGGCCGCACCACCTTGTCCCGAAGCGCCTCGCCGTAGCCGTAGGTGTAGTCGGCCTTCGACCGGCGGATGCCCTCGCGGTCTTGCTCGTACGTGACGAACGGGATGGGCGCGGTGTCCGAGCGGAACGGCGTGCCCGTCAGCGCGAGGCGCCGCGTGGCGTCCTCGAACGCCTCCCGCACGGCGTCACCCCACGAGAGGGCGTCACCGCCGTGGTGCACCTCGTCGAGGATGACGAGCGTGCGCGCCGCCTCGGTGCGCGCCCGGTGCAGCGCCGCGTTGGCGGCGACCTGCGCGTACGTGAGCGCGACGCCGTCGTAGTGCGTGCCGTGGCGGCCCTGGGAGTTCTTGAACGACGGGTCGATGCGGATGCCGACGCGCGCGGCGGCGTCGGCCCACTGGTGCTTGAGGTGCTCCGTGGGCGCGACGACGGTCACCCGCCGGATGATGCCCCGCTCGATGAGCTCGGTCGCCACGCGCAGCGCGAACGTCGTCTTGCCGGCGCCGGGCGTGGCGACGGCGAGGAAGTCACGCGGCTCCTTCGCGCGGTACAGCTCGATCGCCTCCGCCTGCCAGGCACGCAGGTTCGACGCCGTGCCCCACGGCGCCCGGCGCGGGAACGCGGGGCCGAGCTGGGACGCGGCAGCAGAAGACGGCGCCTGGGGCGCAGCACGGCGCAGCGGCTCGTGCAGGGTCTCCGGCTCGGCCGCCGCGGCGAAGAGATCGAAAGGGTCAGGTTCGGGCAGCGGCAGGGCGCTCACGTGCTCGAGTCGCCCCCGCCCCACCCCAGGTGCGTCCTCACTTCGCCCCGGGCGCACCCGGGGACCCCGGGTCGCCGTCCTGCGGGTCCCGCAACCCGTCGTAGATCTCCTTGCAGACCGGGCAGACCGGGAACTTGTTCGGGTCGCGCCCCGGTACCCACACCTTGCCGCACAGGGCGATGACGGGCTTGCCCGTCATCGCGGACTGCATGATCTTCTCCTTGCGCACGTAGTGCGCGAAGCGCTCGTGGTCGCCCGGCTCGACCTCCTGCCGGGTCTCCTCGCGCTCCAGCAGGTCGGTGCCGGCGCCGGGCTCGTTCGGTGCGGCCGGCTGCGCGTAGGGAGACGAGAGGGGATCGCTCATGCCGGGAAGTCTACGTCGCAGCGCCGACACCGCGGCCGGGTCTGCGCGCTCCTACAGGCCCTGCCAGGCCGGCTTGCTCGCGTAGGTCTGGCGGTAGTAGTCGGCCAGCTGCAGGCGCGACGCCGCGGCGCCGTCGACCAGCACCGTCGCGTGCGGGTGCATCTGCATGATCGTGCCCGGCCACATCGCGGAGATGGGGCCCTCGACCAGCTGGTGCACCGCCTCGGCCTTGTGCTTGCCCGTGGCCAGGAGCACCAGGTGGCGCGCCGCCATGATCGTGCCGAGGCCCTGCGTGAGGCAGTGGGTGGGCACCTGCTCGATGTCGCCGTCGAAGAACCGCGCATTGTCCTCACGTGTCTGCGCCGTGAGCGTCTTGATGCGGGTGCGCGAGGCCAGCGACGAGCCGGGCTCGTTGAACGCGATGTGCCCGTCGGTGCCGATCCCGAGGATCTGCACGTCGACGCCGCCCGCGGCCGCGATCGCCTCGTCGTACGCCGCGCACGCGGCGGGCAGGTCCTCGGCGAGCCCGTCCGGGCCCTGCACGCGGTCGGCCGCCCACTCGACGCGCGACGCGATCTCGCGCTCGATGACGTTGCGGTACCGCTCGGGATGCTCGGCCGGCAGCCCGACGTACTCGTCGAGCATGAACCCGCGCGCCTGGGCGAACGACAGGCCGTCCTCGGCATGCCGCCGGGCCAGCTCGTCGTAGACCTTGAGCGGGCTCGAGCCCGTCGCGAGGCCGATGACGGCGTCGGGCTTGCGGCGCAGCAGCGCATCGATCGTGCCGGCGGCCAGCACGGCCAGCTCGTCGGCGGGGGCGATGACGACTTCCATCAGCGGGCCTCCTGGTCCGGTGGTCGGTCGGGGTCGGTCGGGGTCGGTCGGCTCAGTGGGGGGTGGGCTCGACGACGCCGGCCGGCAGCGTGGTAGTACGCGCGAGCACGGCGGCGCCCACGGCGGCGACGGGCACGTGCCCGGGAGCCAGCAGCACCCGCTCGGGCAGCGCGAGCGAGGAGAGGAACGGGGACGCAGCGGCCTGCCGCCCCAGCGCCGCGCGCACGGCGTCGAGCAGCGGCTCGCCGAGCTGCGCCACTCCCCCGCCCAGCACCACGCGCCGCACGTCGACGCTCAGCACGAGCATCCGCACGGCCGCCGCGACGGCGTCGGCATAGGTGTCCCTGGCCGCGATGGCGTCGGGGTTTCCGGCCGCGGCGGCCTCGAAGAGCTCGACGGGCGCGGGGCGCCCGGTCCGCGCGGGCCACAGCCGCTCGACGGCGGTCCCCGACGCGTAGAGCTCCAGGCAGCCGCGCTGCCCGCACGGGCAGACGGGCCCGAGCGGGTCGATAGGCACGTGCCCGATCTCCCCCGCCGCCCCGGTGCCGCGACGCACCACGCCGTCGAGCACGAGGCCCGCGGCAAGGCCCGTGCCCAGCGCGAGGAACGCGAGGTCGATCGGGCGCGCGGCCGCGTCCGGCGCGAGGTGCGCGGCGCCGAGCGCGGCGACGTTCAGGTCGTTGTCGACCACGACGTCGACGCCGAGCTCCGCGCGCAGCCGCGCCGCGAGCGGCAGCAGCACGCCCTCGATGCCGAGGTTGACCGCGTGCCGCACGGTGCCGTCTTCGTACCCGACGATGCCCGGGACGCCCACACCGACGCCGTCGATCGCGGCAACCTCGAGGCCCGCCTGGCGCACCACGCCCTGGACCGCGCGCACGGCCCCGGCCACGACGGCGTCAGGCCCGCGCACGGTGGAGATGCGAGCCTGCGCCAGCACCTCGCCGTCGGGCGCGAGCAGGGCCGCGAGCGTCTTGGTGCCGCCGATGTCGAGACCGACGGTCGGCCTGGCGCCGACCGCGTCCACAGCGGGCCGGCCGTCCGCCGACCCTGAGACGACGGTCATGTCAGCCCTTGACCGCGCCCGAGACAAGACCGGAGGTCATCCGCCCCTGGACGAACAGGAAGAAGACGATGACCGGCAGCGCGATCAGCGTGGAGGCGGCCATGACCTGCGCCCAGTCGATGCCGCGGCTCGCGGACGCCGACATGAAGCCGCGCAGCCACAGCGGCAGCGTCTGCGCGGACTGGCTCGGCAGGGCGACGAGGGCGATCGTGAACTCGTTCCACGCCTGGAGGAACGCGTACACGCCCGAGGCCACGAGCCCCGGGGCCAGCAGGGGCAGCGTGATCCGCAGGAACGCCCGGGTGCGCGAGAGGCCGTCGACCATCGCCGCCTCCTCGAGCTCGGCCGGCACGCCGGCCACGAACCCGCGCAGCATCCAGATGGTGAACGGGACCACCGCGGCCGTGTAGAGCACCGAGATGCCGATGACGTTGTTGAGCAGGCCGACGCTCGCGAGCATCTTGTACTGCGCGATGAACAGGCCCTCGGCCGGCAGCATCTGGATGAACAGCACGGCCAGCACGAACGACTTGCGGCCCGGGAACCTGAACCGGCTGATCGCCAGGGCGCCGAGGAACGCGAACACGAGCACCAGCACGACGGTGAGCAGCGTGATCGAGAGGCTCATCCGCAGGGCGGTCCAGAACCCGCTTCCGCCGCTCAGCAGCGTCTGGAAGTTCGCGAGGGTCGAGTGCGTCGGCAGGAACTGGGGCGTGGTCGAGCGCAGGCGGGCGTTCGGCGTGAAGGCCGAGAGGATCATCCAGTAGACGGGGAACGCCCAGACGGCGGCGACGACGAGGCCGAGCAGCGACAGCAGCCACTTGCCCGCACGGCGGCGGGGCGAGAAGCGGGGGCGGGTCTTGGGGTTGACTGTGGTCGCGCCGGCGGGCGCGGTCGTCGTGACGGCGGTCATGCGTCGTCCTCCTTGATGAGGCTGCGCACGTACGGCGCGGACAGCACGATGGTGAGCAGCAGCACGAAGATCGACACCGCGGCCGCTCCACCGAAGTTGTTGCGGGCCATGCCCAGCTCGTAGATGAAGTTGCCGAGCAGGTTGGTCTCGGACACCGGGGCGCCGGCGTCCTGCAGCAGGCGGATCTGGGCGAACACGCGCAGGTCCCAGATGATCTGCAGCAGCAGCACGATGGCGAGCACCGGTCGCACGAGCGGCATGATGATGCGCCACAGGATCTGGCGCCCGTTGGCGCCGTCGATGCGGGCGGCCTCGAGCAGCTCGTCGTTCACCTGGGTGAGCCCGGCGAAGAGCGAGAGCGCCACGAACGGCACGGACATCCACACGATGATCAGCGTGGCGACGAAGAAGAAGGACAGCGGCTCCGCGAGCCAGGCGTGCCCCTGGTAGCTCTCGAAGCCGAGCTGCACCAGGAACCAGTTGACGACGCCCGTGCGGGCGTCGAACAGCCACCGGAAGACCGTGACCGCCGCGATGACCGGCGTCGCCCAGGCGAGCAGCATGGCGACCTGCATCACGACCTTCACCCAGCCGTGCACCGCCCGCATGAGGAGCGCGACGGCGAGGCCGATGAGCACGGTCAGGCCGGCGTTGACCAGGCAGAAGACGATGGAGCGGAGGACGACGGCGACCGCGGTCTCGTCGGAGAAGATCTTGGCGTAGTTGTCGAGACCCGCGAAGGTCGGTGGCTGCCCGAACTGCTGAGCGAGACCGAACTTCTGGAATGACGTGACGACCTGCCAGTAGACCGGGTAGCCGAGGCCGAGCAGCAGCGCGGCGACGGCCGGGATCAGCAGCAGGTACGGCGTCACGTGGCGGCGGCGCTGCCGCTGGGGCGCACCGAGCGCGGTGGTGGCCATGGGAACTCCTTCGCGGTGGGCGAGGGTCACGGTGCGGGGGCGACGACGGGACCGCCGTCGCCCCCGCACCGATCGTGTGTCAGGACTCGCCGTTGAGCATCGGCGTGAGCTTGGCGTCGTACTCCTTGGCGAGAGCCGTCACGTCACCGCCCTCGGCGATCTTCTGGAAGAGCTCCTCGTAGACGAAGGCACCCTCGATGGCGGCCCAGCCCGGCGCGGCCGGGGTGAGCTTGGAGGCCTGAGCGGTCTCGATCATCGTCTTGGCGAACTTGTCGTCGCCGAGCGAGGACGCGTAGTCCGAGTTGGCCGGGCCGAGGCCGGCGCCACCCAGCATCTTCTGGAACTCGGACGAGAAGATGATCCGGAGCAGGTTCTCCGAGAGCTCCGGGTGCTGCGACTTGGCCGAGATCGCGATGTTCGAACCACCGGCGAAGACGGGGGCGATGCCACCGTCGACACCCGGCAGAGCGAAGATGTCGAACTTGGTGTCGTCCTTCATCCCGTCGCGGACTTCCTCGCCCTTGTCATTCTTCGTCATGTCGCCGATCGACCAGCGGGCCCAGCCCGGGGCCATGATCGTCGCCGCGGCCGGCGGCTCGCCCTTCGAGCCGTCGTTCAGGAAGTCCCAGTACGCCACGTCACGGTCGGTGGCGGGGAGCAGCGAGGCGCCCTTGTAGACGTCCTGCCACTCCTGGAGGCCCTTGATGCTGTTCGGGTCCGACAGCGTCGAGGTCCAGGTGGTGCCGTCGACGGTGGCGAGCTCGCCGCCGTTCGCGAAGATCCACGAGATGCCGTTGCGCCAGTCCTGGCCGCCCATGGCGAAGCCCGACTGCTTGTCGGTCTTGAGCTTCTTGACCGAGTCGGAGAACTCGCTCAGCGTCTTGGGCACCTCGAGGCCGGCGGCCGTCCAGATGTCCTTGCGGTAGAACATGTAGCGCGAGCCGAAGTAGTACGGCAGGGCGTAGTGCTTGCCGTCGAAGTCACCGGCCGCCACGAACGAGGGGAGCAGCTTCTCGCCGCCGAGCTCGTTGAAGAAGTCCGGCGAGACCTCGCGGAACGCGCCCACGGCGGTGAAGGTCGGCGCCTGCGTGTTGCCGATCTCGACGACGTCGGGCGTGTTGTTGGCGTCGGCCAGGGCCGTCGTGAGCTTCGGGACCAGGTCGGTCCACGACTGCTCCTCGATGGTGAGCGTCGAGCCGGGGTTGTCCTTCTCGAACGTCGTCTTGAGGTAGGCGCGCAGGTCGTCGTTCGTGTCGGCGCCGTTGAGCCAGAGCGTGATGTTGGCCGGCTTCGGGGCGGCGGTCGGGGACTCCGAGGCGGCATTGTTGTCGCCGGTGCCTCCGCTGCCGCAGGCGGTCAGCGCGAGCGCCAACGTGATGGTCGAAGCCACGGACGTGGCAACGAGACGGTTCCGCTTCACTGGGGTGATTCCTCTCGCTGGAGCATCGACGGCGGTGCCGCCGGGCTGGGGTTCCTTGGGGAACGCGCCTGCGGCGACGCAGGCGCTGGGAGCTGCCGGTTCACGGTGCTGCTGGGTTCATGACACCCCCAGCTGGGCGCCCAGGACGAGCACCGCGGCGCCTGCGAGCACCACGTCCTCGTCCAGGGTCGCCATCCGCAGCCGCAGCCCTGCGCTGACGGCCGGCATGGTCCGCTCGGCGACGGTGGCCTGCGCTGCCTCGCGCAGGGCGCCGTCGAGCAGGTCGGCGGGGCCGGACAACAGCACCTCGCCGAGGTTCAGGGCGGAGACCACCGGGGCGAGCGTGATCCCGAGGGTGCGGCCGATGCCGGCGAGCACCGCGTCGGCGGCCTCGCGGTCCAGGCCGGCGACCGCGCGGCGCAACGCCGGCGCGGAGAGCAGCGTCTCGAGGCAGCCGCGGCGCCCGCAGGCGCACGGCTCGCCGTCCTCGACGACGGTGACGTGGCCGAGCTCGCCCGCCGCGCCGTTGACGCCGTGCACGCGGGAGCCCTCGACGACAAGACCGGCACCGACGCCCTGACCGACGGTCATGACGAGCATCGAGTCGGCGGCGCCGCCGTACGTGTACTCCCCCAGCGCGGCGGTGTCGGCGTCGTTCGCGACCTGCACGGGAAGCCCGAGCCGCTCCGACAGGATCGCGGCGAGCGGAAGGTCGAACCACTTGCGGTTCGGCGCCTCGACGACGCGGCCGTTCTCGTCGATGATGCCCGGCGAGCCCAGGCCCACCCCGATGACGGGCTGGGTCGCGGCCGCGACGAGGCGGCGGGCGAACCGCTCGACGAGGGACACGAGCTCGTCGCCGGTGCGGTCGTCGACGGCGAGCGAGCGGCGCACCACGGCCTCGCCGGTGAGCGTGAGGACGGCGCCGCGCATCACGGTGTCGTCCGAGAGGTCCACGGCGACGATCTGGTACGCGTCGGTGCGCATCCCGACGAGGATCGCGGGCTTGCCGACGCCGCGGCCGCGCTGGATGCCCAGCTCCTCGACCAGGCCCTCGGCCATCAGCACGTTGATGAGGTCGGAGACGGTGACGCGCGTGAGCGAGGTGGCCCGGGCGAGGTCGGCGCGGGACGTGGGGCCCTCGTGGAACAGGTGCTGGAGCACCATGGCGCGGTTGTGCGCCCGGGTGTGCTCCGGGAGCACCTTGGCGGTGGCGCGAAGTCCGGACCCAAGGGCCCGCCTCGAAGCGCCCACGCTCGTCGTCGAGGACATGTTTGTTAGTAAAGCGTCTTAACGAGTTAACGTCCACGGGCCAAGGCACGGCGTGATCGAATCGTGATCGGATCAGGTGGCGCTGCGAGAGCCGGTCATGCGGGCGCCGTCTCGCCGGCCGCGGGGGGGCCGGGCGCGCCCTCACCGTCCGGGGCGGTCGCATCGCCGGCGGGCAGCGGGCTGCGCGGGAGCCGCGCACCGCCGTCGGGCACCGTGAGCATGCGCGCCCGCGCGGCGAGCCCTCCGCCGGCGACGGCGACCGCGATCGTGATGATCGCGCCCAGCATGAACGCCGCGGCCTCGCCGGGGCGCAGCACACCGAGCTGTGCGCCCACGGTCGCGGCCGAGACGGGGACGCCGAGCTGCGCCGCGGCGAGCAGCCCCATCGAGACCGGCTGCCCCAGCAGCCTGCCCGCGAGGTGCGCGACGGCGGC
Organism: Xylanimonas sp. McL0601; assembly: GCF_049852175.1. Taxonomy (GTDB): domain Bacteria; phylum Actinomycetota; class Actinomycetes; order Actinomycetales; family Cellulomonadaceae; genus Xylanimonas. The sequence continues at coordinate 3,096,062 of NZ_CP187527.1, forward strand.
GCCGGCGGCGAGCGCGACGCCGAGCCAGATCATCTCCGGATGGGCCCCGAACTCGCGCAGGTTCAGGCTTGCGCCGAGCCAGACGAAGAAGAGCGGGCCCAGGAAGCCCTCGGTGAGGGCGAAGAGCTGGCGGGCGAGCCGCCGCGGCTCCCCCACGGCCTTGACCGCGAGCCCGAAGGCGAAGCCCGCGAGCATGATCGACACGTGCGTGGCGACGGCCAGCGCGGCGAACGCCGCGAGCACCAGCAGCTGAATACGCAGCTCGAGGGCGAACTTGCGGTCCTCGGACACGCGGTGGACGCGGCGGCGGATGCCGCTCCGCTCGAGCTGCCACAGCACCAGCCCGGAGACGGCGGCCGTGGCGAGCACGGCGAGGGCGCCTGCCGCGGCACGGACCGCGTTCGCCGGGTCGATGACGATCGGCAGCGCGACGATGCACAGCGTGTCGGCGATCGCGACCTGGGGCAGCAGCCCGACGACGTGGGGCCCGCCGAGTCCGAGGCTGTCGATCGCCGGAAGGATGATCGCCGCCGACGACGACGCCATGAGCACCGCGTAGACGGGGGCGTGCGGGATGCCGCTGAGCTGCGCGACGGCGATGCCGAGCGCGGCGGCGACCACCCCGACGACGGCCGCCCGCACCGCCCCAGCGCGCAGCGCCGGCCGCAGCGCGGGGTCCCGCATCGGCACGTGCGTGCCGGCGACGAACATCACGAGGCCGAACCCGAGGTCGGCGAGGAAGGTGAAGACCGGATCGGTGGTGTCCACGAGCCCGAACCCGGTGCGCCCGATGATGATGCCGGCGACGAGCTCGCCCAGCACGACCGGCAGGTGCCAGCCCTTCCGGTATGCGAGGAGCGGGCCCAGCAGCGCGACCAGCCCGATCAGCGAGAGCTGCGCGAAGGTCATCTCGGCATTCTCACGCCGACGGGGGGAGGTTCGCTGTAGGCGGCCTCCGCCCGGTCAGGTGTCGTACCCGAGGCCGTCCCAGGGCGCGTAGTACGCGATGAAGTTCCCCGGCTCGACGTGGATCGAGTAGGTGCCCTCGAACTCGTCAAGAACCCAGCCGAAGGTCACGCCGTCGACCACCCGTGTGAACGGCTCGACCTCGATCGGCTCGAGCACGTAGTCGCCCAGCTCGGCGAGCCGCGCGGCGACCAGCTGCTCGGCACCGGCGCTCGCCGCCTGCCCCGGCGGCAGCCCGTCGGCACGAGGCACCTCGTCGACGCGCACCTCGTCGAACGTGCCGTCCGGGTTCCAGAGGTAGAGGCCGACGTAGCCGGGCCCGGGGTCGTCCTCGGTCCCGAACTCGAAGAGCTCGTCGCTGAGGAAGAACTTGCGCCCGTCCTGCGCCGTGCCGGCGTACGGCACGTGGTAGTCGTCGGGGACGATCACGAATCGCTCAGGTGGCTGCTCGTCCACCGCACCTCCAGCAGGCGGCTCGTCGGCCGCGGCACAGCCGGTCAGGATCGCGACCAACGCGAGCACGATCGACGACGCGAGGCGAGGACGGGATGCGTGGCGATCAGCACGGGTGGCGCTCATGGTGGCGCGAGCATAGTGCCCGGGCCGGGCCCGCGAATCGTGACCAGACAGTGACCGCTCGCGGGCTCCGCACGGCGGCTCGTCACGCCACACTCTCGTCATGGAACCCACGTCTGGCACCGCACTGGGCTCGCACCGGTCGGTCGTGTTCGTCGCGCTCGTCACGGCAGTGCTGCTCGCCGCCGGGTGCAGCGCTTCAAGCGGTGACCAGGCATCCAGCTCGGGCGCGGACGCGGGGTCGGGGGCGCAGGCACCTCGGGCCGGCGACGGCCAGCTCGGCTCCGCCGTCGACGCCGCTGCGGGACCAGCCGCCGAAGCGGCGGCCGCCGAACGCGAGGTGGTCACCACGGGCACGGCGACAGTCGTCGCGGCCGATCCCCCCGATGCCGCCGCGCGCATCGCGACGCTGACCGAGGAGGCTGGGGGCCGGGTCGAGCTGCGCGAAGAGCGGCGGGCCACGGACGGCGCCCCGGCGAGCGCGCACCTGACCTTGCGCCTGCCCGCCGACACCGTCAACCGCACGCTGGACGCACTCCGCGGGCTCGGCGAGGTCGCCGATGTCTCGCTCACCAAGGAGGACGTCACGGCCACGGGCAGAGACCTGGATGCGCGCATCGCCGCGCTCGAGACCTCGACAGCCCGCCTCATGGAGCTCATGGCCAAAGCGGCCGACACCGCCGACCTGCTGCGCGTGGAGAAGGAGCTCTCCACACGCCAGGCCGACCTCGACGCGCTCAAGGCGCAGCGCGCCGACCTGAGCGACCGCGTCGCCATGTCGACGCTCGACGTGCACGTCGTCGCCGACCAGGGAGCGGTCGCGGCGCTCGCCCCTCCCGCGACCGGGTTCCGGGGCGGGCTGGAGGCGGGGTGGCATGCGCTGACCGCGACTCTTCGGGTGGCGGCCGTGACGTTCGGTGCGCTGCTCCCGTGGCTCCTGCTGGCGGGCCTGGTGCTCGTAGTGTGGCGCGGCGCCGTCTTCCTCGTGCGCCGCCGTCGGACGATCGAGCCGGCAGTGCCGGCCGACGGCGCCTGACACGACGACGGCGGGCCACCCCGTGGGTGGCCCGCCGTCGTCTGACAACTGGCTGATGGTGGAGCTGCAGGGAATCGAACCCTGGTCCGGTGACGCTTTTCCAGGACTTCTCCGGGCGCATTCTGCTATGGATTTTCTCGGCCCCCGCGCTTGCGCAGACTCATTCGCGGACGGGCTCAGTCACCTAGGTGTCCCGCTAGCCCCGGTGACGTGAGCTAGCAGCAGTGGCTCTCTAGATGACGCGAGCTACCGGGTCGAGAGCGATCCCGGGCTCACGGACTTCAGAGCTCGCTCAGGCGGCGAGGGTGAAGTCGTTGCGCGTGTTATCGGCAACTATAGGTTTGCAGACATCGTTTACGAGATAAGCCTGCATCCTCGGCCCGCTTCTCCTCGAAGCACGACCACCGTCGAAACCGATCAGCCCCATGTGCAGTTGTCAACGCGCTCCCTGACGGGAACTTCTTCAGCCTACCCGAGCAACCCGGAGCCAGGCGACGGTATTCCGCCGCCCCGGCGCCCGACGGCGTCAGCTGAGCAGCTCGCGCTGGCGGATGGCCCGCTGGGCCTCGCGCATGTCCTGCTGCTCGCGCAGCGTCTGCCGCTTGTCGTACTCCTTCTTGCCTCGCGCGAGCGCGATCTCGACCTTGGCTCGGCCGTCGAGGAAGTACAGGGACAGCGGGACGATCGTGTGGCCCTTCTCCTGCACCTTGTGGCCCAGGCGCACGATCTCGTCCTTGTGGAGCAGCAGCTTGCGCTTGCGGCGCGGGGCGTGGTTGTTCCACGTTCCCTGGAAGTACTCGGGGATGTGTACGCCCTCGAGCCATGCCTCGCCGCGGTCGATGAGCACGAACCCGTCCACGAGCGAGGCGCGGCCCATGCGCAGCGCCTTGACCTCGGTCCCGGCCAGCACGACGCCGGCCTCGAGGACGTCCTCGATCACGTAGTCGTGGCGCGCCTTCTTGTTGTTCGCCACGATCGTGCGCACGGGTCCATGCGATGCCTTCGCCTTGGGCTTCGCCCACGCCTCCGCCACCTGCTTGGGTGCGCCCTTGGCCACGATTGCTCCTTCTTCCGGTCGGCCTCCCAGGATACGGGGCCGACGGCGTCCGGAGCCCGGCTTTTCGCGCGCAGCGCGAACCGCGCCGTCAGGGCCGTCAGGGCAGTCGCGTCATCGGGTCGACCGTCGACCCGTTGATGTACACCTCGAAGTGCAGGTGGCACGCCGTGACGGTGCCCGTCGCGCCCGAGAGCCCAACCTGCTGCCCCTTGTTGACCCACTGCCCGGCGTGGACGGAGAACTGCGACAGGTGCAGGTACCGCGTCATGACGTTCTGCCCGTTGTGGCTGCCGTGGTCGATGAGCACGTTGTTGCCCGGCCCGCTCCCGTAGAACTCCTTGACGACGAAGCCCGACTGCGCCGCGTAGATCGGCGTGCCGCAGTAGGCACGGAAGTCGGTCCCCGCGTGCAGGCGCCAGTAGTGCAGCACTGGGTGGAAGCGCCAGCCGTAGCTACTCGTCACGTAGGGCACCGCCGTCGGCCAGCCCAGGAAGGTCGACGTCGTCGGCGGTGCGGCCTGGCCGCCCCCACCGCCACCTCCGCCCGAGCTGCCCGCGTTCGAGCCGCCGTTCCTGGCCGCCGCCGCGGCCGCCGCGGCGGCCTTGCGGCGCGCCTCATCCTCGGCCTTGCGGCGCATCTCGGCGATGCGGGCGTCGCGGTCCTTCTGCTCCTTGATGATCGTCTTGATCTCTGCCTGGAGCGCCTTCTGGTCGGCCTCGTTCTCCTCGATCTCCTGCTGTGCTGCGACCTTCTGGGCCTCGATCTCCGCCTTGAGGTGCTTCTGCTGCACGACGAGCGCCTCGACCTCGGCCTTGCGGTCCGCGGCCTCCTTCTCGGCCTTCTTCGCCTCGACGACGTTGGCGTCCGCGGCCTTCTTGAGCTGCGTGATCGTCTCGCGGATCGCCTGCAGGCGAGCCTCCTGGTTGCGGGCCACCGCCTCGGCGTCCTGGAGCTGGGTGAGCGTCCGGGCCTGCGACCGGGCCGCCGACGACGTCACCGCGTAGTTCTGCAGGAAGTCCTCGGTGGACTGCGCCCCGGTCACGAGGCCCAGCGCCGAGACCTCGCCCTGGCCGCGCGCCGCCTCGCGCGCCATCTGCGCGATGTCCGCGCGGGCGGTGTCGACCTTGCCCGCGCCGGCCTGGATCTGGGCCGTGACCGACGCCTCCTGGTCCTTCGCGTCCTGGAGGCGCTGGGCGAGGATCTCGGCCTCGCGGCGTGCCTTCTCCAGCTCGGCCTGCGCCCGCGCCAGCTCGGCCTGCGCGAGCGGCAGGCGGCCCTCGACGGTGTTGAGGTCGAGCACGGCCTTGGCCAGCTTCGCGTTGGTCTCGTCCAGGTCCACCAGGAGCTGGGCCCGCTCGGCCTTCTTCTGCTTGGCGTTCTGCTCGGCGGCTGCCCGGCGGTCGTCGATGTCGTCGGCCGTCGCCGACGCCGCCGCCCCCAGCCCGAGCGCGACGGCGAGCAGCGCCGCCACGACGGCGCGCACGACGCCGCCCGTTCCGCTGCCAGCCTGTGCCGTTCTCATCTCTCACACCCTCGTGTACCGGTTGAGCGTCACGACCGACGAGACCACGGCCAGCGCGACCGCGATGCCGACCAGCAGCGGCGCGACCGCGAGCACGTCCCCGGTCGAGACGTAGGCGACCCAGTTCACCGACTTCTCGAGCCAGTCGGTGACGAGATAGCGCACCCCGAGCCAGAGCCCGCCGACGGCGAGCAGCGACCCGACGACGGCCGCGATGGCGCCCTCGAGCAGGAACGGGAGCTGCACGAACAGGTTCGACGCGCCGACGAGGCGCATGATCCCTGTCTCGCGCCGGCGCGAGACCGCAGACAGCCGGATCGTCGTCGTGATGAGCAGCACCGCGGTCATCAGCATGACGACGGCCAGGCCCGCCGCGAGCATCGAGAGGCGGTTGAGCGCGAGGAACAGCGGCTGGAACACGGCCCGCTGGTCCTCGACCACCTCGACGCCGTCGCGGCCCTGCAGCACGTCCGCGACCACCTCGTAGTGGGACGGGTCGGCGAGCTTGAGGCGGAACGACGCCTGCATGTCGTCCTCGGTGAGCTGCGTGCCCTGGTACCCGTCCGGGTAGCGCTTCTGGAAGGCGGCGAACGCGTCGGCCTTCGACTCGAAGTAGACCTTGGCGACCTCCGAGCCGAGCTCGTCGTCGATCACCCTGCGCAGGGAGTCGATCTGCGCTTGCGACGCCTCGCCCGCGGCGCACGTCGGGGCCGTGGACCCGTCGGGGCACAGGAAGACGGAGACCTCGACGAGGTTGTACCAGTCGTCCTGGAGCTTGTTGACCTGCTTCTGGATCAGCGCGGCCGCACCGACGAACGCGAGCGAGACGAACGTGACCAGGACGACGGAGACGACCATCGACAGGTTGCGGCGCAGGCCGTGGAGGACCTCGGTGAGGACGAACTGCACGCGCACGCCTCAGCCCTCGCTTCCCGCGCGGAGGGCGTGCTCGCGCAGCACCTGCTGGACGACGTCGTCGGCCTCGGCGGGGGGCCGGCGCGCGGTGAGGTCCACGCGGCGCGCCGGGACGTAGGGGGCTGGGACCGTGTACGTGACCGGCTCGGGTGGCGGAGGCGGGACTGGGGGCAGCGGCGCGGGCTCGGCGGCGATGGCGTCGTCGTTCTCCGGTGCGCGGACGACGGCGATCGGCACGGAACGTGGAGCCTCGCGCAGGTCCGCGCGGCGCGCCGCGCCCTGGCGGCGGCGGCGCGACCCGGCCGGCACGTCCTCGGCGCGCGCCGCCGCGGCCTCGGCGGCGGCCTCCGCCTCGAGGTCGCCGGCCTCGGGCGTGACCTCGATGCGGTGGAGCTGCCGCTCCCCCTGCCCGGGGGCGTCGAGCACGGGGGACGCGGCGACGTCGGGCAGGATGCGCTCGCGCTCGCCGTAGACGCCGGCCGCCTCGTCGCGGACCACCAGGCCGGCCGAGAGCTCGACGACGCGCTTGCGCATCTCGTTGACGATCTCGTCGTCGTGAGTGGCCATGACCACCGTGGTGCCGGTGCGGTTGATGCGTTCCAGCAGGCGCATGATGCCCAGCGACGTCGTGGGGTCGAGGTTTCCGGTGGGCTCGTCGGCGAGCAGGATCGGCGGGCGGTTGACGAACGCGCGGGCGATGGCCACGCGCTGCTGCTCACCGCCGGACAGCTCGTGCGGGCGCCGCTTCTCCTTGCCGTCGAGGCCCACCATCTCCAGGACCTCGGGCACCGTCGTCTTGATGACGTGGCGGGGGCGGCCGATCACCTCGAGCGCGAACGCGACGTTCTCGTACACGGTCTTGTTGGGCAGCAGGCGGAAGTCCTGGAAGACCATGCCGATGCTGCGGCGCAGGCTCGGCACCTTCCACCCGCTCAGCCGGGACAGGTCACGGCCGGCGACGTAGATCGTGCCTTGCGTGGGCCGCTCCTCACGGAGCGCCAGGCGCAGGAACGTGGACTTGCCTGAGCCGGACGCGCCGACCAGGAACACGAACTCACCCCTGGCGACGTCCACGGAGACGTCGTTCAGGGCCGGTCTCGCTCCTCGCGAGTACACCTTCGTCACGTTCTCGAAACGGATCACGGCGCGGGCTCCCGTGCTCGGGGACGGTGCAACGGACCGCCACCCCACACGTCAGCCGGGCAGACGACCTCGCCCTCGACCATCGCACGGCCCCTTGGCGACCCGGCTCAGTGACACGCCGCGCGTCGCGGATCGCTTCGGGGCGGGCGGGCGGCCGCCCGGGGCTCCGGGCCTGCTCGCGCGTTCACGCGGCCGAAACGGCTCGGCCGCCGCCGTGAAACCTCCTGGATGTTTGCTGCGGGCACGGGCCGCCCGAAGCCCGACCCCATCCGAGGAGGCACCTTGAACGTCCCTTGGCACTCCCCGTCCCGCACCCTCGCCGCCACCCTCGTCGCGACGGCTCTCATCGCCGCCGTCGCCCCGACCGCGGGCGCCGCACCACCCGCCGGCGGTCCGGTCGCCGCCGGCGACGACTGGACGATCACGCGCGTCGCCGGCGGCTACGACGTCACCGTCCGCCTCCCCGAGAAGCTGCCCGTCCGCTCCGACGCACCGACCGTCGTCGTCGACGGCGAGAGCATCGGCATCGCGACCGAGTCGGCCGACGGCCTCGCGCTGACGGCGTTCACCGCCGACCCGGCGGTCGCCGCGGCAACCGCCGTCGAGCGCGGCTGGTTCAGCCAGCCCTCCGAGCACGCCCCCTCCACCCCGCCCGGCCAGGCGAAGAAGGCCCCGACCGCCCGGACCACCGCGCTCGCGGACGACCCGGCGGCCCGGGGCCCCTACGCCTGGACCGAGTCCATCTACCAGTTCGGCGACCAGGCGATCCCGCTGGAGGGCATCGGCGGCATCCGCGGCGAGCTCGAGGGCAAGATCTACCTGCCCACCACGGGCGGCGCCCGCCCGACGGTGATCCTGCTGCACGGCCGGCACTCGTCCTGCTACAGCCCCACGCCCGGCATCCCCGCCAACCCGAACCGGTGGCCGTGCGCCACGAGCCCGGACGCGACCGTCGCGCAGCTGACCATCCCGAGCTTCCTCGGCTACGACGGCACCGCCCGCGCGCTCGCGAGCCAGGGCTACGCCGTCGTCTCCGTCTCGGCCGACGCGATCAACGCCAACGACAACCAGCTCGCGGCCGACCAGGGCGCCGTCGCGCGCGGCCGGCTGGTGCTCGACACCCTGGCGATGCTCCGCACTGCCGACCAGGGCAAGCCCGTGAGCTACCACGACGCCTGGACCGGCCAGGACGTGACCCTCGACGAGGCCCTGACCGCAGGCACGAGTGCCCTCTCGACGTGGGCACCCGCCTTCCCCGGCGGCGTGACGCCGCTCGACGCCGTCACGGCCCGCGACCTCAAGGGCCGCTTCGACCTGACGAACATCGGCCTCATGGGCCACTCGCGCGGCGGCGAGGGCGTCACGGCGGCGGTCAAGCTCAACCAGGCGCTCGCGAACCCGTTCGAGATCCGTTCGGTGCTCCCGCTCGCCCCGGTGGACTTCGGCCGCATGACCGTCCCGGGCATCCCGATGCTCGTGATGCTGCCCTACTGCGACGGCGACGTGTCGAACCAGCAGGGCCAGCACCTCCTCGACGACTCGCGGTACGCGTTCGACGACGACGCGCTGCGGTCCGGCGTGTGGGTCATGGGCGCCGACCACAACTTCTTCAACACGGTCTGGACGCCCGGCAAGTTCTCCTTCTCGTCCAGCGACGACTGGTCCGGCTCGGCCGGGTCGGCCCGCGCCAAGGAGCCCACCTGCGGCACCGACCCGTCGGTCGCGGCCACCTCGATCCGCCTGACCTCCGACGAGCAGTACGACGTCGGCACGTCGGTCATGACGGCATGGTTCCGCCTCACGATGGGCGGCGAGACGCAGTTCCTGCCCATGTTCGACGGCTCGGGGGCCGTCCCCGCCGCCCTCGGCGGTGCCGACGTCCGCAGCGTCTCGACGGCGCCGTCGTCGGCCCGCTCGACCGTCGCGGCGTTCGACGCCGCCTCCCCGGCCGTCGCCGCGACCGGCGCCGCGACGGCGGTGGTGTGCGCGAGCCTGTCCGGACGCACGACGCCGCAGGAGCTGCCCGCGTGCTCGACGCAGCCGAGCGCGACCGTGCCGCACTGGACACCCGCGTCCAACGGCGGCGAGGTGCCCGCCACGCCCGTCACGCGGCTCACCTGGGCGTCGGCGGGCGACGGGCTCACCGTGACCTTGCCCTCGGCGCACCGGTCCGCGCAGGGTTTCGAGCGGATCTCGTTCAAGGCAGCCGCCGGCGAGACCGTTCCCACGGGCACCGACCTCACGGTCGCCGTCACCGATGGCAAGGGCACGGCCTGGACCAGCCCGGTCTCCGCGCTCAACGCGAACGCGCTGGTGCGCATGCCCACGTCGGCCTCCTCGCAGGCGACCTCGACGCTCAAGAAGATCGTGCTCCAGCAGGTCGACGTCCCCGTCGCGGCCCTGGCCGCCGCGGGCCTCGACGTCACCGACCTGCGGACGGTCGCCCTCACCGGCGCCGTCGGCCTCGACGGCACGCCGGCCGGCGCCGCCTACCTGTCCGACCTCGCCTTCGAGAGCTCGGCCGTCGGCAGCGTCACCACCCGGCCGTGGCGCACGATCGGCGTGTTCGCGCCGAACCGCGCCGAGGGTGACGGGGAGGGCACCACGCAGGTCGCGGTCTACCTCGACAAGCCGTCCTCGACCCCGGTCACGGCGTACGTGTCCGTGCTCGGCTCGGCCACCGGCCGGCTCGGCGTGGCGATGGAGAAGGTCACGTTCGGTCCTGGGCAGACGTGCCAGGTGGTCTCCGCCCCGGTCCGTGGCGACGACGCACCGAGCACGACGGCCGGGACCCAGGTCAAGGCCAGCGTCGTCAACACGACGGGCGCGGTCATGGGCTCACGCTCGATCGTCTTCACGCAGATCAGCGAGGACGACGGCATCGTCCCGGCCGCCAACGGCAGCCTCGCCGCCGCGCTGCCCTCCTACGGCGTGCCCGGCGACCCGTGCACCGAGCTCGCAGCCGTCCAGGCCGGGTCGTCGGTCTCCGCCCAGCCGGCGAAGGCCGGCGCGCAGGTCACCCTCGCGGCAGGCGGGTTCCGCAGCGGCGAGTCGGTGACGTTCACGGCCGACGGCGTCGACCCCGTCGTCGTCACTGCCGGGACCGACGGCGTCGCCACCGCGACCGTCGTCGCACCGTCCGCGACCGCGGGTGCGACAGCGACCGGCGCAGGCACGGGGCTGACCGCCCGCGGCCGCGTCGTCGTCAAGGGCTGATCCCGGCCCGCAGACGACGGGACCCTGGCGGTCCGGCGACGGAGACCCCGTCGACGGACCACCAGGGTCCCGCCATGCTGTGACCTGGGTCAGCTGGTCTGCCCGCTGCGGCGCCAGCGGATGCCCGCCTCGATGAAGTCGTCGATCGCGCCGTCGAACACCGCGGCCGTGTTGCCCGACTCGTGTTCGGTGCGCAGGTCCTTGACCATCTGGTACGGCTGGAGCACGTACGAGCGCATCTGGTCGCCCCAGCTCGCCTTGATGTCGCCCGCGAGCTCCTTCTTCTTCGCCGCCTCCTCCTGCTGGCGCACCAGGAGCAGGCGCGACTGCAGCACGCGCAGGGCGGCCGCGCGGTTCTGGAGCTGCGACTTCTCGTTCTGCATCGAGACGACGATGCCGGTGGGGATGTGCGTCATGCGCACCGCCGAGTCGGTGGTGTTGACCGACTGGCCGCCGGGGCCCGACGACCGGAAGACGTCGACCTTGATCTCCGACTCCGGGATCTCGACGCTGTCGGTCTGCTCGATGAGCGGCACCACCTCGACGGCGGCGAACGACGTCTGACGGCGGCCCTGGTTGTCGAACGGGGAGATGCGCACGAGGCGGTGCGTGCCCGCCTCCACCGACATGTTGCCGAACGCGTACGGGGCGTTGACCTCGAACGTCGCGGACTTCAGGCCCGCCTCCTCCGCGTAGGAGGTGTCCATGACCTTGGTCGGGAAGCCGTGGCGCTCGGCCCAGCGCAGGTACATGCGCATCAGCATCTCGGCGAAGTCCGCGGCGTCGACGCCGCCGGCGCCCGCGCGGATGGTGATGACCGCCTCGCGTGCGTCGTACTCGCCGCTGAGGAGCGTGCGCACCTCGAGGGCCTCGAGGTCCTTGCGGATCCCGGCGACCTCGGCCTCCGCCTCGGTCAGCGAGTCGGCGTCCTCCATCTCCTCGCCGAGCTCGACGAGCGTCTCGACGTCGTCGATGCGGGCGCCGAGGTCCTTGACGCGGTTGAGCTCCGCCTGCGTGGCGCTCAGCGCGGAGGTGACCTTCTGGGCCGCGTCCGGGTCGTCCCACAGGTCGGGGACAGAGGCCTGCTCGGAGAGCTCGGCGATCTTCCGCTGCAGCGCCTCCGGGTCGCTCACGGACTCGATGGACTCGAGCGTGGAGCGCAGCGCGCGGATCTCTGCGGGGAAGTCGATGGTGGCCACGAGTGTCAAGGCTACCTGCGCCACCGTGCCGCAGGACGCGGGGGGGCGCTGCAGGGCCGCGAGGTTTGTCCACAGGCAGTTTTCAGGAAAGCCGTCGTGTCGCTTACCCTTCAGCCTTCATGGCCGCCCTGAGCGGTCGCCCCGGGTCTGACGATTGGCCCGGGACCGTGTGGATCCGGGGGGACACGCATGACTGCCGTCATCGACGACGCCGCAGCCATTCTCGAGCGCGAGGTGCGTGAGCTCGTGCGCCGCCGCGGCCTCGATCCGGTGCGGGAGCGCGCTGCGCTCGACCGTCTCGTGTCGGACGCCGTCGGCGACTACGCCGAGCGCACCGCGCGCGGGCTCGTGCCCGCCCTGCCCGACGCCGGGGACGCGGCGCGCTCCGTCGTCGACTCGCTGGCCGGGCTCGGGCCGCTCCAGCAGTACCTGGACGACCCGACCGTCGAGGAGATCTGGCTCAACTCGCCGGCCCAGGTGTTCGTCGCGCGCAGCGGCGTGCCCGAGCTCACGACGACCATCCTCACCGCGCAGCAGGTGCGCGACCTCGTGGAGAGGATGCTCAAGGCGAGCGGGCGCCGCCTGGACCTCAGCTCGCCGTTCGTGGACGCGGCGCTGCCCGACGGGTCGCGGCTGCACGTCGTCATCCCGGACGTCACGCGCGAGCACATGGCCGTCAACATCCGCAAGCACGTGGTGCGCGCCAGCCGCCTGGAACACCTGGTGCGGCTCGGCTCCCTCACCCCGCACGCGGCAGCGTTCCTCGACGCGGCCGTGCGTGCCGGCCTCAACATCCTCGTCGCGGGGGCGACCCAGGCGGGCAAGACGACGATGCTCAACGCGCTCGCCGGCTCGATCCCGGCCTCGCAGCGCGTGATCACCGCCGAGGAGGTGTTCGAGCTCCGGCTCGACGTCCGCGACATCGTCGCGATGCAGTGCCGCCAGCCGTCGCTCGAGGGCACGGGCGAGATCCCGCTGCGCCGCCTCGTCAAGGAGGCGCTGCGCATGCGCCCCGACCGGATCGTGGTCGGCGAGGTGCGCGAGGCCGAGAGCTTCGACCTGCTCGTGGCTCTCAACAGCGGAGTTCCTGGCCTCTGCACGATCCATGCCAACAGCGCCCGGGAGGCCGTGACCAAGCTGTGCACGCTCCCGCTGCTTGCGGGCGAGAACGTCACGCACCACTTCGTCGTGCCGACCGTGGCGAGCGCCGTCGACGTCGTCGTGCACCTGGGCGTCACGCCCGACGGCGCGCGACAGGTCCGCGAGATCGTCGCCGTGACCGGGCGCGTCGAGGAGGGGCGGGTCGAGACCGCCGGGCTGTTCCACCGGCAGCCCGAAGCGCTCGGCGGGCGGCTGGTGCGCGGCGACGGGTTCCCGCCCGGAGACGAGCGATTCGCGCGGGCCGGGATCGACGTGCGCGCGCTGCTCGCGGGCGCGGTGGCCTGACGTGGGGGTTCTCGCGGGCCTCGTGCTCGGTCTCGGGCTGTTCTGCGTGTGGTGGTCGTTCTGGGTGCCGGACGACGGCCCGCGCCGGACCTCCGTGCGGCGGGCGCGCACCCAGGACCTGCTGGTGCAGGCCGGAGCCGCGTCGGTCACGCCGGGCGCCTTGTACGGGGCGAGCGCGATGCTCGCCGTCGTCGTGCTGCTGACCGTGTTCGCGACCACGCGGTCGCCCGCGATCGGCCTGTGCTTCGCCGCCATGGCCGCGGCAGCGCCGTCGGCCCTCGTCGCGGCGCGGGCGCGCAAACGGCGCAGGGGGCTGCGCGAGGTGTGGCCCGAGGTCGTCGACCACCTGGCATCCGGGGTGCGGGCGGGGCTGTCGCTGCCCGAGGCCGTGGGACAGCTCGGCGAGCGCGGGCCGGTCGAGCTGCGCGAGCCGTTCGCCCGGTTCGCCGCCGACTACCGCGCGACCGGGCGGTTCGCGGAAAGCCTCGACCTGCTCAAGGCCCGGCTGGCAGACCCGGTCGCGGACCGGATCATCGAGGCGCTGCGGCTGACCCGGGAGGTCGGCGGGTCTGACCTCGGGCGTCTGCTACGGACGCTGTCGACGTTCCTGCGCGAGGACGCACGGACGCGCGGCGAGCTCGAGGCGCGGCAGTCGTGGACCGTCAGCGGCGCTCGGCTCGCCGCAGCCGGGCCATGGGTCGTGCTCGCGTTCCTCGCGACGCGGCCGGAGACCGCCCGAGCGTACGACTCCCCCGCAGGCGTGCTGGTGCTCGCAGGCGGGGCAGCGTGCTCGGTGGTCGCCTACCGGCTCATGCTCCGGATCGGGCGGCTGCCCGAGGAAGGGCGGGTGCTGCGATGAGCGTCTGGGCATCCCCGACGGGCGCGCTCATCGGGCTGCTGGGCGGTATCGGCCTCGTGCTCGTGGTCGCGGGCGTCCGCGGACGGCGCATCACGCTCGACGAGCGCCTGGCCCCGGCGCTGCGGCCGCGCGACGCGACCAGCGGGCTCCTGCGCGAGCAGCCGGTGCGCTCGCCGTTCCCCGTCGTCGAGCGGCTGCTCGCGCCGTGGATCGCGGACGTCGCGCACTGGTTCGAGCGGCTGGGCTCGCCGCGGGCCGAGGTGCGGCGGCGGCTGGACCGCGCGGGCTCGGCGGAGAACGTGGACCAGTTCCGCGCCCGGCAGGTCGTGTGGACCGTCGCCGGCCTCGGCGCCGGCCTCGCCCTGGCCCTGCTCATCGGCGCGGCGCGGGGATTCGCCCCGCTGCCCCTCGCGCTGCTGGTCACGATCTGCGGGGCCAGCGGGTTCGCGACGTGCGACCAGCTGCTCACGCGGCAGATCGGGCAACGCGAGGAACGCATGGTCGCCGAGTTCCCGACGGTCGCCGAGCTGCTCGCGCTCGCCGTGACCGCGGGCGAGTCGCCCCTCTCCGCGCTCGAGCGCGTCGCTGCGACCGCACGCGGGGAGCTCTCCACCGAGATCCGCCGCATGCTCGCCGACGTCCGTGCGGGCGCGCCGATCGGGCTCGCGTTGACCGACATGGCCGACCGGACCGGGCTGCCGTCGCTGACGCGGTTCGCCGAGGGGGTGGCCGTCGCGCTCGAGCGCGGCACGCCTCTCGCCGAAGTTCTGCGTGCCCAGGCCCAGGACGTCCGCGAGTCGGGGCGCCGCGCCCTCATGGAGGCGGGCGGGCGCAAGGAGGTCCTCATGCTCGTCCCGGTCGTCTTCCTCATCCTCCCCATCACGGTGGTCTTCGCCGTGTTCCCGTCCCTGGCCACTCTGCGCGTCGGCCTGTGACACCCGCACGACCCACACCGTCGCAAGTACCGAAAGGAACCACCATGCACAACCTCGACACCGCGATCCCGTCCGAGACACCCGCCGCGGGCGCCGCCCCCGTCACCAGCGCCACGGCCCTCCCGGACGCCCTGGACCCCGAGCGCGGCGACGTGCCCGGCTGGGTCCTGGTCACCCTGATGACGGCCGGACTGGTGGTCGCGCTCTGGGCGATCGCCGGACCACTGCTCGAGGACGCGTTCACCCAGGCGATCTCGAGCGTCACGGGCCGGTGACCGCGCGGGCCTCCGGCGCCGAGCGCGGATCGGCCGTCGCCGAGTTCGCGATGGTCGCCGGGCTCGTCGTCGCGCTGTTCCTCGGTGTGGTGCAGGTCGCGCTCGTGCAGCACACGCGCGCCCTGGTCATCGACGCCGCGGCCGAGGGTGCGCGGCTCGCCGCGCGCGCCGACCGTGGTCCCGACGACGGCGTTGCCCGCACGCGCGAGCTCATCACCGAGTCGCTGTCGGCCAGGTACGCCGACGACGTCCACGCCTCGACGACGACACGGGCCGGGCTGCCGGTGGTGGAGGTGACGGTGCGCGCGCCGCTCCCGGTGGTCGGCCTGCTCGGGCCGACCGGGACGATGGTCGTGGCGGGCCACGCACTCGAGGAGGGGCGATGACGCCGCCGCCCTCCGCCGAGCGCGGCTCCGCCGTCGTCGAGTTCATCGGCACCACGGTGCTGCTGCTGATCCCGCTTCTGTACCTGGTGCTGACCGTCGGTCGCCTGCAGGCCGGCGCGTTCGCCGTCGACGGCGGTGCCCGCGAGGCGGCGCGCGCCGTCGTCACGGCGTCGTCGTCCGACGACGGCGCCGCGCGTGCCCGCGTCGCAGTGGCGATCGCGCTGGAGGACCAGGGTTTCGACCCGCAGCCGGCGCTGAGCGGGGAGGCCGTCCAGGTCGCGTGCTCCAAGGACCCGTGCCTGAGCCCGGGTGGCACCGTGACGGCGACCGTGCGGGCCTCGGTGCCGCTCCCGTTCGTCCCCGAGCTCTTGCGCTCGTGGGTTCCGCTCGAGGTACCCGTGGAGTCGCGCTACCGCACGACCGTCGACCAGTTCGCGGAGGCCCGATGAGCGCGCCAGGCCGCCGGGAGGCGGCTGGGCCGGACCCGGAGGACGGGCGGATCCTCCTGCTCACGCTCGGCTTCGTCGTCGTCGGACTCATGCTCGTCGCGATGATCGCCTCCGCGACGGCCGTGCACCTCGACCACAAGCGGCTCTACAACCTTGCCGACCTGCTGGCCACCAGCGCCGCCGACGCCACGCCACCCGGGCAGCACCTCGTCGCCGGCGCGCCCGAGGCCGGAGGCGGAGGGCTCGCGCTGACCGACGCGGATGTCGCCCGGGCAGTCATCGACGAGCTCGAGGCGTACCCGTTCCCGGACCAGCTGCCCCGGCAGCTGCGGGTCGTCGAGGCCGACTCACCCGACGGGCGGACCGCGCGCGTGACGCTGAGCGCGACCTCGCACCCGCCGCTGCTCGCCTGGTTCACACGGACGGTCGGGCACGGGTACACGATCGCTGCGACGTCCACCGCGCGCGCCGTGACGGGCGGACCATGACGGGTCGACGAGCGAGATGTCCTGCTGCGGGCCGCGGCGGGACTGACGCGGGTCCGGCTACGGCGCGCTCTCCTCGAGCTTGGTGTCCAGGTCGTGGTAGAGCGACTCCGCGATGGTGAACGGCCGGTGCTCCACGGCGCGGGCCAGCGCCAGCTGAGCGACGACGACCTCGCGCGCGGCCCGGGTGACCGGCCCGTCGCCGTCCGGGAGCGGGACCACCGTCAGGTGCCCGCTCGTCGCGGCCGACACCCGCTCGGGGAACGCCGTGAGCGCGACGACGTCGCACCCGTGCGCGAGGAGCGGCTCGACGAGGGACAGCTCGCGGCCGTCGCCGAAGAGCACCACCGCGACGCCGTCGTGCGCCGCCTCGATCGGGCCGTGGGCGTACTGGCCGGTATCGAACGCGGCGGCCGGGACGCGGATGCCCTCCCGGAGCATGAGCGCGGTCTCGCTGGCCGTTGCGAACGACGGCCCGGCGCCCACGCAGTCGACGGCACGCGCGGCCGCCAGCACATCGCCGACGTGGGACGCGACGTCGGCGTACCGCGCGAGCGCGACCTCGACTGCGGCCGGGATCGCGGCCGGGTCGTCGGCCGGCACGCCCTGCCGACGCAGCAGCACGGCGTAGGCGAGCAGCGTCGCCGTGTAGCCCACCGTGTAGACGGGTGAGTCGTCGAACCCGCCCAGGCCCAGCGCGGCGTCCGTGACCTCGGCGACCTGGGCCTCAGGGAAGTTGCTGATCGTCACGCGCTCACCGGCGGTCAGCCCGCGGGCCGCGGCGATCGGCTCGGGGCTGCGCCCGGACTCGCTCACGAGCACGTAGTGGTCGGCGGGCTGGAACCCGGGGCGAACCTCGGACGCCGTGAGGTTGGCGAACCGCAGGCCCGCGTCTGCGAGCACCGGTCCCAGCACCCAGGCCGAGTGCGTCGAGGCGCCCATCGCGACCACCGCCACCGTCTGGCCGGGCAGCCAGGGCGGCAGCGCCGCGTCGGCGGCGTCGCGCTCCAACCGCTCCAGCGCGGCACGCAGGTGCTGCGGCTGCGTGCGCACGGCCTCGACGTAGTCCGCTCGGTAGGCCATCGAACCTCCTGTGTGTCGCGGCGCGGCGTCAGCCCTTGACGGCGCCGGTGCCCATCCCGCTGACCACATAGCGCTGGCCGGCCACGGCGATGACGAGGGCGGGCAACGCGGCGAGGAACCCGCCGGCGGCCACCAGCCCGAAGTCGGTGGTGTACCTCCCGGAGAACTCGCTGATCGCGACGGGCAGCGTCTTGGACGCGTCCGTCGAGGTGAAGATGAGCGCGTACATGAACTCGTCCCAGGCCAGGAGGAACGCGAACATGATCGCGGCGAACAGGCCGGGCCGAGCGCTCGGCAGCACGACGTGCCACAACGCTCCCAGGCGGGTGGCCCCGTCGACGCGGGCCGCGTCCTCGAGCTCCTCCGGGATCGTCGTGAAGTAGTTCGCCAGGATCCACAGCACGAACGGCACGACGAGCGACAGGTCCACGATGACGAGGCCCAGCCGGTTGTCGAGCAGGCCCGCCGCGCTGAGGATCAGGTACAGCGGGATGAGCAGCGCGATCTGCGGCAGCATGTACGTGGCCAGGAGCAGCATCAGCACCGCGCCGCGGAACCGGAACCGCAGGCGGGCGAACGCGTAGGCACCCAGCACGCCGACGACGATCGCTGCCGCCACCGTCGCCGTCGCGACGACGAGCGAGTTGCCCATGGCCGCGCGGAACGTCGCCCCGGCCGAGCGGGAACCACCCCGGAAGATCTCGGCGTACCGGCTCCAGTCGAGCTCGTCGGGGATCCACTGCAGCGGCCGCGAGATGAGGATGCGCTGCGGCGTCACGCTCGCCATCACCATCCAGGCGACGGGCGCAAGGATGGCGATCGACACGAGCGTGACGCCCGTGTAGACGACCGCGAGGTAGCGGCGCCGCGCGCTGCTCAGGCGGTGCCGCACGCGGGTGGGAGGGCTCGTCACAGCAGGCTCATCTCCGATCGGCGCAGCGTGCGCAGGTACACGGTGGTCAGTCCGAGGATCACGAGGACGATGAGGTAGGACAGCGCGGACCCCAGCCCGAACCGCTGGTCGGAGAACGCCGTCGTGTAGGCGTAGAAGGAGATGGTCTGCGTGCTGTTGACGGGCCCGCCGCGGGTCATCGCGTAGATGATGTCGAACACCTTGAACGCCTCGATCGTGCGCAGCACCAGGACGATCGAGATCGACGGCACCAGCAGCGGCAGCACGATCGAGCGGAAGATCCGCGGCCAGCTCGCGCGGTCGATGCGCGCGGCCTCGTAGAGGTCGGACGGGATCGACGTCAGGCCGGCGAGCAGGAAGAACGCGACCAGCGGCGTCGTCTTCCACACGTCGGCGAGGATCACCAGGTTCAGGGCGGTGCTCGGGTCGCCGAGCCAGTTGTGATAGTCGTCGATCAGGTGCAGCTGCGTCAGCAGCGCGTTGAGCGACCCGTACTGGGCGTTCAGGATGCCCTTCCACATGGCGGCGTTGACGATCGTCGGCAGTGCCCAGGGGATGACGACGATGGTGCGGAACAACCAGCGGCCGGGGAACCGTGCGTTGAGCAGACCTGCGACGCACATGCCGAGCACCAGCTCGAACGTCGTCGAGACGATCGTGAAGTACAGCGTGCGGCCGACCGCGCCCCAGAAGCTGGGCGACGTGAGCACCTCGACGTAGTTGCCGAACCCGACGAACGGCGTCGACGTGGCCAGTGCGGAGTCGACCTGGAAGAACGAGATCAGCAGGGTGCGCAGCGTGGGGTAGACGACCACCCCGAGCACGGCGACGAGAGCCGGAAGCAGCAGCCAGAACGCCAGGTAGCCCTGGGTGTGGCGCAACTTCTTGCGGCGCGGCACATAGGTGCCGGCCTCCGTGGGCGCCGTCGTGCTCGGGGCGGTCATCGATCGCCTACTTCAGGGCGTTGGCCTGGGCGACGGCGTCATCCATCGCCTGCTGCGGCGACTTCTTGCCGAGCAGCGCGTTCTGGATCTCGACCTGGAGGATCTGGGACACCGCGGTGTAGTTGGGCACCTCGGGCCGGGCGATCATCGAGTCGTAGGCGACGCCGGCGGCCTTGAACACCTCCGGGTTGGTCTTCGTGACGTTCGCGTCCTGGTAGGACGACTTCCAGTTCGGCATCGTGCTGGTGGCGAACTGGTCCTGGACCTGCTGGCTGCTGATGTACTCGATGAACTTCCACGCGGCGTCGGCGTGCTTGGAGCGCGCGCCGATCGAGAGCGCCATCGAGCCGTTCACGCCCGGGTTGTCGCCGGAGGAACCCTTCGGGGTGGCCATGACGTGGACCTGGTCGACCACCTGCGAGATCGACTTGTCGTTGAGGTCGCGCAGCGTCGACTCCCAGTTGAGCGCCATCGCGGTGCTGCCCGAGGCCATCGCCTTGTTGACGTCGTCCTCGAGCATCGAGGTCGACGCCGGGTCGGTGAGACCGTCGTCGATGGTCTTCTTCATCCACTCCAGCGCCTGCACGCCCGGACCCTTGTTGACGACGAGCTTGCCGGAGTCGTCGGTGAAGTTGCCGCCCATGGAGCCGAGGATCTGCGCGTAGTCGCAGATGAGAGCCTCGGCCTGGGCCCAGCTCCACGACAGCGGGTACTTCACCACGCCCGCGTCCTTGAGCTTCTTCGCGACGCTGAGCACGCCGTCCCAGGTCTGGATGTCGGCCTCGGTGGCGCCGACCTTCGAGAGCAGGTCGGCGTTGTAGTAGAAGAGCTTGGTCGACGGGTACCACGGCACGCCGTAGAACTTGTCCTGGTACAGCGCCGACGCCATCGCGCCGCCCTGCATCTCGTCCTTCCACTTCGCCGGGATGCGGTCGGTGACGTCCTGGACGATGCCCTTGGTCGCGAACTCGGCCGGCCAGATGACGTCGATGAGCACGACGTCGTAGGTGCCCGCCGGCGCGGACGTGACGATCTTGTCGTGCAGCGCCTCGTACGCGACGAACGCCGGCTTCACGGTGATGCCGGGGTTGTCCTTCTGGAACCCGTCGACCATCTTCGCGACGTCGTCCTCGGTATAGCCGGCCTGCTTCATGAACAGCGCGTTGATCGTCACCGGGCCCGTGTCGCTGCCGCTGGCCTGGCCCCCGCCGCCGCCGCCCGTGACGCTGCAGCTCGCGAGCACCAGGGCAGATGCAGTCGCCGCCGCCGCGGCGACTGTGCCGCGGATCCTTCGTGTCCTCATGGTGTCCTCCGCTTCGTCGTCGAACCTTCGGTCCTGTCACTGTTCCTCTCGCCGTCGAGCGGAAGAAGCGTGGCGTATAGCAGTCTGCCGCGTGGAGTCCCGGAACGTAGGCTCCTGGTGCCGCGAGGTTTGTCCACAGGCAGTTTTCAGACACGCCGGCACGTCATCTACCCTTGCCTCCGCACGGCAGCCAGGGGCCGCCGCGCGGGCCCCTACGCGGGCCAAGCCATTGGGATTCAGGGGGAACCACATGACTGCCGTCATCGACGACGCCGCAGCCATCCTCGAGCGCGAGGTACGCGAGCTCGTGCGCCGCCGCGGCCTCGACCCGGTGCGGGAGCGCGCCGCGCTCGACCGCCTCGTGTCGGACGCCGTCGGCGACTACGCCGAGCGCACCGCGCGCGGGCTCGTGCCCGCCCTGCCCGACGCCGGGGACGCGGCGCGCGCCGTCGTCGACTCGCTGGCCGGGCTCGGGCCGCTGCAGCAGTACCTGGACGACCCCACCGTCGAGGAGATCTGGCTCAACTCCCCGTCAAATGCTGGTTAGTAGTTGCTTTCGGGGGGACCTCCGAGCCGTCGGCGCTAGTCGAAGAGGCTATCTACGCCCTGGAGGTCGAGCAGCCTGTAGGAGCGGCGGCCGATCTTGCCTGACTTGTGCAGCACCTGCGTCCGTTCAAGAGTCGCCACGACGCGCTCACCGATGTAGTCACGGACCTCCGCGAGCTTGTCCTCGTCGAGTGCTCCACTGATGTCCGGCCCGTTCTCCGTCTCGAGATAGAACAGTCGTCGGCTCGTGCGCATGCCGTCAAGCACGCCTTCGACGATCTCGCCCTTGCGGTCGACGTTTGACTCGCTGAGTGCGGTCTCAAGCACATCGGCCTGGTCATGCGACAGTGTCGAGACGGCGATGACCCGGTCGCCGGCCGAGAACTTCATCCCCAGGCCCGTGTCCGTCTCCTTGACCGCCGACACGAGGTCGCTGATGGCTGCACGTTCGGTCACATGCCGGGCGAGCACAGCATCGAGTGCGCGGTCATCGTCCGTCGACTCGGGAAGGATCTCGAACAAGTCCAGCACAGCGCGCTCGGAGAGCGTCTGGACGCGCTCGTCGAAGAGTGCACCTTCCGGGGGCGCCACCTCGGGGAACCCAAAGTAGAGCAGGTTCCCGATCTGCCCCCGTGGGACGAGCGGTGCCGCCTCACGGTATTGCTTGCGCGATTGGGATGTACTCGTCCTCGGATCTTGGATGAGGTGGCCGATCTTCGCCGTCGCATCCTGCAACGCGAGCGACACCCGTGCGGTGTCGTAAGCGTCCACTTTCTCCACGTTTAGCTCGACCGTGACGAGTGGAGCCGCGGGGCGAGGGAAGAACTTGGCCTCCGCCGCGTGGAGGGACGCGTAGGCGATCTTGTCAAGCCACGTACGACGAGGCGCGGAGCGCATGGCATCGAGCAGCGGGTTGCTCACCACGTCACCTCCACGAATCCCTTGACCTCACCTTCCTGGATGATCCCATCCCGCTTGACCCCCGACCAGGTGTCGAACCAGGAGGAGCTCTGTTCAGGGCGCCCGAGGAAGCCGAGAAGGCCGCCATCCTCGTGGCCTACGGGACCCTCTAGGAGGCCCTGGAGGCCTGGACCGAGGACCGCAACACGGCCCGCCCGACGACGTCGCCCAGGCCCTCGCCCCGCGACTCGTGGCCGCGCTGACGACCTCGGCGCTTCTGGCGGTCCAGGAGGCCAGGGTCGCGGGCCTGGACCACGCCCAGGTCTTCGAGGCCTACTGCCACGCCCAGGACGTTAGGACGCAGACCCAGCGGTGACGAACCTCCCGGACTGGACGCCTGATGGGCTGCTGCCGCCGGGGCGCATCGGGCCACGTTGTCAGACGTCTACGGCAGGCTGGTTCTGGACGCACCCAACCGCGAGCATCGGGAGGTGCTCTTCGGCGCAGCGCCGGGAGCGGTCGCGTGCTGGGCCTCCAGGGCGGCGAGATTGGAGCCGGTGGAGGTGGCCTCCTGGAGGCGGCTACGGGCGGCAAGGAGCGCGGCAGCGGGCGTCATGGCGGGGAGTGCAGGCCGAGGCTCTGACGCGGGCTCCTGGGGTTTGTCAGGACCGGTGCGCTCGCCGTTCCCCGTCGTCGAGCGGCTGCTCGCGCCGTGGATCGCGGACGTCGCGCACTGGTTCGAGCGGTTGGGCTCGCCGCGGGCCGAAGTGCGGCGGCGGCTGGACCGCGCGGGCTCGGCGGAGAGCGTGGACCAGTTCCGCGCCCGGCAGGTCGTGTGGACCGTCGCCGGGCTCGGCGCCGGCCTCGCCCTGGCCCTGCTCATCGGCGCGGCGCGGGGATTCGCCCCGCTGCCCCTCGCGCTGCTGGTCACGATCTGCGGGGCCAGCGGGTTCGCGACGTGCGACCAGCTGCTCACGCGGCAGATCGGGCAACGCGAGGAACGCATGGTCGCCGAGTTCCCGACGGTCGCCGAGCTGCTCGCGCTCGCCGTGACCGCGGGCGAGTCGCCCCTCTCCGCGCTCGAGCGCGTCGCTGCGACCGCACGCGGGGAGCTCTCCACCGAGATCCGCCGCATGCTCGCCGACGTCCGTGCGGGCGCGCCGATCGGGCTCGCGCTGACCGACATGGCCGACCGGACCGGGCTGCCGTCGCTGACGCGGTTCGCCGAGGGGGTGGCCGTCGCGCTCGAGCGCGGCACGCCTCTCGCCGAAGTTCTGCGTGCCCAGGCGCATGCGTGATCCCTGAGATACCGATTGAACAGGAACGACACCCCGACCGGCGCTGCGCGAAGCGCCGGTGACGTCGCACGTCACTCCCTGTAGGCGCGCTCGGCAGGGAAGACCTCCAGTACGGCTGCGCACGAATTTGTCAGCCGTTCGAGCGGAGACAACGCGGAGCCGCGCCGACCTACTCCAGTTTCTCTCGATCACCCTCATGCCGTCTTCGAAGCTCTGCCATGCCGTCATCGGCTCGCATGCTTGGCGGAACAAGAAACTGCGGCTTGTTGTAGTACATGATCGAAAGAATCAGCACTCCCGCAATAACTAATATCACGGCACCGAAAATCCCGATCACGATCGGAACAACGTCACCGACTCCCGGCCAACGCGCGACTAGAAACGCCGAGAAGAACACTCCGATACCCGCCGAGAGCAGCGCGGTCGGAACGAGCGCGCGAGCTCCTGCGCGCCCCGTGTGTGGCCGAAGCACCGCCATCCCCTCGGCCGTCCGCTCAACATACTTTGGATCACGCCATGCGCGGAACGCGACGGCCACCCCAATTCCAGCGAGGAGAAGGGAGAAAGTGATAGCCGACCAGCCGAACCACGAGGGCAGATTCCAGCCAGCGGTCGCCTCGGGAGCGCTGAGCACGTACATCTTCCACGTCATTTCCGGGTCTCCTGCCAGTCTTGCGCTATCCACGCATCAGCTTTGTCAGAGGCGACCGTCGATAGGCCCGCAAAAGCGAGCGATAAGGCGATCGTACCCACGCCGTAGCCGACGAGGGTGCCACCTCCGGCGGCGCGTGGTGGTGCGGAGCCGGTAGGAGTCGGTGCCGGTCTGCAGGATGTGGGCGGGACGGAGTAGTACGCCTGGCGCACGCACACCCTGGAGCGGGAGTCGACCTTCGCCGTCAGGAGCGTCGCGGCGTCGAACGGCTCGCCGGGCAGCGCCATCAGCATGCACGCCTCGGCGGCGGCCTCGACGCCCACGGCCGTCTTGTGCCCGGTGATCACACGGGCGTCGTCCGCCACGTCGCCAGCGCCGATCAGATCGTTCAGGACGGCCATCGAGGCCACGTCCGGGACCGGCACCAGGTGCGTGCGCCGGAACCGAACGATCTCGCCCTCGATGCCGCCCTTCTCGTGCGCGCCGTCCTTGCCCGGAACGCAGAAGAACGACTCGAACCCGTAGTGCGAGCGCAGCGCGGTGAACCGGTCGTTCTCCACCCGGTCACGGCCCTTGAGGATCCGCACCACGGCAGGCTTCAAATTGTCGTACCGAACCCGGGCCGGCACCCCGCCCAGAGCAGCGAACGCCCGCACATGCCCCTCGAGGAACGCCTCTTGCGCCTGGTTCGCGAACCCGTGATGGAACGCCTTGCCCGACGCCGACAGCCGCATCGCGAACATCCAGACCTTCAGGTCCGCCCCGGCCAGCCGGACGTGGAACTCCCCGAAGTCGACCTCGGCCTCCGCACCCGCCACGTGCGCCTGCGGGACGAACACCTCGACCCGGTCCAGTCCCAGCTCCCGGCGCCGTACCGCCACCCACCTCGAGACCGTCACCTCCGAGCGACCGCGCCGTGCTCGGTCACGAGCCGCTGCCACACCCGCCGAGCCGTGTGCCGCTGCTTACGGGCCACGTCCTGGTCCGCGAGCAGCCACGCGTCGATGACCTGCTTCCACGGCTCGATCGCCGGCCGACCCCCGCGGGCTGTACTCCTTACGCGGCGGCGGAGTCGCCGACGCCAACGCCTGGCGAACCGTGCGCCGATGCACACCGTGCCGCTCCGCGAGCTCCCGGATCGAGAGCCCCTCCCGACGGTGATCGACCCGGATCTCCTCGAACAGCTCCACCCTGGACCTGACCATCCCGACCTCCCCGACAACGACGTCGAGAAGATCTGAAACCGGGGCGGGGCCGAAATTCGTGACGACACGCAGCCCCGCCCACCCGCGAGCTCACCGCCCCGGGTGGAGCCAAGATTCGTGAAGAAACCGGCACCAGATGGGGCCACATCAGGTGACCACACTCATGCTCGGTCGAAGTCGACCAAGGCCACCACGGCTGAGCAGAGGCCCAAGGTCCGATCCCGCAACAGAATGGTGCCGTGACTCGTAAGCGCACCGAGGAAGCCTGGGCCGCCGCATGTATCGAGGCGGCGTTGCCCGGTGTGACCATCAAGTGCCACGACGACAACAGCCGGAGAAGCATGCACGACTTCGACCTTGTTCGCGACGGAGTCGTCTTCGGCGCCTGCGAGGTCACCACTGTCACCGACCGCACCGCCCTTGAGACATGGCTGGCCCCTCGCAAGGCGGGGTGCTGGACCGAACCTGGCGTTGCTGGAGCCTGGGCCCTGGCGCTCACACCAACGTGCAACGTCAATGAGCTCAGAAGGCTGGCGCCGCCGCTAATCCGGCGCCTAGCGGCGGACCCGTCCGATCGGGACGCTACGTCGAGCCTGCAGGCGCTCGGGGTGGTCGACTACTTTCACAGCCCCACGACTTCCTTCCCAGGCAGCATTTACACCACCGTAGAACGCGCCCCCGCGATGACCGGTGGGTTCGAGTCCGAGAACGGCGATGGGCTGGTCAGGTGGTTCGACGAGTGGGTGCACACGCCCGCGCAGGAGCACAACATCGACAAGCTCCGTGCGGCGCACCGACCGGAGGCGCACCTTTTCCTCCCGTTCCCGGCGCTCTCGTCAGCACCATTCACGGCCATCGACGTGCTCGTCCGAGACGACGGACCACTGCCCACGGTCGCCCCTCGCATGCCTGACGGGGTCACCCACGTCTGGTTCATGAGCATGTTGACAGCCGGAGCCGTCTTCCGCTGGGGTCCGTCCGGCTGGGAGCGTTCGCCCAAGCCACGGCCTCCCAGGATCTGAGACCAGACGCTGAGATGTGTTCTCGCCAGCGCGACCACCGCTGACTGGGGATCGTCTGCGACACTAGAACGTGTGTTCGATCAGGCCTCGCAGCACTGGGAGCAGGACTGGCAGCAGATCGTCAACGAGCTGCCGGTCCCGGCCCGCCGCACGCAGGTCGACTGTGACATCCCTGTGACGGCGCTGATCGTGTGGGAGCGCGACGGTGAGGAGCAGCTCGCGACGCGTGCCGTTGCGTACACGACCCGCGCGGTGCTCGTCGAGGTGCTCGACCGCCGCCGGTGGATCAACTGCATGTGGCTCGCGCCCGCGGACGTGCGCCGCAGATGGACCCGCGGCACGGAAGTCCGGCCAGCACCTCGGTGATGTGCGCCGCTACGTGCCGCGCTGCCACCGTCACCCGTAGACTCCCCGAGTCGTTCGGTGTCGTGGGCAGGGAGGATGCGTTGAGCTCTGACGATCGCTGGATCGCGTTCATCGATGAGTCAGCCGACAGGGACATCTACCGCATCGGCGCGCTCGTGATGTACGCGGGTCAGCGCCGGCTGCTCGCTGCCGATCTGGACGCTGTGATGGACCGCGCCGAGCGCGAGTTCGGCATCCCTGCGAGCACCGAGCTGCACGGCGTGGACATGTTCCAGGGCAAGGGCGCATGGCGCGACCTCCAGCCATGGCAGCGCATCAAGATCTATGGCGAGGCGCTGGATGTGATCGCGTTTCGTGCCGGGTGCCTCATCTTCGAGGCGATCGAGCGCGAGCCGTTCGCGCTTGCCTACGCGGGCCGCGGGTACAACGAGCACGAGGCTGCGCTGATGTACACGCTCGAGCGGATCGATGAGCGCGCGAGGGCTCGGCGCCAGGCCGCATACGTCTTCGCCGATGAGTGCCGCTTCGCCGCCTCAGTCGTCCGCTCGCTCGAGGACTTCAAGCGGGACGGCACATGGGGCTACCGCTCACGGAAGCTCGACCGCATCCTCAAGATCGAGTTCATCGACTCGGCGAAGCACCGGCAGATTCAGGCGGCGGACCTGGTCACCTACCTCAAGCAGCGCATCGCGAGCGGGCGCGACGACGCGCGGCCGAAGGTAGCGAACGCCAACGCGAAGCTCTGGTCGAAGATCGAGCAGAAGGTGGTCCGCGACCGCGTGTGGGCCCCGACCGTTCCGCCGGCCCCATACGCTCTGCGCCCAGACGCACAACGACCCCCGTCGCAGGACGGGGGTCGAGGGCTGGAAGCTCGGGGTCAAGCCCCTCTCGCTTAATAGAAGTCAAACACGTCGACACGCGTCAGTCCAGACCAATCAGTGCGATGTCGGACACCACTGTCCGAATCCTCACCCGCCCGGACACCGTCGTGCCGCCACCTCCGCTCAGGCCGCGATCGCGCCCGTCCGGACGACGTTGTGCACAGCCGTGCGTCCGAGCCTGAGCTGCGTGGCGATCTTCCGGACGGACACGCCCTGCTCGTGCAGCCGCAGGATGTCCGTGCGCTTGTCCGCCGACCTGAGCGCTACCCTCGCGAGCATGACGGCCCTCCCCCGCGGCGCCTGGCAGGACGTCGCCCGCGCCACCGGACTCCTCGCGCCCGACGCAACCTCCACCGACGACGTGGCGGCGACGATCTTCGCCGAGATGTCCGCCCTCGCGGTGCGCACCGGCGCCATCAACCTGGGCCAGGGCTTCCCCGACGTCGACGGCCCGGAGTCCATCAAGGCCGCCGCGATCCGCGCGATCGAGCAGGGCGCCAACCAGTACCCGCCCGGGCCGGGCATCCCCGAACTGCGCGCCGCGGTCGCCGCGCACCAGCAGCGGCACTACGGCCTTGTCGTCGACCCGGAGACCGAGGTGCTGATCACCACGGGTGCGACCGAGGCGCTCGCCTCGGCGGTGCTCGCGCTCGCCGGGCCGGCCGACGAGGTCATCACGCTCGAGCCGTTCTACGACGCGCACGCCGCCGTCATCGCGCTCGCCGGGGCGACGCACGTTCCCATCGCGCTCGCTCCGACGCCCGACGGGTTCCGCCTCGACGTCGAGGCCCTGCGCGCGGCCGCGAGCCCCAGCACGCGGATGCTGCTCATCAACAGCCCGCACAACCCGACGGGCACGGTGCTCACGCGCGAGGAGCTCGAGGCGGTCGCGGACATCGCCTGCGAGCGCGACGCCATCGTCGTGACGGACGAGGTCTACGAGCACCTGACGTTCGACGGCGCGGTCCACACGCCGCTCGCGACGCTGCCCGGCATGGCCGAGCGCACGCTGACCATCTCGTCGAGCGGCAAGTCGTTCAGCCTCACCGGCTGGAAGATCGGCTGGGTGCACGGCCCTGCGCCACTGGTCACGGCGGTACGCACGGTCAAGCAGTTCCTCACCTACGTGTCGGGCGCGCCCTTCCAGCCCGCAATCGCGCAGGCGCTCGCCGACGACGACGCCCCGCGCGAGCTCGCCGCGTCGCTCGCCTCGCGGCGCGACCTGCTGTGCGAGGGGCTGCGGGCGGCGGGGTTCGACGTCGTCGTGCCGCGCGGCACCTACTTCGTCGTGGCGGACGCGTCGCGGCTGATCGAGCGCCTGGGGCTGGCCGACGGCGTCGAGCTCGCCCGACGGCTGCCCGAGCTCGCGGGGGTCGTCGCAATCCCGATGACGGCGTTCTGCCGCGAGGGCTCGCTCACGCACGCGCGAATGCTGAACTCGCTGCGGTTCACGTTCGTGAAGCGCGAGGAGACGTTGCGCGAGGCGGTCGAGCGCCTGCACGCGTTGCAGCGCGGCTGACTGTCGCCAGCCGGAGCAACCGCCGTCGTCGCCTGGCGGCGAGCGGACGCGACAGTGCGCTCCAGGCGCGCCTTGCGGCGCGTGCTGGGGCGGACCGGATGCCGCGGCGAGGATGAGGGCACGGCTGGGACCGTATCCGCGGCGGGAAGCCGTTCCGGGCACGCGCGCTATCCCCCCGCGCATCCGGCGCGCGACGTCAGGTCAGGGGCACACCCCGGGCAGCAGCGACGCGGTCGGCTTCGGCGTGGAAGGGGCGGCCGGTGTCCCAGCAGGCGCGGAGCCCCCGCCGGCCCCGGTCGGCGTCGGGGTGGCCGGGGCCGAGGGGGCTGGGGCCCCGGTGCCCGCGGGCGCCTTGTCGGCGGCGATGCCGGCCCAGATCGGCTGGGTCTGGGACGTCACCCACTCGACCCGGCCGGGCTGGGCCGCCGAGTCGACGACGGGCAGCGGGGTGAACACGATGTCGGCCGGGTCGACGCCCCGCACGCTCCAGGCCAGGCCGGCGAGCGCCTTGGGGCTGGCGAGCTCGGGGCTGGTGGAGATGGAGCGCAGCACGGCCTCGACCAGCTTGTAGAGCCGCGGGGAGTCGGTGATGAGGTTCTGCGAGAGGATCTTGCGCATCATCGCGTCGATGAACGCCTGCTGCCGCTTGATGCGCTCGAGGTCGCTGCCGATCTGCAGCCCCATGCCCTGACCCTTGCGGGCGCGCAGGAAGTTGATCGACTGGTAACCGTTGAGGGTCTGCGGCCCGGCGGGCAGGTGGAGGTCGACGTCCTTGCTGCCGTTCACGGGCTCGGGCAGGCACATCGGCACGCCGCCGAGCGCGTCGACGACCCCGACGACGCCCGTCATCTTGACGACGATGTGGTCGGTGATCGGCACCCCGGTGATCGCCTCGACGGTGAGGACGGTGCAGGCGGCCGCGAAGGTGACGTCTTGGGTCGGCCCGCCTCCGATCATGAACGCGGAGTTGAACATGTCGTCGTGCCGCGGGCTGCTCTCGGTGTGGTCCGCCAGCGGGCACGCGGGGATGTCCACGAGGGAGTCGCGTGGGATGGACACGATCTCGATGCGGCTGCGGTCCCCCGAGATGTGCACCACCAGGGTGGTGTCGGAGTGGAACTCGGCGCCCGGGCCGGCGAGGGCCGCGTTGCCGCCGCCGCGGTAGTCGGTGCCCATGACCAGGATGTTGAGCGCCTTGCCGGCGAAGGGGTCGTGGGGGTTGGCGGGGGGCGGCGCGGGGCGCCCGGTCCGGGTCGCGAGCACCGACTCGACGTCGGACACCTGGATGTCGTTCTGGAAGTTGAGGTAGGCCGCGACGGCGCCGGCGGAGACGAGCACGAGCGCGCCGGTGAGCGTCAGCGCGACGATGCGTGCGACGCGGTGCGAGCGCGGGTGTGCGGTGTGCTGCGGGGGCATCGGTGCCACGTCAGGAACACTAGTTCTGAGCGGGTGTTCTCGCAGGCCACACGGTGAATGTGGGGCAGCGTCGGTGGGCCGGGGCAGGATGGCGGCATGTGCGGCCGCTTTGCCTCCTTCCGCAACGCCCAGGACGTCGGCGACGACGTCGCCATCGCCGAGCTCGCCGAGGACGCCCGGCTCCTGCCCCCGTCCTGGAACGTGGCGCCGACCGACGACGTGCGCATCGTCGTCGAGCGCCCGGCGCGCACCGAGGCGGGACCGAGCACGGGCGAGCTCACCAGGTCGCTGCAGCTGGCCCGGTGGGGCCTGGTGCCGTCCTGGTCCAAGGACCCGAGCGGCGGCGCCCGCATGATCAACGCGCGCGGGGAGACGCTGCTCGACAAGCCGGCGTTCGCCAAGCCCCTCGGCGTGCGTCGCTGCCTCGTCCCGGCCGACGGCTACTACGAGTGGCGCAAGCTCCCGCTGCCGCCGGGAGCCAAGCCCACCGCCAAGGCGCCCAAGCAGCCGTACTGGATCCACCGCGACGGCGAGCCCGTGCTGTTCGCGGGCCTCTACGAGTTCTGGCGCGACCGCAGCAAGGCCGACGACGACCCGGCCCGCTGGCTGGTGTCGACGACGATCGTCACGACCGCGGCCTCGGCGCCGATGGCGCACATCCACGACCGCATGCCGCTCGCCCTGCCGTCGTCGGTGTGGGACGCGTGGCTCGACCCGGCCGTGGGCGCGGAGCAGGCGGCAGGCCTGCTCAGCCGGCCGGTCGACGCGTTTGCGCTGCGGCCGGTGACGTCGCTGGTCAGCTCGGTCAGCAACAACGGCCCGAGCCTGCTCGAGCCGGACCCGGAGCCGGCCGACGCCGAGCTGCCCTCGTAGCCGGCGCGGTCAGGCCCCGGTGTACGCGCGCTGCAGGCGCACCGGCTTCATCGAGCCGAGCCCCTGCAGCTCCGCCTCGGGCTGCTCGGTGAGCGCGTAGCGGGGCGACGTCGCGAGCAGGGCCGCCGTCGCCGGGTCCACCAGCACCTCGCCGGGCTGCGACGCCTCCGTCAGGCGCGATGCGAGGTTGACCGACGGGCCGAACACGTCGCCGAACCGGGACAGGACCCTCCCCCACACGAACCCGACGCGCACCGGGATGTCCGGCCCGTCCGGGTTGGCGGTGGACAGGCCGAGCGCCACCTCGGCGCCGTGCTGCACGTCGTCGGCGATGAAGAGCACGGCGTCGCCCACGGTCTTGACGACGCGGCCGCCCGCCTCGGTGACGATGTCGCGGGACCGGGTCTCGAAGAGCTGGACGAAGTCGCTGAGCTCCTCCGAGCCGAGGCCCGCGGTGCGCTTCGTGAACGAGACGATGTCGGCGAACCCGACCGCGCGGCGCAGCGGCAGCTTGTGCTCGTCGCGGTCGGCGCCGCGGGCCCCCGCGAACTCGGTCGCGTACCGGCCGGTCACCGCGGCGAGCTGCCGCCGCCAGGCGTGCTCGAGCTGGTGCGCGAGGATGTCGGCCAGGTGCGGCATGGTGTCCAGGACCGTCAGGCGAGCGCTGACGTCGTCGAGCCCCTTCTCGCGCGCGGCATGCTCGACGAACGCCTCCACCTGCCACAGCGCGAGCCGTTCGGTGGTGTGACCCATCGACCGCACCAGGGTGCGCAGCGCCTGCTCGTCGAGGTGCTCGGTCGCCGCGAGCCGCGCGATCTCCCGCAGCGACTCCATGTCGGAGTCCGTGAACCAGCGCTCGGTGCTGTGCTGCACCGGCAGGCCGAGCCACCGCCAGTAGTCCTCGATGAGCTCGTGCGACAGGCCGGTGCCCTCGACCAGGTCGTCCAGCGTGTAGCGGCGCGGGCCGCCGAGGATCTCGAGGTCGACGCGGGCGGCTGTGTCGTGCGAGGGGCCGACGGCCGCCTCGGGCCCGTTCTCGGCAGAGCTGTCCAGCGAGGTGTCGCGCGTCACGCGGTCAGTCTAGGTGGCACCCACGCGCCCGGGGTCAGGCCTCGCGGACGTGGTGCACGTCCCCCGCCGCGACGATCCGCACGCTCCCGTCCGCCCGCACGACGACGAGGGCACCGTCGTCGGACAGGCGCTCGGCCGTGCCCTCGACCGTGCCACCGCCCCCCGCGAGGTCGGCGCGGACCAGCGTCCCGAGGGTCGCGGAGACCGCCGCGTACTCGTCGACGAGCGACGGCGCGCCGCCGGGGCCCGGCACGTCGGCGTCGCCGTCGTCGGCCGACCAGCGCTCGACGACGGCGGCGAGCTCGCGCAGCAGCGCGGCGAGCAGGGCCGTGCGGTCGAGCGCAGGCGCGGGTGCGCCGGACAGCGCGAGCGAGGTGGCGGTGGGTACGGGCAGCTCGTCGGTCGCCTGGGCGACGTTGAGACCGATCCCCACGACGACCCCGCCGCCCGGGACGACCTGCGCGAGGATGCCGGCGACCTTGCGCCACGGCCCGAACCCGTCGAGCGACTCCCCCGCGGGCAGCAGCACGTCGTTGGGCCACTTGAGCGCGGCGGGGACCCCGGCGTCGCGCAGCACGCGCACCATGGCGAGCCCGCTGAGCAGGGGCAGCCACCCGAGCGCGACATCCGGGACGTCCGGGCGCAGCAGCATCGACACGGTCAGCGCGGCGTGCGGCGGTGTCTCCCAGCTCCGGCCCGCGCGGCCCACCCCGGCGGTCTGGTGCTCGGCGGCGAGCGCCGCCGGAGCGTCGAGCGGTGTGCCGGCCTCGTCCGCGGCCCGCGCCCGCTCCACGAGCTCGGCGTTGGTGGACGCGGCCACGGGGAGGACGTCGACGCTCGCCCACGGTCCAACAGGTCGCAGCACTGCGCTCCGCACGGCCTCGACATCGAGGTTCGAAGGTTCCACGGGGCCATCCTGCCGCACCGGGGCGTTGTCGGGTCCCACCAAAAGTTCGCATCGCGACGCGTCGGCGGGCGCATCGATCTGTACGGAGTGCCCAACTAGGCTGGTGGTTTGTGAACGCCGCCATCGAGACCCTCACGGGGACCGCCGCCAAGCTCGCCGACCTCGAGCGCCGCCGCGCCGCCGCCGTCACCGAGCCGGAGGCCGCCGCGCAGGCGAAGCAGCACGCGCGCGGCAAGAAGTCGGCCCGCGAGCGCATCGATGCGCTGCTGGACGAGGGCTCGTTCGTCGAGCTGGACGCGCTGGCCGCCCACCGCTCCCGCAACTTCGGCCTCGACGCGAAGCGCATCCCCGGCGACGGCGTCGTCACGGGCTACGGCACCGTCGACGGCCGCCAGGTCTGCGTGTTCTCGCAGGACTTCACGGTGTTCGGCGGCTCGCTCGGCGAGGTGCACGGCCAGAAGATCGCCAAGGTGCAGGACCTCGCGCTCCGCACGGGCGTGCCGATCATCGGCATCTCGGACGGCGGCGGCGCCCGCATCCAGGAGGGCGTGGCGGCGCTGACGCAGTTCGCCGAGATGTTCCGGCGCAACGTGGCGGCGTCGGGCGTGATCCCGCAGATCTCGCTGATCCTCGGGCCGTCGGCGGGCGGGGCCGTGTACTCCCCGGCGCTGACGGACTTCATCGTCATGGCCGACGGCACGTCGAACATGTTCATCACCGGGCCGGACGTCATCCGCTCGGTGACCGGCGAGAACGTCGACTTCGAGACGCTCGGCGGTGCGCGTACCCACAACGAGAAGTCCGGCGTCGCGCACTACATGGCGTCCGACGAGGAGGACGCGATCGACTACGTGCGCCACCTCGTCGGGTACCTGCCGCAGAACAACCTCGGCGACCCGCCGTCGTTCCCGCCGGAGGACGTCGAGCTCGAGGAGACCGAGCACGACGCCGCGCTCGACGAGCTGATCCCCGACTCGGACAACCAGCCGTACGACATGCGCACGGTCGTCGAGACGGTGCTGGACCCGGACTCGTTCCTCGAGGTCCAGCCGCTGTTCGCGCCCAACGTGCTGATCGGGTTCGGCCACGTCGAGGGCCAGGCGGTCGGCATCATCGCGAACCAGCCGATGTCGATGGCCGGCACCCTGGACATCGACGCGGCCGAGAAGGCCGCGCGGTTCGTGCGCACGTGCGACGCGTTCAACCTGCCGGTGCTGACGTTCGTCGACGTGCCGGGCTTCCTGCCGGGCGTGGGGCAGGAGCACCAGGGCATCATCCGCCGCGGCGCGAAGCTCATCTACGCGTACGCGGAGGCCACCGTGCCGCTGGTCACCGTCATCACGCGCAAGGCGTACGGCGGCGCGTACATCGTCATGGGCTCGAAGCAGCTGGGCGCCGACGTCAACCTCGCGTGGCCGACGGCGCAGGTCGCCGTCATGGGCGCGGGCGGCGCGGTGAACATCCTGCAGCGCCGCGCGCTGGCCGACGTCGCCGCCGCAGGAGGCGATGTCGAGGCCGAGCGCAAGCGCCTCACCGTGGAGTACGAGGACGCCATCGTGAACCCGTGGGACGCCGCCGAGCGCGGATACGTCGACGCCGTCATCCGGCCGTCCGAGACGCGCGTCCAGGTGACGCGCGCCCTGCGCGCGCTGCGCACCAAGCGCGCGAGCCTGCCGCCCAAGAAGCACGGGAACATCCCGCTCTGAGTGCCATCCCCGGTGGTTGAGTGTGTCGAAACCACCCCGGAACGGAGAGAATCGCCGAATGAGCCACGAGGACACCACGCACGGCCCCGCCCCGCTGCCCGCCGTCGACCCCGCGCCGATGCACGCCGCGGTGGACGCCCTGGCCGCGGCGCTGCACGAGTATGTTGGGACGGCCGTCGGCGTGCGCGCCGAGTTCGGCGCGGCCGAGTCCGACGACGACCCGCGGATCCTCGCGCTCGAGAACCGGATCGGTCAGCTCAACGCGGGTCTGTTCGACGTGCTGCACGACCGCCTCGGCATGCACCCGGACCTCACCAGCTCGGTGTGGGAGCCGGAGGACGACGAGCACGAGCACGAGCACGCCCACGACCTGCCCGCGGGTGTCGAGCAGGCCGAGGTGTTCTACCTCGGGTTCGTGGTGGCCGCCCCGCACGAGGGCGCGGACATGACGCTCGACGGCGTCATCGACCTGCTCGACGAGGCCGGCGAGGAGGCGACCAACCGGTTCGCCGACGGCGGGTACGACGTCGTGGAGTGGGCCGCCTCGCGCGGCGCGGCACCGGGGTTCGGCGACGACGAGGACGAGGAGGACGACGCATGACGCCTTCCATGCGGATCGTCCGCGGCGAGCCCGACGAGGTCGAGGTCGCCGCGCTGGTGGCCGGCCTCGCAGCGGTCGCCGCCGCGTCGGGGCTGCCCGACGACGCCGCTCCCCTCGAGGAGTGGACCGACCGCGCGCGGAGCGTGCGCGGCAACGGGGCCGGCGTGACCGCGCGGAGCTTCGGCGGCCGGTCGGGGCGGCACAACGCCGACGCATGGCGCTGGAGCCTGCGGGGCTGACCGAGATCGGCGCGAGCTCCGTGGCGTGAGGCAGCGTGCTGAGTAGGCTCGCGTCCGTGACCTCGGCCCAGACCCCGCGCCCCCAGTCCGCCATCGACGCCGTCGCCGACGCCTACGTCGCGAACGTCGCGGCGCTCGACCCGCTCGCCGCGACCGCCATCGGCCTGCCGGGCTACGACGACCGCATGACCGACCTGTCCCCCTCGGGCCATGACGCCCGCGCGGAGCTGGACCGCACGACCCTGCGGTCGCTCGAGGGCCTCGACCCGGTCGACGACGTCGACCGCGTGACCCTCGCCGCGATGCGCGAGCGCCTGGGGCTGGCCGTCGAGCTGCACGACGCGGGCGAGCCGCTGGCCGAGCTCAACAACATCGCCTCGCCGGTGCAGAACCTGCGGGACATCTTCGACATCATGCCCACCGGCACGGTCGAGGCGTGGGAGAACATCGCATCCCGCCTCAACCTGCTGCCGGGCGCCGTCGAGGGCTACGCCGCGTCGCTGAACGAGGCCGCACGCCGCGGCAACGTCGCGGCGATCCGGCAGGTCCGCGAGACCGTCGCGCAGGCGCGCGAGCTGGCGGGCGACGACTCGTTCTTCTCGAGCTTCATCCACGGCAAGGACGCCGAGGTGCTCGACGACTCGGCCGCGTGCTCGCTGGTCCGCAAGGAGCTCGAGCACGGCGCGGCCGCCGCGCGCGAGGCGTACGCACGCCTCGCCTCGTTCCTCGAGGACGACCTCGCACCGCGGGCCCGGGAGGAGGACGCCGTCGGGCGCGAGCGCTACGGCCTCTTCTCCCGCCAGTTCCTCGGTGCCGCGGTGGACCTCGACGAGACCTACGCGTGGGGCGTCGAGGAGCTGGCCCGCATCGTGGCCGAGCAGACCGCCGTCGCCCGCGAGATCGCCGGCCCGGGCGCGACGGTCGAGGACGCCGTCGCGAAGCTCGAGGCCGACCCGCGCTACCAGCTCCACGGCACCGACGCCCTGCGCGCCTGGATGCAGGAGACCGCGGACCGCGCGATCGCCGACCTCGACGGCACCCACTTCGACATCTCCGCCCCCGTCCGCACCATCGAGTGCCTCATCGCCCCGACCCACAACGGCGGCATCTACTACACGCCGCCGAGCGACGACTTCACCCGCCCCGGCCGCATGTGGTGGTCGGTGCCGCCGGGCGTCACGGAGTTCGGCACGTGGCGCGAGAAGACGACGGTGTTCCACGAGGGCGTCCCGGGCCACCACCTGCAGTGCGCCGAGGCCGTGATCGCGCGCGACACGCTCAACCAGTGGCGCCGCCTCATGTGCTGGGTCTCGGGCCACGGCGAGGGCTGGGCCCTGTACGCCGAGAAGCTCATGGACGAGCTCGGGTACCTCGACGACCCGGGCGACCGGCTCGGCATGCTCGACGCGCAGCGCATGCGCGCGGCGCGCGTCGTGTTCGACATCGGCGTGCACCTGGGCCTCGAGGCTCCCGCGGAGTGGGGCGGCGGCACCTGGGACGCCGAGAAGGCATGGCCGTTCCTCAAGGCGAACGTCAACATGAACGAGGCCTTCGTCCGCTTCGAGTACAACCGCTACCTCGGCTGGCCGGGGCAGGCGCCGTCGTACAAGGTGGGCCAGCGCCTGTGGGAGCAGGCGCGCGACGAGGCACGCGCGGCCGCGGGCGACGCCTGGGACGCGAAGGCGTTTCACGCCCGCGCACTCGCGCTCGGCTCCGTGGGCCTCGACGTGCTGCGCGACGCGCTGGCCTGACGGCACCCGGCGTGGGAGGCATCCTCACCGGCTTCGCGATCATCGGGGTGGTCGTCGCGGCCGGGTACGTGTGCGCCCGGCTGCGCATCGGCGGGCCGGGCGCGCAGGAGGCGTTCAACCGCATCGCGTTCTTCGTGACGATCCCTGCGCTGCTCTTCACGATCATCTCGAAGGCCGACCTCGGGGCGCTGTTCCGGGCGCCGCTGCTGGTCCAGGCGTCCGCCGCCGTGCTCGCGGCGGGGGTGTTCCTGCTGGTCAACGCGGTCCGGCTGCGACTACCGGGACCGGAGGCGACGGTCGGGGCCGTCTCGACCGGGTACGTCAACGGCAACAACATCGGCCTGCCGGTGGCGGCGTACGTGCTCGGCGACCCCTCGGTGGTCGTGCCGGTCATCCTGCTGCAGCTGCTCGTGCTCGCGCCGATCACGCTGCTGGTGCTCGACGCGCAGACCTCCGGGCGCCTCTCGTGGCGGTTCGTGGTGGCGCAGCCGGTGCGGAACCCGATCATCCTCGGCTCGCTCGCCGGCGCGGTGGTCAGCGGGTTCGGATGGGGCGTGCCCGACGTCGTCGAGAAGCCGCTCGAGCTGCTCGGCGGCGCCGCGATCCCGATGATGCTCATGGCGTTCGGCATGTCGCTGCACGGGTCGCGGCCGCTGCGGCGGGGCTCCTCGCGGGCCGCGGCCGCGACGACGTCGGCCGTCAAGGCCGTGGTGATGCCCGTGCTGGCCTGGGCGCTGGCCCGCTTCGCGTTCCGGCTCGACGACGCCGCGGTGCTGTCGGCGGTGCTGCTCGCCGGCCTGCCGACGGCACAGAACGTCTACAACTACGCGGCGAGGTTCCACCGCGGCGAGGTGCTGGCGCGCGACACCATCCTGGTGACGACGCTGGCGTCCCCGCTGGTGCTGCTGACGGCGTCCGTCCTGCTCAGCTGAGCGCCCGGCGCCCCCGACCGTGCGGTCGGGGACGCCGGGCGATCCGGGCCGGCGTCAGTAGGTGAAGCGCGACAGGCCGCCCGCCCAGGGGTCGACCACGAACCCGGTGCGCGTCTTCTGGTCGAGGTACAGACCCTGCCTCGACGTGAAGTTGAAGTTCGACGACGACACCGTCGAGTTGAACAGGTTGACCACGGGCTTGCGCTCGATGACCGTGCCCGTATCGGGGTCGATCACCGTGACCTCGCTCAGCGGGTTGTTGTCGGCCTCCCGTCCGGACTCGTAGATGCTGGTCTCGACGAGTACGTGGTGCACCTTGTCGACCGTCAGCCATTCGGGGCCCCGCGTGCCGGTGAGGTGCGCCTCGCCGGCGTCCAACGTGCCCTGGTCCATCGTGAAGACCGAGCTGACCGGAAAGTTGCCGCCGTAGGGGCTCGGCGCCGCCGCGCCGACCGACACGTAGAGCTTTCCGCCGTTACCGTCCGGTGCGACCGCCGCCGTGCACAACGGCATGGTGGCGACCGGCGTCACGGTCTGGGCGACGGTGTCGGCCTTCACCATCCAGTAGGGCGCGCGCCCGCTGAGGCACGGCCCCATCGTCCCGACGGTGGTGGCGAAGACGGCCCCGGTGGCCGCGTCGACGGCGAGGTTGGAGAACGTGCGTCCCCGGTTGTCCGGGTTGAGCACGATCGGCCCCGTCACCGCGCCGGTGGCCATGTCGACCGTGTACAGGAGGCTCAGGCCCTGCGACCCGTCGAACACCTCGACGTAGCCGCGTCCCCGGTCCGGGTCGACGGTCGCCCCGCCCGGGTAGCTCTGCCTCGGCGTCAGGCCGGGCAGGGCGTCGACGTCGATCGTCGCGACTGGGGTACCCGTCGCCGTGCCGACCACCCGGATCTGCGGCTGGTTCGCACCCCACGGGGTCTCGATGAAGAGCGCGTTCCCGCTGGCCTTGTCGACACCGGCCACGAGCTGCAGGTGGCTGCCGTCGGCGTCGCGGTTGATCGGCTTGCCCGTCGCGCCCGTGGTGAGGTCGTAGGGCACGGTCGACGAGTCGACCAGATCGGTCGCTCCGAACGTGTCCCGGGACACGTATGCCGTCCCGCCGTCGACGACGAAGCCCTCGACCGTCCCGTCGATGACGTCGCCGTCGTCGTACTGGACGAACGACGTCGGCGAGGCCTGACCCACCGGCTCGCCGTCCTTCGTCGCGATGACGCGCAGCGGGTACTGCAGGCCGGTGGTGAGGCCGAGGGCGTCCAGGTCGAGCGGGAGGCTGCCGTGCGTCCCCGACAGCTCGACCCACGCCGACGACGGGTGGTTGAACCCGTCGTCGTCACGCTTGGTGCCGTTCTGGTTGGTCGCGGTGTTGAGCGTGCCCGCCAGGGTCGGCGCGGGGGCGAGGATCTCGAGCGCGGCACCGTCCGCGCCCTTGACGGCGCGCACGTCCCAGCGGACGGGGAGCTGCGCGGAGCCGCGGCGCACTGCCATGGAGTGGACGTCAGGTCCGGCCTGCGACGTGCCGAACGTCAGCGGAGCCGCACGCTGGTCGGCGCCGGGACCGACGAGGAAGGCCCGGAAGTCGCCGTACACCGAGAGGACGCCGCCGAGGACCGCCGTCTGCACGCCGACGCCGTAGAGCCCGCCGCCGCCCGCGGCGAACACCGAGGCCGGGACGGTGACGGTGCCCTTGAGGCCGGTCAGCGGCACCGACCAGGCCGCGTCGAAGATGTCGACCCTCGCCGCCGGGGTGTAGTGCCCCACCGAGGAGACGACCAGGCGCGGGTCGACGACGTCGCGCACCCCGGTCAGGTCGTAGGAGACCGTGACGTCCTGACCGAGAGCGACGGCGCCTGGGACCGTCGGCGCCTGCGCCTGGGCGTAGGTGCCGTCCGAGAGGATGAAGGTCAGCGTGCGGCTGAGCCCGGCGACGACCTTCCCGCGGCGCACCGCCTCGAAGCGGACGGGGATCGACGCCGTCGCACCGGACGTCATCGACACCCCGGCGGCGTCGAACAGCTCGGCCGGCAGCACGCGGATGCTCGCGGTCGGCGAGGTCAGCATGCGGTCGCCGACGACGAGCCGGTAGTCGAGCCCGGTGGTCGGGCCGGTCAGGTCAAGGCCGAACGTGATGGGCGAGACCGCGTTCTGGCCCGACTTTTCGTCGTTACCGTCGACCGGACCCGCGAGGTCGATCGCGTCGGGGTTCGTGTCCTCCTCGAAGAACGTGCCCTGCAGGGTCGGGATCAGCTGACGCTGGGCGACGGAGAGCCGCACCGCGCCGAACCCGACCGGGTACTTGTGCGCCAGCACGGACTCGAACGCCCGCGTCACGTCGATCTGGGGGCCGACGTGCAGCTCCTGGTCGGCCTGCGGGGGCGTGGCCACCGGGCGAGCCGTGTCGACCAGCACCTTGCGGACCTGCTCCGGCGTCAGGGTCTGCCCGGTCGCCTGCGCTGCCTGCTGCACGACGGCGGCCGCCGCCGCGATCATGGGCGCCGACGCCGACGTCCCCCCGCCGAGCGAGACGCCCACGGCCTGCGGGCCGCGGCCCTCGACGTGCACGAACGACGGGAGGTTGTCACCGGGCGCCGACAGGTCGATGCGCGACCCGAAGCCCGACGAGTACGCGGCCGAGCCGTTGTAGCGGGTCGTCGGCCAGGTTCCCTGCCGCACGTCGGCGGTGGTGAGCGTGTCGTCGACGGTCGTGGAGCCGGCGGCGATGACCCCGGTGTCGGTCACCTTGGTCGCCACCGAGGTCGGCATGACGTCGTCGAGCGTGGTCTGCTCGGCCTTGCGCGTGGTGCGCTCGGTGGGCGTGCTGCCGCCGTCGGGGCCCACGGAGGCCGGGAGGGCGAGCCGCGTCCCGTCGTTGGCACTGACGACGACGGTGATGCCGGACGCGACGATCTGCCGGAGCGTCTCCCGGATCGCCGGGTCGTCCTCCAGCCAGCGCCCGGGGAACCCGATGTTGGTGTCGGTGCCGGCGCCGAGGCTCGCCGTGATGACCGTGGGCCGCGGCGTCTGGTGGGCCGCGGCGACGAACGCCTGCCGGATGCCCTCGAACGAGGGCTCCTTCGCGACGACGAGGCGGTAGTCCGCACCGGGAGCGATCCCCAGCAGGTCGGTCGCCCCCGAACCGAGAGCCTCGGGGCGCTGCCGGTCGTGCGGCAGCGACGACATCATCGAGAAGTCGAGCAGCACCTCTCCCAGCGACGGGTCCTGCCCCTCGACGGTCCCGGTCGGGTCGAGTGCTCCGGAAGCGTCCGCGACGTACGTCGGGATGAGCGGCATCGACGGGATGTCGAGGTAGCGCTGGCCGTCCTTGACGACCGTCGTGTCGTCGTCGACGTCGCCGATGGAGACGTTGGTGATGACCTGGCCCTCGCCGGGCAGCGCGCCGAGATAGCGGTCGGCGTCCACGAACGCGCCGATAGCGTCGACGCCCTGCGTGTTGAGCCAGGAGGAGAACGAGCTCGCCAGCCCGTCGTTCGCCGGCACGGCGGCCACCGCGGTGGCCTTGGCCGCCGTGGACCGCGCCTGCGCCGCCGAGACGACCTTCTTGGGCAGCGGCTGGTGGGTGTTCATCGTGTCGACGGAGGCCGAGCCACCGAGCCGGAACGTCCCGCCCGTGGCCCGTGCCTCGATCCCCTCGGCGCTGGGCACATACGTCTGTCCGAACCCGTTGGCGGCGGTGACCGGGGGCACCGCGAGGGGATGCGTTCCGCCGCGCCTGTCGGTGACGCTCGCCGTGCCGTCGTCGTACCAGGTGACCTGGGACCCGTCCGCCAGCGTGAGGTGGTGGGCGGGCGGCCCGTCGGGCGGCGACGACGCGGCAGCGGCGGGCGGTACCGCGGGGACGGCGAGCGCCGCCGCGACTGCCAGCGCCACGGGCGTGGCTCGTCTGAGACTCCTGGACATCTCTCTCCTTGCGCCGGGGGGCCGCGTGCCGGGAGCGCGCGAGGTCGGCGCCACGGTGGTGCTTCACGCACCCGCCGCACAACAGGTCGCGGGTGCGGCTTTGCGCAGGTGCTCATGTGCGCAGCGGAGCCCGTGGACGCACCGACGAGCAGTCGTCGGCTCGACGCCGGTTAGGGTGCTCGCGTGGCCCGTGTGCATCTCGTCCTCGCCTCCGCGTCTCCCGCCCGGCTGAGCACCCTGCGTGCTGCCGGGGTCCAGCCCACCGTGGTGGTGTCCGGCGTCGACGAGGAGGCCGTGCTCGCCGACGCGCGCGAGAGGTTCGGCGAGCTCGAGCCCGCCGACGCCGTCCTCGTGCTCGCGCAGGCCAAGGCCGAGGACGTCGCCCGCCGCGTCGAGGAGGAGGAGGCGACGGCCGACATGCGCGGCGCCCAGGTCGCCGACTCCGTCGTCGTCGGCTGCGACTCGATGCTCGAGCTCGACGGCGAGATCCTCGGGAAGCCCAGGGACGCCGACGACGCCGTCGCGCGCTGGCAGGCCATGCGCGGCCGCGCGGGCGTGCTGCACACCGGCCACTGGATCGTCGACCTGCGCGACGAGGCGGACGGCGGCACGGGCGCCACGCTGGGCGCGACGTCGTCGACCGCGGTGCACTTCGCCGATCTCGACGACGCCGAGATCGCCGCTTACGTCGCGACGGGCGAGCCGCTCCAGGTGGCCGGAGCGTTCACGGTCGACGGGCTCGGTGGCCCGTATGTGGAGAGCATCGAGGGCGACTACCACGGCGTCGTCGGCCTCTCGCTCCCGCTGCTGCGCGCGCTGCTCGAGGAGATCGACGTCCCGTTCCGGCAGCTGCGAGGCTGACTTCCGGCTTTGGCGGATTCCTCCAAACGTCCCTCGGGGTGCTTGGCGCGTACGGTCCGGTCAGCCGGGCCGCCCCCGCGCTACGGTGAGCCGTGCCCATCACCAAGGTCCTCATCGCCAACCGCGGCGAGATCGCCGTCCGCGTCGCGCGTGCCTGCGCCGACGCCGGCATCGCGTCCGTCGCGGTCTACGCCGATCCTGACCGAGAGGCGCTGCACGTGCGCCTCGCCGACGAGGCGTTCGCCCTCGGCGGGACCAGGGCCCAGGAGACCTACCTCGACGTCGCCAAGCTGCTCGACGTCGCCAAGCGGTCCGGCGCCGACGCCGTGCACCCCGGCTACGGGTTCCTCTCGGAGAACGCCGCCTTCGCGCAGGCCGTGATCGACGCCGGCCTCGTCTGGATCGGCCCGCCGCCCGCCGCGATCGAGAGCCTCGGCGACAAGGTGAGCGCACGGCACATCGCTCTGCGCGCCGGCGCCCCGCTGGTGCCCGGCACGCCCGACCCGGTCGAGTCCGCGGCCGAGGTGCACGCGTTCGCCGCGGAGCACGGCCTGCCCGTCGCGATCAAGGCGGCGTTCGGCGGCGGCGGCCGCGGCCTCAAGGTCGCCCGCACGTTCGAGGAGATCGACGAGCTGTACGAGTCGGCCGTGCGCGAGGCCGTCGCGGCGTTCGGTCGCGGCGAGTGCTTCGTCGAGCGGTACCTCGACCGCCCGCGCCACGTGGAGACGCAGTGCCTCGCGGACGCCCACGGCACCGTCGTCGTCGTCTCGACGCGCGACTGCTCGCTGCAGCGCCGCCACCAGAAGCTGGTCGAGGAGGCGCCCGCGCCGTTCCTCACCGCTGCGCAACAGGCCGAGCTCGACCGTGCGTCGAAGGCGATCCTGCGCGAGGCCGGGTACGTCGGCGCCGGCACCTGCGAGTTCCTCGTGGGCGTCGATGGCACGATCTCGTTCCTCGAGGTCAACACCCGCCTGCAGGTCGAGCACCCGGTGACCGAGGAGGTCACCGGCGTGGACCTGGTGCGCGAGCAGCTGCGCATCGCCGACGGCGAGGCGCTGGGCTACGACGCCACCGAGGTTCGCGGGCACTCGCTCGAGTTCCGCATCAACGGCGAGGACCCGGCCGCGGGCTTCCTCCCGGCGCCCGGCAAGATCACCACGCTCAAGTGGCCGTCCGGCCCCGGCGTCCGCGTGGACACCG
This sequence comes from Xylanimonas sp. McL0601, assembly GCF_049852175.1. Taxonomy (GTDB): domain Bacteria; phylum Actinomycetota; class Actinomycetes; order Actinomycetales; family Cellulomonadaceae; genus Xylanimonas. The sequence continues at coordinate 3,140,637 of NZ_CP187527.1, forward strand.
GCGTGGTCGAGGGCGACACCGTCTCGGGCAACTTCGACTCGATGATCGCCAAGCTCATCGTCACGGGCGCCACCCGCGAGCAGGCCGTGCAGCGCGCGCGCCGTGCGCTGCGCGAGCTCGAGGTCGAGGGCATCCCCACCGTGGTGCCGTTCCACCGCGCGGTGCTCGAGTCCGAGGACTACGTCCCCGCCGGCGACGAGCCGTTCCGCGTGCACACGCGCTGGATCGAGACGGACTTCGCCGACGTGCTCGCCACGCTCGCGCCGGCCGCTCCGGCGACGCCGGAGCCCGACGACGAGGACCTGCAGCCGCAGGCGGAGCGCGTCGTCGTCGAGGTCGGCGGTCGCCGCCTCGAGGTGGTGCTGCCCGCCGGGCTGGGTGTCGCCGCGGGCCGGGCTCGCACCGCCAACTCGCGGGGTGCGGCCGCGCGCCGGCCCACGGGCCGCCGCAACGGCGCCGCGCGCGGCGGGGCCACCGGCAGCACGCTGACGTCGCCGATGCAGGGCACGATCGTCAAGGTCGCCGTCGAGGAGGGCGCGCAGGTGGCCGAGGGCGACCTGGTCGTGGTCCTGGAGGCGATGAAGATGGAGCAGCCGCTGCTGGCCCACCGCGCGGGCACCATCCAGTCGCTGTCGGCGGCCCCGGGCGAAGGCGTGACGGCGGGCGCCCCGATCTGCGACATCGTCTGACCCCGAGGGGGTGGTGGTTTCGACAGGCTCAACCACCGGTGGTTGAGCCTGTCGAAACCACTGCTCTGCTCCCTACCTCGGCGTGATCGGCTGGATCAGCTGGGTGTCCCAGTCCTCCTCCGGGACGCCCGGCTCGGACAGGTAGACCTCGCGGCACGCGCCCGCGAACTCGTGGCCGTCGGCCGTGACGCGGTCCATGAACGCCATCCACGCGTCGCCGATACCGGTCATCGCGCCGTGGTAGACGGTCACCGCGGCGTGGTCGATCGCCGGCAGCTCGGTGACGTCGAGGCCCGGCACCGCCGTCGTCGTCTCCGGGACCGGAAGGCGACGGTGACGAGGACCCCGGAACCGTCGCCGGCCTCGTCCGCGGTGTAGTCCGCGATCGGCGGCCCGGCGATCGGGACCCCTGCCTCCTCGAGCAGGCGCCCGACCTCGGGGAACATGGGCCCGACGACGGGTCCGATGTTCTCGGGCCCGAACCCCGGTGCGGGGCGGGTGAGCGTGGCGACGTGCACGGCCGGGACGGCGCGCACCTGGACGTCGATGGTGCTGGACATGGCAACCTCTCCTTCGAGTCGGCGGAGCTCCGTGTCGATACGACCGAGGCGCGCGGTGTCGTCGGCGATGCGATGGGCGGCCTCGAGCCGGGCGGCCGTCAGCAGCCGCCGCACCTCGCCGTCGTCCACCCCGTCGCAGACGACGCGTGCGACGTCGTCGAGCCGCAGGCCGAGGCCCTTGAGCTCCACGATGCGCCGCAGCGCGGCGGCCTGCTCCGGCGCGTACGCGCGATACCCCGTGACGGGGTGCACGCGTGCGGGCCGCAGCAGGCCGATCTCGTCGTAGTGCCGCAGCATGCGCACGGACACCCGGCCGATCGTCGCGAGCTCTCCGATGCTGAACATGGCGACACCCACGGTGGTCCCTGACACCGTGTGAGGGTCAAGGCCGGTCGACGACGGAGCCATGGTGCTTCCAGACGACGTGGCACCGGTCGACTCATCGCTCACCGGTCCATGGTGGCGGCTAGCCTGGCGGCGTGCACACCCCTGGTTCCGACGACGCGGCGACCCGCCGCGAGGTCCCCAGCCGCCTCCACCGGCACGCCGGCGACGGCTGGGTGGAGTGCACGTTCGGGCCCGATGCCGGCCCCCACCGGCACTGGGGCCTGTACGGCGCCGCGGGGCTGATGCTGGTGCGACGCTCGGCGGCGGGTGCGGTGACCGACGTGGTGTTGCAGCACCGGGCGCTGTGGTCGCACGAGGGCGGCACGTGGGGCGTGCCGGGCGGCGCGCTGGACGCCGGGGAGGACGCCGTCACGGGCGCGCTCCGGGAGTCCTGGGAGGAGGCGGGCATCGACCCGCACGAGGTGCGCGTCGTCGGCACGTACGTGCTGGACCACGGGGTGTGGACCTATACGACGGTGGTGGGCGAGGTCGCCGACGGCGCCGACGTCGTCCCGGCCGCGACGGACCCCGAGAGCCTCGCCGTGCGATGGGTGCCGCTGGACGAGCTCGACGCGCTGCCGCTGCTGCCGGCGTTCGCGGCGGCGCTGCCTGCACTGCGGGACGTGCTGGCGGCCGTCGCCTGACCCGCCCGCGCCCACGATGGCGCCGGCTCACCTGCCGAGAATAAGGGCACGCGCGTGTTGTGGAAATCAATCCGCGCCAGGTACTGTGCGATGCGGCGCCAAGGTAAGGCTGCCCTCACCACTGGACGCACTGGAGTGTCATGCTCGCCAACTTCCTCATCGGACTGCGCGAAGGCCTGGAGGCCGCGCTCGTCGTGGGCATCCTCGTCGCCTACCTGGTGAAGTCCGGCCGGCGTGAGCGCCTCCCCCAGCTGTGGCTGGGCATCGGCACGGCCGCGGCGGTCTCGCTCGGCTTCGGCGCGCTCCTGACCTTCCGCCCGCAGGGCCTGACGTTCGCGGCGCAGGAGGCCATCGGCGGCACGCTCTCGATCGTCGCCGTCGGGCTCATCACCTGGATGATCTTCTGGATGGGCAAGACGGCCCGCTTCCTCAAGGGCAACCTGCAGCACAAGCTCGACGACGCCGTCGACGCCGGCCGCTGGGCCGTCGCCGTGATGGCGCTGCTCGCCGTCGGGCGCGAGGGCCTCGAGACGGCCCTGTTCCTGTGGGCCGGCGCGCAGGCGACCGGCGCCTCGACCCGGCCCCTGCTCGGCGCGATCCTCGGCCTCGCCGTCGCGATCGTGCTCGGGTACCTCGTCTACCGCGGGGCCCTGCGTCTCAACCTCAAGACGTTCTTCTCGTGGACCGGCGTGCTCCTCATCGTCATCGCGGCGGGCGTGCTGTCCTACGGCGTCCACGACCTGCAGGAGGCCGGCATCCTCCCCGGCGGCAACGCCCTCGCGTTCGACGTCTCCGCCCAGGTCCCGCCGTCGTCCTGGTACGGCACGCTCCTCAAGGGCGTCTTCAACTTCTCCCCGGCCACGACGTGGCTGCAGGCCGCCGCGTGGGTGCTCTTCGCGGTACCGACGCTGGTGCTGTTCGTCCGGACCGCGTTCAGCCGCCCGCGTCCCACCGCGCCCGCCGCCCCGGCGGCGACGCCGCACGCCGTCGCCGCCTGACCTGCTGCTTCCCCGGTCCGACCCGAAGGATGATCGTGCCCCGCAAGCCCCTGACGCTGTCGCGCGCCCTGACGCGCACGCTCCCGCTGGCCGGCCTGGCCGCCGTCGCGCTCGCCACGGCCGCGTGCACCCCGAACGACCCGGCGGCGGCCGCGTCCGTGGCGACCGACGGCGGGTCCGCCTCCGCCACCGGACCCACGACCGTCACGGTGAGCAGCACCGCCGACGCCTGCACCCTCTCGGCCACCGAGGCGCCGTCGGGCAGCCTCGTCTTCAAGGTCACCAACGACGGACCGGACGTCACGGAGTTCTACCTGCTGGCCGAGGACGGCCTGCGCATCGTCAGCGAGGTCGAGAACATCGGCCCGGGCCTCTCGCGCGAAGTCATGCTCACCGCCAAGCCCGGCACCTACCAGACCGCGTGCAAGCCGGGCATGGTGGGCGACGGCATCCGCGCGCCGTTCACCGTGACAGGCTCCGGCGACGACGTCTCCGCCGCGGGTGCGCTCGCCGACCAGGTGGCCGCGGCAACCGCGGCCTACGCCGCGTACGTCAAGGACCAGGCGGAGCAGCTCAGCAGCGGGACCGCAGCCCTCGTCACGGCATACAAGGCCGGCGACGACGCCAAGGCCCGCGACCTCTACGCCGCCACGCGCGCGCACTGGGAGCGCATCGAGCCCGTCGCCGAGTCCTTCGGTGACCTCGACCCGCGCATGGACCTGCGCGAGGCCGACCTCGAGAAGGGCCAGGAGTGGACCGGCTGGCACCTCCTGGAGAAGGACCTCTGGCAGCCCGATGCGGCCGCCAACGGCGGCACCGCCTACACACCTCTGACCGCGGCGCAGCGCACGCAGTACGCCGACCGGCTGCTCGCCGACACCCAGGAGCTCAGCGACCGCGTCCAGGCCGACGACTTCGCCACCACCATCGACGCCGCCGCGATGGGCAACGGCGCGAAGGGACTGCTCGACGAGGTCGCCAGCGGCAAGGTGACCGGCGAGGAGGAGATCTGGTCGCACACCGACCTGTGGGACTTCCAGGCCAACGTCGACGGCGCCCGCATCGCCTTCGAGGACCTGCGCGACGTCGTCACCGCCAAGGACGCGGACCTCGCCGACCGGCTCGACACCCGCTTCGACGCGCTGCAGACCCTGCTCGACGGCTACCGCGACGGCGACGGGTTCGTCGCCTACACCGCGCTGAGCGACGCCCAGGTCAAGGAGCTCGCCGCGGCCGTGGACGCGCTGAGCGAGCCGCTGAGCAGGCTGACCGCCGCCGTCGTCCTGTGACCGAGCCGGACACCTCCGGGGCCGCCCCCGGGACCTCTCGCAGCGGCCCGTCCCGCCGCGCCCTCCTGGGCGCCGGAGGGGCGGGCCTCGCCGCGCTCGCGGCGGGGTTCGCGGGCGGGTTCGGGGCGGCGAAGGCGTCCTCCGCGCCGGCCGCGCCCGTCTCGGACCAGCAGGTCGTCCCCTTCCACGGCACGCACCAGGCGGGCATCACCACGCGGGCCCAGGACCGTCTGCACCTCGCCACCTTCGACCTCACGACGACGTCGCGCGACGACGTGGTGGAGCTGCTGAAGCAGTGGACCTTCGCGGCCGAGCGCATGACGCGCGGGCTGCCGGCCGGTGAGCTCGGCCCGGTCGGCGGGCCGTACGAGGCCCCGCCGGACGACACCGGCGAGGTCCAGGAGCTCACCCCCGGGAACCTGACCATCACGTTCGGGTTCGGCCCGTCCCTCTTCGCGGACGCGGACGGCAAGGACCGCTTCGGCCTCGCCGACCGCCGTCCGGCGCTGCTCGAGGACCTGCCGCACTTCCCCGGCGACGTGCTCGAGGACGCGCGCTGCGGCGGCGACCTCGTGGTCCAGGCGTGCTCCGACGACCCCCAGGTCGCGGTGCACGCGGTGCGCAACCTCGCGCGGATCGCGTTCGGCACCGCGCAGGTGCGCTGGAGCCAGCTCGGCTACGGCCGCACCTCCCGCACGTCGTCGGCGCAGGCCACGCCCCGCAACCTGTTCGGCTTCAAGGACGGGACGGCGAACATCGTCGCGGAGGACTCCGCCGCGCTCGACGAGCACGTGTGGGTCGCGCCCGGCGACGACCCGGCCGCGGGCTGGCTCACCGGCGGCTCGTACCTGGTCGCGCGGCGCATCCGCATGCAGATCGAGACATGGGACCGCGGCTCGCTGCACGAGCAGGAGACCATCGTGGGCCGCGCCAAGGGGTCGGGTGCACCGCTCTCGGGCGGCCAGGAGAACACCGAGCCCGACCTCGCGCGCCAGGGCTCGGACGGCACGCCGCTCATCGACCCGGCGTCGCACGTGGCGCTGGCCCACCCCTCGGTCAACCGCGGCGTGCGGCTGCTGCGGCGCGGCTACAACTACACCGACGGGTCGGACGGGCTCGGCCGCCTCGACGCCGGGCTGTTCTTCCTCGCGTTCGTGCGCGACCCGGCCACGCAGTACGTGCCGATGCAGAACGCGCTGGCCAAGAACGACCTCATGAGCGAGTACCTGCGTCACACCGGCTCGGGCATCTGGGCCGTGCCGCGCGGCGTCGCGAACGCCGGCGGCTACGTGGGGCAGGAGCTCTTCGAGGCCTGACCCTGCGGGTTCTCGGTCAGCCGACCGACGCCCGGACGACGACCTCGCCGTGCATGATCTTGACATCGTTGACGGACACCCCGGGGGCCCTCTCGGCCAGGAGCGCGTCGACGTCGACGACGACCTTGTCCGGATGGATGTCGACGGCGTCGCGCGGCAGCCCCTGCGCGGCGAGCTGTGACTTGATCGGCCTGCTGAGCAGCCCGAGCAGCTTGCTCACGGGAAGCCTGGCCGCATGGATCTCGAGGCCCAGCGTGACGACGCCGCGCGTGAGCCCGAGCACGCGCACCTCGGCGCGGGCGATCGGGGCCGCGCGGGCCGCCAGCTTGAGCGGCGCCGGCAGGTCGTCGGACTTGCCCAGGTCGACCGTGACGCGGACGACGTCGCCGTCGCCGGCCACGGACGTGATTATCGGAGGCACGTCGACGCCGACGACCGCGGCGAGGGCCATGGCCTCAGCGGGGGTGAGTCGGATCAGCACCTCCCGAGCGTAAGCCGGATCCGCCCTACGCCCCTCTTGGGCGCAGCTGACCGTGCAGCACCCGGGCGCCCTCCGCGATCGAGCCCGACAGCGACGGGTAGATCGTGAAGGCGCTGGCGACGTCGTCGACCGTGAGGCGGTGGGCGACGGCGAGCGTGATCGGGAAGATCAGCTCGCTCGCGCGCGGGGCGACCACCACGCCGCCGAGCACCACCCCGGCCTCGGGGTGGGCGAACAGCTTCACGAACCCGTCGCGCATGCCGAGCATCTTGGCGCGTGGGTTGCGCGCCAGCGGCAGCGTCGAGGTGATGTAGCGCAGCCCCTGCGCGCGCAGGTCGCTCTCGCTGTAGCCGACGGTGGCGATCTCGGGCGCGGTGAAGACGTTCGCCGCGACGTTGCCCAGGTGCAGCGGGTCGACGGCGTCGCCCAGCAGGTGGGCCATCGCGATGCGGCCCTGCTGGGCCGCGACCGAGGCCAGCGGCAGCACCCCGGTGCAGTCGCCCGCCGCGTAGACGCCGCGCGCGGTGGTCCGCGAGACCTTGTCGACGACGACGTGGCCGCTCGCGGTCAGCGCGACGCCGGCCGCCTCGAGCCCGATGCCCGACGTGGCCGGCACGCCGCCGACCGCCAGCAGCACGTGCGAGCCCTCGATCACCCGGCCGTCCGCGAGGGTGACGGTGACTCCGTCGGCCGTGCGCTCGGCGCCCGCGGCCCGGGAGCGGGACATGACCTCCATGCCGCGGCCGCGGAACACGCCCTCGAGGAGCTGGGCCGCGTCCTCGTCCTCGCCGGGCAGCACGCGGTCGCGCGACGAGACCAGCACGACGTCGCAGCCGAGCGCGTGGTAGGCACCCGCGAACTCCACGCCGGTGACGCCGGAGCCGACGACGATCAGCTTCTCGGGCAGGGCGTCGAGCTGGTAGAGCTGCGTCCAGGTGAGGATCCGCTCGCCGTCGGGTACCGCGGTGGGCAGCGTGCGTGGAGTGGCGCCGACGGCGAGGAGGACGGCGTCGGCGTCGAGCGTGACGCGGCCGGTGGCCGCACCCGTGGAGACCACGACGCGCGACGGCCCCTCGAGCCGCCCCACGCCGGTCACGACCTCGACGCCCTCGCGCTCCAGGCGCCCCCGGATGTCCGCCGACTGCGCCGCCGCGAGCGCCAGCACGCGGGTGTTGACCGCCGAGAGGTCGACGTCGTAGCCCGCTCCTCCGTCGCGGATGCCGAGCTCGGGTGCGGCCTCCGCGATGGTGAGCCACTCGGCGGTGGCGATGAGCGTCTTGGACGGCACGACGTCGGTGAGCACGGCGGCGCCGCCGAGACCTTGCCGCTCGACCACCGTGACCTGCGCTCCGAGCCGTCGGGCGACCAGGGCCGCCTCGTATCCGCCGGGGCCGCCGCCGAGGATGACGACGTGCTGGCCGGCGTTGACTGCGGTGTCGTTGGACGCGTCGCTTCGCACGCCCGACATTGTCGCAGCCGGGAGGTTAGCCTCGGACCATGACCAGCAACGCCGCTCCCGTGCCGGATCTCGACGACCCCGCGACCTCCCCGTTCGACGTCGCGCGTGCGGCCGCGGAGCACATCGCCCGCGAGTCCGGGGTCGAGGGCCACGACATCGCTCTGGTGCTCGGCTCGGGCTGGGGCGGAGCCGCGGAGCTGCTGGGCGACGTCGTGGCGGAGCTCCCGTCGCACGAGATCCCGGGGTTCTCCAAGGCTTCGGTGGCCGGGCACGTCGGCACCACGCGGTCGATCCGGGTGGAGCGCGGCGACGGGTCGACACGGCACGTGCTGGTGCTCGGCTCGCGCACGCACCTCTACGAAGGCCGCGGCGTGCGCCGGGTCGCCCACGGCGTGCGCACCGCGGCGGCCACGGGCGCCACCACGGTGGTGCTGACCAACGGCTGCGGGGGCCTCCACGTCTCGTGGCGTCCCGGCCAGGTGGTGCTGCTCAAGGACCACATCAGCTTCACCGGCGCGTCGCCGCTCGAGGGCCCGACGTTCGTCGACCTCACGGACCTGTACACCCCGCGCCTGCGCGACCTCGCGCGGCAGGTCGACCCCACGCTCCCCGAGGGGGTCTACGCCCAGTTCCGCGGCCCCCACTACGAGACGCCCGCCGAGGTGCGCATGGCCGGCGTCGTCGGCGCGGACCTCGTGGGCATGTCGACCGGGCTCGAGGCGATCGCGGCCCGCCACTGCGGCATGGACGTGCTCGGCATGTCGCTCGTCACGAACCTCGCGGCGGGCGTGAGCCCGCAGCCGCTCTCGCACGAGGAGGTGCTGGAGGCCGGCGCCAAGGCGGGCCCGGTCATCAGCGACCTGCTCGCGCGTGTCATCAAGCTGATCTGACCCTGGGGAGGGTGCCGTGACCGTGATCGATGACTCGTTGCAGTCCGTCCTCGCCGCTGCGGCCGCGTGGGAGCGCGACGACGTCGACGACGCCGACAAGGCGGAGCTGCGCGCCCTGAGGGCGCGGGCCGAGAGCGGCGCGCCGGGGGCGGTCCAGGCTCAGGCCGAGCTGCGCGACCGGTTCGCGACCACCCTGCAGTTCGGCACGGCCGGCCTGCGCGGGGCGATGGCGGCGGGGCCCAACCGTATGAACCGCGCGGTCGTCATCGGCGCGGCCTCCGGCCTGGGTGCGTTCCTCCGCGACGCGCTCGGGCGCGCGACGCCGCGCGTGGTGGTCGGCTTCGACGCCCGCCACCGCTCGTTCGACTTCGCGCGCGACACGGCCGCGGTGATGACGGCCCAGGGCATCGAGGTGCTGCTGATGCCCTCGCCGCTACCCACGCCCGTGCTGTCGTTCGCGGTGCGGGACCGGGGCGCCGACGCCGGCGTCATGGTCACCGCGTCGCACAACCCGGCGGCCGACAACGGGTACAAGGTGTACCTCGGGGGCCGCGTCGTCGCGGACGGCGGCCAGGGCGCGCAGATCGTGCCGCCCTACGACGGGCAGATCGCCGAGCGGATCGCAGCCGTCGGGCCGGCCGTGTCGGTACCCCGCGCCGCGGCCGGCTGGACGGTGCTCGGGCCGGACGTCGTGGACGACTACGTCGCCGCCGCCGTCACGCTGGCGGACGACACGCCGCGCCGGCTGCGCATCGTCACCACGTCGCTGCACGGCGTCGGCGGGCAGGTGCTGGCGCGCGTGCTCGCCGAGGCCGGGTTCACCGACGTCGTGCCCGTGCCCGAGCAGTTCGACCCCAACCCCGACTTCCCGACCGTGGTGTTCCCCAACCCGGAAGAGAAGGGCGCGATCGACATGGCGATCGCCGTCGCGCAGGACTCGCGCGCCGACATCGTCATCGCCAACGACCCCGACGCCGACCGCTGCGCCGTCGCGGTGCTCGACCGGCGCATGGGTACCTACCAGGGGGCCGAGACGGCCCAGTCGCAGGGCTGGCGGATGCTGCACGGCGACGAGGTGGGCGCGCTGCTGGGCGACGACGTCGCCTCGCGCCTCGCGCCGGTCGGGCCGATCCGGTCCACCGGGGACCGTCCCGTCCTCGCGAACAGCATCGTCTCCTCGCGCCTCCTGGCCGCCATCGCCAACCGGCACGGCCTGGCGCACGCGACCACCCTCACGGGCTTCAAGTGGATCGCCCGTACTCCCGGCCTCGCGTTCGGGTACGAGGAGGCGCTCGGCTACTGCGTCGACCCGGCGCGGGTGCGGGACAAGGACGGCATCTCCGCGGCGCTGCTCGTCGCACAGCTGGCCAACCGGCTCAAGGCGGACGGCCGCGGCCTGATCGACAAGCTCGACGACCTCGCGCGAGAGCACGGCCTCTACCTCACGGACCAGCTCGCGGTGCGCTTCGAGGACCTCGCCGGTATCCCGGTGACGATGGCGCGCCTGCGCTCGGAGCCGCCGGAGTCGCTGGCGGGCTCCCCCGTCGTCGCCGTGCTCGACCTCGCCGAGGGCGCGGACGGCCTGCCGCCGACGGACGGCGTCCGCATCCTGACGGCCGACGGCACGCGCGTGATCGTGCGTCCGTCAGGCACGGAGCCGAAGGTGAAGTGCTACCTGGAGGTCGTCCGGGATGTGGCGGCTGACGCCACGTTCGACGAGATCAGCCAGGTCCGCGCGGGGGTCCGCACGACGCTGGCCACCTTGAAGCACGACGTGGCGGCCGCCCTCGGCCTCTAGCACCCACGGGTCTCGACAGGCTCGACCACCGACGGCCGAGCCTGTCGAGACCACGCTGACGCGCGTCAGCGGCGTGTGGCCAGCCAGGCCTCCGCGGCCTGCCAGTGGTGGCTCTGGTGGATGTACCGGTGCTGGTCCCACGGCTTGACCGGGCCCGCCCAGTGGATGAGCGCCGGGTCGCAGACCAGCTCCTGCGTCGGCCACACGTTCCAGCGCGCGTCCATCGCCACGTAGCGCGAGCCCGCGTACTGGTTGAGGACGTCCTGGTCGTTGAGCCCGTACCGCTCGGCGTAGGGCACGAACTCCTCGGTGAAACCGTCCGCACGCATCACCGCGAGGTCGAGCAGCAGGATTCCCGCGTTGAACGAGTGGTAGCCCCACTGGTGGCGCTGCGTCGTCACGCGGATCAGGTCGCGGGCGGCGGCCGGGTCGTGGGACAGCAGGCGCGTGGAGCGGATGACGTTGCCGATGCCGTGGCGGTAGTTGTACGAGATCGACGGGCGGGCGGCCAGGGGGGCGCCCGCGAGGTCGAGGTCGAACAGCTCGCCCAGGTCGGTCACCGTCAGCGCGTCGAGGTCGTGGTAGATCACGCGCACCACGTGGTCGAGCAGCTCGGGCAGCAGCAGGCGGTCCATCGTCGCCACGGTGATGTGCTTGAGCATGCCGAGCACGGACCCGTAGTCGACGTCGTCGCAGGCGTACCACTCGAACGTGACCTCGGGGAACAGCGCCGCGAGGCGGGCGTGGTCGGCCGGGGAGTGCTCTCGGGTGAGCGCGTGCACGCGCACCGGGCGGGCGGTGTTGCGCACGACGCCGCCGACGACGACCTCCATCTGCGAGCGCAGGTTCCCGTCGAGCGCGACGGCGACCTCGACCTGCGCACCGGCGTCGGCGGTGCGGGGGGCGACGGCCTCGACGACGACGCGGGTGGCCCGGACGCGGGCGACCTGCGCCGTGATGTCCACGGTCACGCCGCCCGGCGTCGACGGGGACGCCACGGGCTCGGCGTGCACGTGGCGCGCGAGCTCGACCTCGGGAGCCACGGCCTCGCGCCAGGCGGCGTAGACCTCCTCGCGCGAGGCGCCGGCGAGGATCTGCCCCATCGCGGCGGCCACGACGCGGCGGATGCGCTCCTGCATCGCGCGGCGGTCGGCCTCGGTGGCGTCGAGGATCCCGGCGAACCGGATGTCGGCGTCGTTCTTGGGGCGGAAGTCGACGTTCGCGCCGATCGACCACGACGGCAGGAAGCAGTGCAGGCGGCTCGTGACCACCGTGCCGTAGTGGGTGCGGTAGGAGTCGAGCAGGCGGACGGCCTCGCGCATGTTCGTGGCGGCCGACCGGCCCCGGACCTCGGGGTACTGCTGCGTGATGTAGTCGCCGTCGGCGCCGTCGGGCACGGGGGCGTCCACGAACGCGCTCGGGGCGCCCGCGCCGGCCGGCGTGAACCCGGCGGGGAACACGGTGTCGATCGTGGTGGTGAGGCAGCCGCTGAAGAACGCAGGGACGCCCGCGTTGAGCAGCAGGTGCACGGTGGTCCAGTCGCGGCAGCCGATGGGGCCGTGCGCCTTGAGGTACTCGACCGCGGCGGGCGTCAGGATGGCGTGCTTGTTGATGTGGAACGAGACGAAGATCGGCTGCAGGTTCGGGTGGAACGGGAAGTCGAACCGCAGGTCGAACTGGTTGTGCATGTACCAGCCGAAGGCCAGCATCCACGTGTTCTCGGGCACGACGTCGAGGCGGGTGACGTCGCGCTGCACCACGGTGAGGTCGACGTCCGCGCCGCCGGCCGGCCCGGCGAGGGCGTGCTCGAGGCGCACGCGCGCCTGCAGCTCGCGGATCGCCTCGGTGAGCTCGGCGCCCTCGGGGTCGGCGTGGCCGGCCTGCTCGCCGGCGGCGTGCAGACGAACGCCCTGGTGCCGCAGCAGGTGCGTGAGCGCGGCGATGGTCTGCACGTTGTCGCCGATGTTCGACGACGACACCTTCTCGTCGGGCGCCTTGTAGTCGATGACGGCGAACGAGACGTGGCCGGCGGGCACCTCGGGCGCGCGGCGGTCGCCGGACAGGATGGCGAGCGACTTCTCGATCCAGGGGCCGAGGTAGTCGAGGGACTCGCGCAGGCCCTCGGCGTCGGGGGCACCGACGAGCGCGACCCGGGCCGCGCGGGTCGCCTCCCGGGCGGCGGCGGGCTCGTCGGCGACGAGGAAGAGCTTGGCGAGCTCGAGCAGCGTCGGCGCGTCGGCGACGACGCCGTCGCGCACCCACGCCGAGGCGTTCCGCAGCGACTCGACGGCGCGGGCCGCGATGCCCGAGCGCAGGTACTCCGCGGGCGCGAGGCGCCCGGCGTCTGCCGGGTCGACGCTCGCGAGGAGCTCCCACGCGAGGTCGCGGATGCCGGCGCGCAGCGCGATGACCGCTGAGCCGACGACGCCGGCGGTGCGGGTCTCGGGCTGGTCGGCCAGCGAGTGGCACAGCGCGCGCAGGTCCGCGTTCGCGGTCTTGGGTGCCGTGCGGACGACGCTCACGACGGCCTCGTCGAGCGGCAGACCGCGGCGCAGGGCGGCGACGAGCGCCAGGTCGGCCGAGGTGGTCGACGCCGCGCTCGGGCGAGCGGCCGCGGCGGCGGCCGCCGGGCCCTCGGCGCCCTCGGCGTCGCCGCCGGGCACCTTGAAGGGACGGTCGGCGGCCCAGCTCGGAGCGGACCACTGCTCGCGGCCGAGGAGGGCCTCGCCCAGCGCCGCGGCCGGCTCGCCGACCAGAACGGGCTCGGCGTCGGCGGGCGCGTCGACGGCGAGCGCGGCGACGAGGGCCTGCTCGAACTCGGCGGTCTCGAGGGCGTCGGCGGTGGCCTCGGCGCTGGTCTCGGGGACGGTGTCGGACGCGGGCTCGGACCCCGGGGCGCGACGGGAGGACAGGGGCATGGGTGTGCTCCTTGAGGGGTAGTGAATCGAGGTGCCGTCGTCCGCTGCGCCGCTGTTCGTCCAGTGCCGCCGGTGTGTCCGGTGGCCGCACTATAAGCCACGGACGTGAAGTGCGGATGACACGACCTGTCACAATCCGAAACTGCAGGTCAGTCAGTGGAAAGACCACACCGCCTCAGGAGTCGAGGAACTCCGTCGTCCCCGGTAGCGCGGCCAGCTCGTTGACCCACGCGGCGTCCGACGCCGGCTCGAGCGGGACCGTCATCCACCACCAGAGGAGCTCGGCGACGTGGTCACCGTCAGGGACGTCGGCGGCCGAGCTGGGCACCACCCAGCCGGGAGCGGTCGCGATCTGGGCCGGGACGACGGCGTTCACGTCCCGGAGGTGGCGTGCCCCGTCGGCGCGCATCGCCGCCATGGGCGATACCGCACTCACGTCGTCGGTTCGTGAGGAGGCACGGATCGAGGACGCGAACAGTTCCCGAGGAGACGATCGCGGCGATCGTCGACGGGGTGGTCATGCCGCTGCTCACGCGCTGACGACGGCGCGGGGCCGAGGCGCGGGTGCGCCCCGGCCCCGCCGTCGTGCCGCTCAGCGGGCGTCCGTCGTACCCAGCGCCTCGCTCAGGAAGGCCACGGCCTGCGCGACGGCAGCCTTCGCGGCATGCGTGTCGTGCAGGGAGTTCACCATGACGAAGTCGTGCACGATGCCCTGGTAGCGGACGGCCGTGGTGGGCACACCGGCTGCGCGGAGCTTGGCCGCGTAGGCCTCGCCCTCGTCGCGCAGGACGTCGGCCTCGGCCGTGATCACGAGGGCCTGCGGCAGGCCGGCGAGCTGCTCGAGGGAGGCCCGCAGCGGCGAGGCCGTGATCTGCTCACGGTCCTCGGCGCTGGTCGTGTACTGGTCCCAGAACCACTTCATGCCCTCGCGGCTCAGGAAGTAGCCCTCGGCGAACTCCTCGTACGAGGCGGTGTCGAACGAGGCGTCGGTCACCGGGTAGAACAGCACCTGCGCGGCCAGGTCCACGCCGCCGCGCTCCTTGGCGAGCAGCGTCAGCGCCGTCGTCATGTTGCCGCCGACGGAATCGCCGGCGACCGCGACCCGGGTGGCGTCGAGGCCCTCGGACGGGCCCTCGGCGACGATCCACTGCGCGGCGGCCCACACCTGCTCGAGCGCGTGCGGGTAGCGCACCTCGGGCGAGCGGTCGTACTCGGTGAAGACCACCGCGGCGCCGGTGCCCACCGCGAGGTCGCGCACGAGGCGGTCGTGCGTGTGCGCGTCGCCGAAGACCCAGCCGGCGCCGTGGGTGTACAGGATGACGGGGAGGACGCCCGCCGCGCCCTGCGGCCTGACGAGGCGCAGCTGCACGGTGCCGCTCGGGCCGCCGGTGATCTCGATCCACTTCTCGTCGATCTCGGGCTTGAAGATCGGCTCGTCTTGCACGCCGTCGACGGCCTTGCGGCCCTCCTCGGGCGACAGCTGGAACAGGAACGGCGGCTCGCTCGTCGCGTCGACGAACGCCTGAGCCGCAGGCTCGAGAGCGAGGTTGCGGGGGTTTGCGGTCATGGGTTCTTTCCTTCAGAGGTGGTCGGGGCTTCTGGGGTCAGGCGGCGTCGGCGGCCACGTCGGTCGCGCGCACGGCCTTCTCGATGACGTCGGCGACGTCGGTCGCGTGCGTCTGCATGACGAGGTGCGGGGCGTCGAGCTCGACCACCTCGCACAGCGCGGCACGCTGGTAGCCAAAGCGCTCGACGTCGGGGTTGATGGTGCGGTCGGCCGCCGAGACGATGCCCCAGGCGGGCTTGGTCTTCCACGCGGCCTCGCTCGCGGGCTCGGCGAACGCCGCACCAGACAGCGGCCGCTGCGACACCGCGAAGACTTCGGCGACGCGCGGGTCGACGCCGGCGGCGAAGACGGCTGGGAACGCGTCGACCTTGACCGACACGTCGGTGCCGGGCTCGGCGCCGGTCACCGGGTACGGGGTGAAGACGAGGTTCGCGGCGAGCTCCGAGTCGGGGAACGCGCCCTGCAGCTGGCCGAGGCTCTCCCCTGCCTCGAGCGCGTAGGCCGCGACGAACACTAGCCCGACGACGTTCTCCGCCGCGCCTGCGACGGTGATGACCGCGCCGCCGTAGCTGTGGCCCACGAGGACGACGGGACCGTCGATCTGCTCGGCGAGCGCGCGGACGGACGCGGCGTCCTCGGCGAGGCTGCGGAGGTAGACGGGCGGTGCGAGCACCGTGTGGCCGCGGTCGAGCAGCTCACGCGTCACGGGTGCCCAGCTGGCTGCGTCGGCGAACGCGCCGTGGACGAGCACGATGGACGGAGTGGTCATGGTCAGCTCCTGAGGATCGGCGGCACCCGACGTCGTCGGGCCGTGCAGTCGGGCTCAGGATGTCCGGCGCCGGTGGCGCGAGAGCGACTCCGTTCGCGTGCGGGCAAGTTCCCGTTCGCTCCGCGTCAAGAGTCCGGCCGGCGCTGCGCGCGCTCCTCCGCCTGCTGCCGCCGCCAGTCCCGCGGCGAGCTGCCGAACCGCGACCGGAACGTGCGGCTGAAGCTCGACGGCGACGCGAAGCCCGAGCGTTCGGCCACCCGCTCGATCGACGAGCCGTTCGACGGCCGCGCAAGGATCGCGGCGGCCCGCGCGAGGCGCGCATCGAGGATGCTTCCCGAGATCGAGCGGTCCTCCGCCTGGAAGGCCTTCTGCAGCACCCGGAGCGAGACGCCCACGGCGTCCGCAACCAGCGCGGGCGTCAGGCGGGCATCGCCGGCGTAGGCGTCGATGTGCCGGAGCGCCTCGACGACGAGGTTGCGGCGGCTCACCTCGGGCGGCGTCAGGCGCCCGAGGAAGTCGTCGACGAACGCCGTCGTCAGGTCGATGGCCGACTGCGCGACGGCGCCGCCGGCGGCGGGGCTCAGCGCCTTCTCGCTCTTGAGCGCCTGCGCCGTCATCGACCACAGGATCTTCGGCAGGCCGTCCCCGACGGGGAAGGCCGTGCCGCTGAGCGCGTCGAGCGCGCCCGAGCTCAGGCCCAGGGCCTCGGAGTCCATGCGGATCGACAGTGCGCTGAAGTCGGGCGTGTACCGGAAGCTCGTGAGGCGCCGGAAATGCTTCACGCTCATCGTGCCGACGTCCGTCTCGAGGCTCGAGCGCGCCTGCCGCACCGAGACGCGCCCACGCAGCACGAAGGCCCACACGAGCGCGTCCCCGGGGTCCTTGTAGCCGTCGTCCGGGCGGTCCCGGTCGAGGTGCGCCCTCGTGTGGTTCATCTGCACGGAGCCGAGCGACAGGTTCTGCACGACCGTGGCGGAGGTGGGCAGGAAGCCCGAGGCACAGCGTTCGGCAAAGGGAAGGAACATCTGGGCGTCGGGTCAGTAGGTTCCCGACGGCCGGGCCGCCGGCCCGCCCCCCAGCTCCGCGAGCACCGCGGCGGCGCCCGACATGCCCAGCCGGGTGGCGCCCGCCTCGATCGCCCCGAGCGCGTCCTGGAGCGTCCGGATGCCGCCCGACGCCTTCACGCCGAGCCGGCCTCCGACCGTCTGCGCCATGAGCGACACCGCGTGGACCGACGCCCCGCCGGCCGGGTGGAAGCCCGTCGACGTCTTGACGTAGTCGGCGCCCGCGGCCTCGGCGGCCCGGCACACGGCGACGATCTCGTCGTCGTCGAGCAGCGCGGACTCGATGATCACCTTGAGGAGCCTGTCCCCCGGGACCGCCGCACGCACCGCGGCGATGTCGGCCTCGACGGCCCCGAAGTCGGCGGCCTTGGCGGCGCCGACGTCGATCACCATGTCGACCTCGTCCGCGCCGTCCGCGACGGACTGCGCGGCCTCTGCGGCCTTGATCGACGACACGTGCTTGCCCGACGGGAACCCGCACACGGTCGCGACCTTGATCCGCCCCGCCGCGGTCGCGCGCGCGAGGGCCACGAACGTCGGCGAGACGCAGACTGAGTAGCAGCCCAGGCGTGCCGCCTCCTCGACGAGCGCGACGACGTCGGCATCGGTCGCCTCGGGCTTGAGCAGGGTGTGATCGATGAACGACGCCAGCTCCTCGGGCGTCGTCGGCACGGTGGCGGTCACAGCTGCGCTCCCTCGACCTTCTGGAACCCCGGCCCGATGATCTGCTCCACGAGCACGCGGCGCTCGTCGTGGTGCATGAACGCGCCCCAGGCCGCCGCGATCGTGACGTCGGCCAGGTCGTCGATCGTCCACCCTGCCTCGGTGACCAGCAGCCGCATCTCGTGCGACATCGACGTGCGTGACATCAGGCGGTTGTCGGTGTTGAGCGTGACGGCGAAGTCGAGCTCCTTGAGCCGCGTGATGGGGTGCTCCTTGATGCTCTTCGCCGACGTCGCCGACGTCTGCAGGTTCGACACCGGGCACACCTCGAGCGGGATCTGGTGGTCGCGGACCCAGTGCGCGAGCGGGCCGAGCGTCGCCAGCGGCGAGCCGTCCGTGTCCGTGCCGAACTGGATGTCGTCGACGATCCGTACCCCGTGCCCGATGCGGTCGGCCTGCCCGAGGTGCACTGCCTGCGCGATCGACGGCACACCGGAGGCCTCGCCCGCGTGGATCGTCACCGGGAAGTCGTTGTCGGCGAGGAACCGCCAGATCTCCGCGTGCCGGTCCGGCGGGAACCCCTCCTCCGCGCCCGCGATGTCGAACCCGACCACTCCCGCGTCGCGGTAGGCGACGGCGAGCTCGGCGATCTCCATCCACCGGTCGGCGTGCCGCATCGCGGTGACGATCTGCCCCACGCGGATGGTGCGCCCGTTCTTGGCGGCCTCGGCGATGCCCTCGTCGATGCCCGCCTGGACGGCCTCGACCGTGCCTGGTAGGTCGAGGCCCTTGGTCAGGTGCTGCTCGGGCGCCCAGCGCTGCTCGGCGTACACCACGCCGTCGGCCGCAAGGTCGAGCACGGCCTCCTTGGCCACGCGCGCGAGCGCCTCGGGCGTCTGCATGACGGCGATCGTGTGGTCGAAGGTCTCGAGGTAGCGCACCAGCGAGCCCGAGTCGGCCGCCTGCTGGAACCAGTCGCCCAAGCCAACGGCGTCGTCGACCGGGAGCTGGTGCCCGACGGCGGCGGCGAGCTCGAGCACCGTCTGCGGGCGCAGCCCGCCGTCGAGGTGGTCGTGCAGCACGACCTTGGGGAGGTCGGGGATGAGGTCCACGAGGAGGTCGTCCATCATGGGCTCAACCTACTTTGAGACCGGCCGGGGGCGCCCTCCGAGCGCGGCGCCCGCCGCCGGAAGCTGGCGTGAGCCGTCAGTCCTCGACGTCCTCGTCGGGCCCCTCGGGCTCGGCCGGCTCGTCCGCGTACGCGTCCTCCTCGTCGAGGCCGCGGACCTCGTCGGCCTGCTCCGCGACGTCGGCCTCGTCCGCGGTGCCGTCGAGGTCCGGGCGCGCGCTGGCGGGCTCGTACTCCTCCGCCGTGGCCTGGTTCGCGGGCACGCTGACGCGACCGAGCGCCTCCTCGAGCAGGTTCCCCGTGTTGTCAGGGTCGCCGGCGTCGTCCGGGTCGATCGCGCGGACCTGGCGCTCGCGCAGGTCGGGCTCGTCGACGCCGGCGTCGCGCCATGCGTCGCGTCCGGGCTGGGTGCTCATCAGGTCGCTCCTCCGGGTCGGGCGGTCCCCCCATCGTGGCGCACCCACCGGTCAACTGCAGTCTGTCGACTGCATCAGTGGGGGGCTCTGCGCGGGAGGACCGCCCACACGACGTGTGGCCATGCGCCCAGCGCGGCGGTCAGGACCATGCGGTCCCGCGGGGTCGCGCGGTCCGGCCTGACCAGCGCCGACGTCGGCACGGTGTGCATCGTGGCCGACGACGGCTCGTAGACCCGCACGACGCCGTCCCGCGCCGCGTCCGGGCGTGCGTCGGCGAGCAGCACCACGTGCCGCGGCACGGCCGTCTGCCACCCGCCGCCGACGTCGCCGCCGGTGAAGAGCGGCACGGGCACGCCCGACGCAGCCGCCGCGACCGCGGCGCGCAGCACCTCCGCGCCGCGCGCGCCGCCGCCTACCACCCGGTGGGTGTACCGCACCGCCCCGTACCGCGCGAGAGCGGCAGCGGCCCACGGCGTCGTGCCGTACCGCAGCGGCCAGGGCACGACGCCTACCCGGGAGGACTCCCGGTGCACCTGGCGCTGCAGCCCGGCGAACCGCCGCTCCGGGTCCCACGCCACCCGCAGCGCGAGCCGCGGGTCTCCCGCGAGGGCCAGCAGGACGAGCACGGCCGCGCCGCACGTCGTCTCGTCGACCTGCCGCGCGGGCGCCGTACGGGTCGTGGCGCCGTCGCCGCCGAGGAACGGGAGCGACACCCGCGCGGGATACCCGACGCGCCCACCCTCGCCACCCCGCGAGAGCGGGTCCAGCACGGACCGCCGCGACGCCTCGCCGAGGCGGGCGAGCTCGGCCGCGACGTCGTCCGGCACGCTCGGCACTGTGTCGAGAGGGAGGCCGCCCGGGCTGCCGAGGACTCGACGAGCTGCCGAGGCGGGCGCCGCCAGCACCGGCGCGGGCGCCGCCAGCACCGGCGGGGGCGCAGCGAACAGGCGCGCGCGGGACAGGACGTCCGTCAGGCGCAGGGTCTCGCGCACGGCGTCCGGCTCAGTGGATGCGGTCCAGCACCACCGGGCGGCGGGTCACCGCCGTCCCCGGCGGGGCCACCTCCCAGGCGCCCTCGAGCGCCTCGTACGCGCGCGGGAACCGCTCGGGGGTGTCGGTGTGCAGCGTGAGGAGCGGCTGCCCCTTCGCGACGGCGTCGCCCGGCTTGGCGTGCAGCTCGACGCCGGCCGCCGCCTGCACCGGGTCCTCGCGCCGCGCGCGCCCTGCCCCCAGGCGCCACGCCGCGACGCCGACGGCGTACGCGTCGAGCTTCGACAGCACGCCGTCGGCGTCGGCGACGACCTGCTCGGTCGCCTTCGCCGTCGGCATGGGGGCGTCGGGGTCGCCGCCCTGCGCCGCGATCATGCGCCGCCACACGTCCATCGCCCGCCCGTCGGCGAGCGCGGCCCGCACCTCGGGCTCAGCGACCGGGCGCCCTGCGGCGGCCAGCATCTCGACCGCGAGCGCCACGGTGAGGTCGACGACGTCGGACGGCCCGCCCCCGGCGAGCACCTCGACGGACTCGCGCACCTCGAGCCCGTTGCCTGCCGTGAGCCCGAGCGGCGTCGCCATGTCGGTCAGGAGGGCCACGGTGGTGACGCCGGCGTCGGTGCCGAGGTCCACCATGGTGCGCGCGAGCTCCTTCGCGGTGGCGAGGTCCTTCATGAACGCGCCCGAGCCCACCTTGACGTCGAGCACGAGCGCTCCTGTGCCTTCGGCGATCTTCTTGCTCATGATCGAGCTCGCGATGAGCGGGATCGCCTCGACGGTCGAGGTCACGTCACGCAGCGCGTACAGCTTCTTGTCCGCCGGGGCCAGGCCGGGGCCGGCCGCGCACACGACGGCGCCGACCGACGCGAGCTGCGCGCGCACCTCGTCGTTACTGAGCGAGGCCCGCCACCCGGGGATGGACTCGAGCTTGTCGAGCGTGCCGCCCGTGTGGCCCAGGCCGCGGCCCGAGAGCTGCGGGACAGCCACGCCGAACGCCGCCACGAGCGGGGCCAGCGGCAGCGTGATCTTGTCGCCGACGCCGCCCGTCGAGTGCTTGTCGGCGGTCGGGACGCCCAGCGTGGAGTAGTCGAGCCGCTCGCCGCTCGCGATCATGGCCTGCGTCCAGCGCTCGATCTCGCCGCGGCTCATGCCGTTGAGGAAGATCGCCATGGCCAGGGCAGCCATCTGCTCCTCGGCGACGACACCGCGTGTGTAGGCGTCGATCACCCAGTCGATCTGCTTGGTGGACAACCGCCGGCGGTCGCGCTTGGTGCGGATGACGTCGACGGCGTCGAACGGCTCGGTGCTCACTTCTCGTCCTCCAGGTAGTCGGCGACGACCTCGAGGTCTCCCGCACCGAACGCCTGCGGCAGCACCTCCGTCATCGGCACGATGCCACGCGGGGTCTCCACGAGCAGCGCGGGGCCGCCGTGCTCCCACAGGAGCTGGCGGCAGCGCCCGCACGGCATGATCGCCGCGCCGCGCGCGTCGACGCAGGCGAACGCCACGAGGCGCCCTCCCCCGCCCTCGACCAGCGAGGAGACGAGCCCGCACTCGGCGCACAGGGTCACGCCGTAGGCGGCGTTCTCCACGTTGCAGCCGACGACGACGCGGCCGTCGTCGACCAGTGCCGCCGCCCCCACCGCGAACCCCGAGTACGGCGCGTACGCCCGGTGCATCGCCTCGCGGGCGCGCTCGCGCAGGGCGTCCCAGTCGACGTCGGTCATGCCGGCCTCACTTCTTGTACGGGATGCCCTCGGACGCGGGCGGCCGGACGCGGCCGACGAACCCGGCCACGGCGAAGATCGTGACGACGTACGGCGTCATGAGCATGAGCTGGCTGGGGATGGGCGTGCCGACAATGCCGAGCACCGTCTGCAGGTTGTCCGAGAAGCCGAACAGCAGGGCCGCCGCGAGGGCGCCCAGCGGGTTCCACCGGCCCAGGATCATCGCGGCCAGGGCGATATAGCCCTTGCCGCCCGTCATCTCGCGGCCGAACGCCAGGCCCGCGGCGACGGTGAAGAACGAGCCACCCAGCCCCGCGACGGCGCCGCCGAGGATCGCGTTCTTGACGCGCGTCCGGTTGACCTTGATGCCGACGGTGTCGGCGGCCTTGGGGTGCTCGCCCACGGCCCGCAGGCGCAGGCCCCAGCGGCTGCGGAACAGGTACACCTGCAGCACCGCGACGGTGATGTACATGAGGTACACGAGCAGCGTCTGGCGGAACAGGACCGGCCCGATGATGGGGATGTCGGAGAGTCCCGGGATGGGCAGCACCGGCAGCGGCGTGCGGCGGTTCCACGTCGCCGGGTCGGCGGTGAGCACCGTGGAGAACAGGTAGTTCGTGACGCCGATGACGAGCACGTTGAGCACGACGCCGACGATGATCTGGTCGACCCAGTACCGGACGGCGAAGATCACCAGCAGCAGGCCGACGAGCGCGCCCGCGATCGGCGCCGCGACGAGACCCGCATAGGGGTTGCCCGTCGACGACGCGACGACGGCGGCGAGGAACGCGCCGGCGAGCAGCTGGCCCTCGATCGCGATGTTGATGATGCCCACGCGCTCGCACAGGATGCCTGACATCGATCCGAACACGAGCGGCACGGACAGGAACAGCGCGCCCGAGAGCAGGCCGGTCAGCGGGATCGTCTTGCCCTCACCGGCCCAGCACAGGAACGCGAGGACCCACAGGACACCGAACAGGGCCGGCAGCCACCAGCCGAGCTTGCGGCGGGCGGCCGCGGCCCACCAGGCCAGGCCGGCGAGCGCGAGCGCGAGGATGCCGAGCACCAGCGCCGTCGACTTCGAGCCCACGGTGATCGGGTCGATCTGGATCAGGTCGCTCGCGGTCGAGATGCGGAACGTCGTCGTCTTGCCGCCCGCGGGCAGGATGCCGAAGAAGAGGAGCGCGCCCAGCGCGAGCACGGTGAGTGCGATCGGCAGCTTCCACGAGATGGGCGGGAGCGCCGCGGTGCGCGGCTCGGCGGGGGCCGCGGGAGTGCGCGTCGTCGTGGCGGCGCTCATCGCGCAACCTCCGTGCGGGCGTCGGCGGAGCGAGCGGTCTGGCGGATCGGGTTCATGCTCCGGCCTCCTGCGCCGAGAGGGACGGTTCGTTGGCCATGTCGCGTGCGGCGCGCTTCTCCGCGCGCGTCGGGCCGCCGGGCGTGGGCAGCCGGAAGATCGCCCGGACCAGCGGCGGTGCGGCGATGAACAGGACGATGAACGACTGCACGACGAGCACGATGTCGATCGGAGTGCCCGTGCGGGCCTGCATCGCGAAGCCCCCGGCCCGCAGGCCGCCGAAGAGCAGGCCCGCGAGCACGGTGCCGAGCGGCCTCGAGCGGCCGAGCAGCGCCACGGTGATGGCGTCGAACCCGAAGCTCGCGGCGACGCCGGCAGTGAGCACGCGCTCGGTGCCGAGCACCTGGGCCGAGCCGGCGAGGCCGGCAAGAGCTCCCGCGATCGCCATGACCCAGACCGTCGCCCACGGCACCGACATGCCGGCCGTGCGCGCGGCGTGCGGGTTGGCGCCCACCGCCCGGAACCTCAGGCCGAGGGTCGAGCGCTCCATGAGCCACCAGACTCCGGCCGCGACCACGAGCGCGACGATGAACCCGAGGTGCAGGCGGAAGCCCGTGCCGAGCAGCAACGGGTAGATGGCCGTGTCTCGGATCGGCGGGCTGATCGGGTTGGCACCGCCAGGGCGCCGGAACGCCGACGTCGTGAGCAGGAAGCCGATCAGGTAGATCGCGATGTTGTTGAGCATGATCGTGACGATCACCTCGTTGGCGCCGGTCGTGGCCTTGAGCACGCCCGCGATCGACGCCCAGATCGCGCCACCGAGCGCCGCGCCGAGCACGGCCACCAGCAGGTGGAGCCCGACGGGCAGGTGGAACGTGAATCCCACGAACCCGCCGAAGATGCCGCCGAGGATGATCTGGCCCTGGGCGCCGATGTTGAACAGGCCCGCCCGGAAACCGATGCCGATGCCGAGGCCGGCGAGGATCAGCGGCGTCGCGACCGTCATCGTCTCCGTGATCGGCCGGATCATGCGGGCGAACCCGTCCGCGGAGAAGTTGACCACTGCGCCCTGGAACAGCGCGCTGTACGCCCCGCCCACGGCGTTGCCGACCGCGCGGAAGAGGTCTGCCGGCTGCGCGAAGAAGTAGCTCGCCGTCTCCTGCACCGCCGCGTCGGCCGCGGCGATGAGGATGGCGCCGAGCACGAGGGCCGCGACGATGGCGAGGAGCGTCACCAGCCAGCTCGACTCGAGCATCTCGCGGAGCATGCTCCGGCCGACGGCGTTGATCTTGCTCTCGGCCACGGGCTGGCCCGGGCGCCGCGTCTGCGGGGGCAGCACGCCGGGGTTCGGGTCCCCCGGGTCCTGGGCCGGGCGCGTGGGTTCCTGGCTCACTCGGCTGCCTCCTCGGCCTCGATGTCGGCCTCGCCCAGCGTGGTGTGGTGCGCGGCCGCCTGGGCGACGGCCTCCTCGAGCGGCACGCCGGCCATCATGAGGCCGAGCACGTCGCGGTCCGTTCCGCCCGGTACGACGCCGACGACGCGGCCGCGGTACATGACGGCGATGCGGTCGCCGAGCGCGAGCACCTCGTCGAGCTCGGTCGACACGATGATCACGGGGGTGCCGTTGTCGCGCTCCCCGACGATCCGCTTGTGCACGAACTCGATCGACCCGACGTCGAGGCCGCGCGTGGGCTGCGAGGCGATGAGCAGGCGCAGCGGCCGCGACATCTCGCGGGCGAGGACGACCTTCTGCTGGTTGCCGCCCGACAGCGTGCCGGCCTGGGCCGTGACGCTCTGCGTGCGCACGTCGAACTCCACGACGCGGGTCTCCGCGTTCTGGCGGATGGCCGTCTTGTCGAGAGCCCCGGCGCGGGAGAACGGCGGCGAGTGGAACATGTCGAGCACCAGGTTCTCCTCGATGGAGAACGTGCCGATCAGGCCGTCGGTGCTGCGATCCTCGGGCACGTAGCCGATGCCCGCCTCGAGCGCACCGGCGACGCCGCCGCCCACCAGCTCCTTGCCGTCGAGCGTGATCGACCCGGCGACGGGACTCTGCAGCCCGAGGATCGTCTCGGTCAGCTCCGTCTGCCCGTTGCCCTGGACCCCCGCGACGACGAGGATCTCGCCGCGCCGCACCTCGAGGTCGACGTCGTCGACGACGGCGTTGCCCACGGCGTCCATGACGGTCAGGCTCCGCACCTGGAAGGTCGCGTCGCCCGCCTCGGCCGGCGACTTGTCGACGCCCAGCGACACGGAGCGGCCCACCATGAGCGAGGCGAGCTCGGTCTCCGAGGCGGACGGCTCGGCGGTGCCCACCACCTTGCCGCGGCGGATGACGGTGATGCGGTCCGCGACGGCGCGCACCTCGCGCAGCTTGTGGGTGATGAAGACGATCGACGTCCCGGCCGCCTTGAGCTGGCGCATGATCGCGATGAGCTCGTCGGTCTCCTGCGGCGTCAGCACCGCCGTCGGCTCGTCGAGGATGAGGACCTTCGCGTCGCGGGACAGCGCCTTGATGATCTCGACGCGCTGCTGCACACCGACGGGCAGCTCCTCGACCAACGCGTCGGGGTCGACCTCGAACCCGAACCGGTCGGAGATCTCCTGGACCAGGGTGCGCGCCTTGCGGGCGTCGATGAGGCCGCCGCCCTTGATCGGCTCGTGCCCCAGTGCGACGTTCTCCGCCACGGTGAACACCGGCACGAGCATGAAGTGCTGGTGCACCATGCCGATGCCGGCGGCCATCGCCTGGCCGGGCCCGGCGAACGTCACGGGCTGGTCGTCGACGAGGACCTCGCCGCCGTCCGGGTCGTAGAGCCCGTAGAGCACGTTCATCAGGGTGCTCTTGCCCGCCCCGTTCTCGCCGAGCAGGGCGTGGATCTCCCCCGGCTCGATCACCAGGTCGATGTGGTCGTTCGCGACCAGGGACCCGAACATCTTCGTGATCCCGCGCAGCTCCAGCTTCACCGGCAGATCCTCTTTTCCATGGCCAGTCGAGTCCATCGAACCGCATGTGACCCCTCCGGTCCTGCCAGACGCGGCCGCGCGTCGCAACTGGGAAGACGCACGTCGGCCCGGGCGCGATGCGCCCGGGCCGTCGGTGTCACGCCGTGGTCACGGCGAGGGGATCACTTCGGCGAGTTCGGCGACTCGATCTTGAGCTCGCCCGAGATGATCTTCTGCTTGTAGTCGTCGATCTTCTGCGAGAGCTCCGCGGGGACCTTCGACTCGAAGTTGTGGAACGGCGCGAGGCCGACGCCGTTGTTCTCCAGCGTGCCGATGTACGGCTCGGAGGAGAAGTTGCCCTCCGACGCGGCCTTGATGACGTCGAAGACCGCCGGGCCGATCTGCTTCATCACCGAGGTGATGATGATGTCGCCGTGCTCGGTGGTGAGGAAGCCGTCCGCGTCGACCCAGATGATCTTCTTGCCGGCGTCGGAGGCCGCCGCCGCGGCGCCGAGACCGACCGGGCCTGCGACCGGCATGATGATGTCCGCGCCCTGGTCGATGAAGCCCTGGGCGAGGTTCTGGCCGTTGGCCTGGTTGGTGAAGTCACCGGTGAACGAGCCGGTCTGCTTGGCCTTGTCCCAGCCGAGCACCTTGACGCTCTTGCCGTTGTCCTTGTTGTACTGCTGGACGCCGTCGTAGAAGCCGTCCATGAACACGGACACCGACGGGATCTGCATGCCGCCGAAGGTCGCGACGGTGCCGGACTCGGTCATGCCCCCGGCCAGGTAGCCAGCGAGGAACGCGGCCTCGGAGGTGTTGAACAGGATGGGCTTGGCGTTCTTGATGGTCACCGGGTTGAAGTTGGCGTCCGAGAACGACGAGTCGATCAACGCGAAGTTGATGTCGGGGTTGGCCTCGGCGGCCGCCTGGATCGGGTCCTCGAGCTTGAAGCCGACGCCGATGATGAGGTTGCAGCCCTGCTGCACGAGGTTGTCGATGTTCGGCGCGTAGTCCGTGTCGGCCGAGGACTCGACCGCGTGGATCGTGATGCCGAGCTTGTCCTGGGCGTCGACGAGGCCGTCGTGGCCGGACTGGTTGAAGGACTGGTCGTCGAACCCGCCCTCGTCCGAGACCATGCAGGCCACGAAGTCCGACTTCGGCGAGGCGGTACCGGTCGAGCCGCCGCCCGCGTTGTTCGTGGGGGCCTGGCCGCACGCGCTGAGCACGAGCGCGGCGACGCCCGCCAGCGCGGCGAGATGGATCGCTCTCTTCACCTTTGATCTCCTGTCGATCTGTGGTCAAGACCGCCGCCCCGGGTCGCGGGCGCGGTCGGAGTCCGTCTGGCCGCGAGCCTAGTGGCGATCTGACGTCTCAGCGCAGTACGTCGCGGGTTGTGCGGCGGGTTCGTGACCCAATCGCAACGCGCCTGGTACCGCGCCTCAGTCGGCGTGCAGGAGCACCCCCGCAGCCATGCCGGCGAGCAGCCGGACGCCGACGCCGATCGCGCGCTCGTCGATCGTCAGGTCGCCCTGGTGCAGGTCGTAGCGGCGCCCGCCGGGGGTGCCCGTGCCCAGCCGCGCCATCGCACCGGGCACCTTGGTCAGGTACCAGGCGAAGTCCTCGCCGCCCAGCGACTGCTCCGTCAGCACCACCCCCTCCGGTCCGACGACGGCGCGTGCCGCCGCCTCGAGCTCGCCGGTGACCACCTCGTCGTTGTCGACGGGCGGCACCCCCCGCACGTGGTGCACGGTCACGTCGACCTCATAGGGCGCGACCACCTGCGCGACCGCCTCCTGCAGCACCTGGCCGGCGCGCTCCCACGCGCGCACGTCGAGGCACCGCAGCGTGCCCGCGACGGTTCCGGTCGAGGGGATCGCGTTGTGCACGTCGCCCGCGTGCACAGAGCCCCACGTGAGGTTGACGCCCGAGCGCGGGTCCAGCCGCCGGCCCAGCACCCCCGGAACCTGCGTGATGACCTGCCCGAGCGCGTAGACGACGTCGCCCGTCAGGTGCGGGCGCGACGTGTGGCCGCCCGCGGACGACACCGTGACCGAGATGCTGTCGGACGCCGACGTGATGGGCCCGATGCGCGTGCCCACCTGCCCGACGTCGAGCTTGGGCTCGGTGTGGAGGGCGACGACACGGTCGACGCCGTCGAGGACACCCTGGGCGAGCACGTCGTGAGCGCCGCCGGGCTGCTGCTCCTCGGCCGGCTGGAAGATCAGGCGCACCGGGTGGGCCAGCAGCCCGCGCGCGTCGAGCGCGGCCAGCACGAGGCCCGCGCCGAGCACCGCCGTCGTGTGCAGGTCGTGCCCGCACGCGTGCGCGACGTGCGGCACGGTGGACTCCCAGGCGCACCCGCAGCGGTCCTCGACCGGCAGCGCGTCGAGGTCGGCGCGCAGGCCCAGGCGCGGCAGCGCCTCGCCGTCGGGCCCGCGCGCGGGCCCGATGTCGCACATGAGGCCGGTGACCAGCATCGGCCGCGGCTCCAGACCGGCCGCGCGCAGGCGCTCGAGGACCCGCGCCGTCGTGCGGACCTCCGCGCGCGAGACCTCGGGGTGCGCGTGCAGGTCGCGGCGGAACGCCACGAGCTCGTCGTCCAGCGCGGCGGCGAGGCTCGTGACCGTGTCCCGTACCGAGATGCTCACAGCAGCTCGTCCAGACCGCGACCGCGCAGCGCGTCGACGAGCGACTTGACCTGCTGCGCCCGCGCTCGCGAGGTGACCAGCAGCGCGTCGGGGGTGTCGACGACGACGAGGTCGTCGACGCCGAGGAGCGCGACCACACGCCCCGACCCGGGCACGACGACGTTGCCGTGCGTCTCGATGCGCACGACGTCGCCGGTCGCGCCCACGATCTTGTCCCCGGCGTCGTCCAGGCTCGGCAGCAGGGCGGCGAGCGAGTTGAAGTCGCCCACGTCGTCCCACCCGAACGTGCCGGGCACGACGGCGACCCCGCCCGTCGCGGCCACCGGCTCGGCCACCGCGTGGTCGATCGCGATCTTCTCCAGGCCCGGCCAGACGCGGTCCATGACCTCGGCGCGCTGCGGGGTGTCCCAGGCGGCCGCGATCTCGCGCAGGCCGTCGTGCAGGGCAGGCCGCTGGTCCCGCAGGTGGCCCAGCAGCACCGACGTCCGCGCCACGAAGATGCCGGCGTTCCACCGGTACTCGCCCGACGCGAGGTACTCGCTCGCCGTCGCGGCGTCGGGCTTCTCCGTGAACCCGCGCACGTGCAGCGCCGTCGGGGCGCCGTCGAGCCCCAGCGGCTCGCCGCTGCGCACGTAGCCGAAGGCGACCGACGGGCGTGACGCCGCGATGCCGATCGTCACCACGAAGCCGGCCCGCGCGGCCACCACGGCCTCGCGCACCGCCTGCTCGAACGCGGCCTGGCCGGACACCACCTGGTCGGCGGCGAACGACCCGACGACGACGTCGCCGTGGCGTTGCTCGAGCACCGCCGCGGCCAGCCCGATGGCGGCCATGGAGTCGCGCGGGAGCGGCTCGGCGAGCACCGCGTCGTCGGCCAGCCCAGGGAGCTGCTCACGGCAGGCCGCGACGTGACGCCGGCCGGTCACGAGCACGATGCCGTCGTCGCCCGCTACGGGCGCTAGGCGGTCCGCCGTGGCCTGGAGCAGGCTCCGGCCGGAGCCGGTGAGGTCGTGGAGGAACTTGGGCGCCCCCTGCCGCGAGAGGGGCCACAGCCGGGTGCCGGCGCCGCCGGCAGGGACGATCGCGTAGAAGTCGTCGATGACGGCGCTGGTGGTCATGCAGGCAGCATAATGACGCTCCCGCACGGCGACCGGCCTCGTGGCGGGCAGGCGACCTTGGCAAGCGGAGCCGCGCGGAGGTGACGGGCCCCCACGACCGCGACAGCAAAGGCTGTGGAATGAGTCACAAAGGCACTCCGGGCCAGGGTGCAGGCGGCGCAGCCCGGGCCGGGTGACGAATCGATGTCACTACAGTGACCACAGACGGTCAGCACCGGGGCCTCGTCTCGGCACCGGGTCCAGGCCGTGGCTCTCCACCCCGGAACCCGAACGACATGACCGGAGGCTCTCACCGTGCCTGACGCTCCCGGCGGCACGCTCTACCGCGGCCGCGAAGGCATGTGGTCGTGGGTCGCGCACCGCGTGACCGGCGTCCTCATCTTCTTCTTCCTGCTCGTGCACGTGCTCGACACGGCGCTCGTCCGGGTGTCCCCCGAGGCCTACAACCAGATCATCGGTACCTACCGAAGCTGGGTCATGGGCCTCGGCGAGGCCGGCCTCGTGGCCGCGGTGGTGTTCCACGCGTTCAACGGCGTCCGCATCATCCTCGTGGACTTCTGGGCCAAGGGCCCGAAGTACCAGCGCGTGATGCTGTACGTCGTGCTCGGCCTCTTCGTGGTGACCATGGCGGGCTTCCTGCCGCGTCACCTCATGAACGTCTTCGGAGGTGGGAACTAACCATGACCGCTCAGTCGACCCCTCCCCTCGCCGCCCCGCGCAGCCCGTACCAGCGACGCCGGACGACGCGCTCGAACTACGAGCTGTACGGCTGGATGTTCATGCGCGCCTCCGGCGTCGTGCTGCTCGTCCTGATCTTCGGCCACCTGTTCGTCAACCTCATGACGGGCGAGGGCGTCCACTCGATCGACTTCGCGTTCGTGGCCGGCAAGTGGTCCAACCCGTTCTGGCAGGTCTGGGACCTGCTCATGCTGTGGCTGGCGATGCTGCACGGCACCAACGGCGTGCGGACCATCATCAACGACTACGCCTCCAAGGACGGCACGCGCCTGGTGCTCAAGGGCCTCCTCTACCTGGCCTTCGTCGTGGTCGTCGTGCTCGGCACGCTCGTGATCTTCACGTTCAACCCGTGCCCGCCCGACGCCCCGGCGGACCTGCTGCCGTCCGTGTGCTTCCCGAGCTGAGACCCGAGGACTGACCTGATGCAGACACACCAGTACGACGTCGTCATCGTCGGCGCGGGTGGCGCCGGGATGCGCGCGGCGCTCGAGGCCTCGAAGGACGCCCGCACCGCCGTCATCTCCAAGCTCTACCCGACCCGTTCCCACACCGGCGCAGCGCAGGGCGGCATGGCCGCGGCCCTCGCGAACGTCGAGGAGGACAACTGGGAGTGGCACACCTTCGACACGATCAAGGGCGGTGACTACCTGGTCGACCAGGACGCAGCCGAGATCCTCGCGAAGGAGGCCATCGACGCCGTCCTCGACCTCGAGAAGATGGGCCTGCCGTTCAACCGCACGCCCGAGGGCCGCATCGACCAGCGCCGGTTCGGCGGCCACACGCGGAGCCACGGCGAGGCCGCCGTCCGCCGCGCGTGCTACGCCGCGGACCGCACCGGCCACATGATCCTGCAGACGCTGTACCAGAGCTGCGTCAAGCAGGACGTCGAGTTCTACAACGAGTTCTACGTCCTCGACCTGCTCACGGACCACGACCTCACGACCGAGGAGCTCCCCGACGACGCCGAGGTCAACGCCACGGGCGTGGTCGCCTACGACCTGGCCACGGGCGAGATCCACGTGTTCCAGGCCAAGGCGATCATCTTCGCCACGGGCGGCGCCGGGAAGATCTTCAAGACGACGTCGAACGCCCACACCCTCACGGGCGACGGCATGGCGCTGGCCTACCGCCGCGGCCTGCCGCTGGAGGACATGGAGTTCTTCCAGTTCCACCCGACGGGCCTGGCCGGCCTGGGCATCCTCCTGTCGGAGGCGGCCCGCGGCGAGGGCGGCATCCTGCGCAACTCCGAGGGCGAGCGCTTCATGGAGCGCTACGCGCCGACCATCAAGGACCTCGCGCCGCGCGACATCGTCGCCCGGTCGATGGCCAACGAGGTGCGCGAGGGCCGCGGCGCCGGCCCGAACAAGGACTACGTGCTGCTCGACCTGACGCACCTGGAGCCGGCGCACATCGACGCCAAGCTCCCGGACATCACCGAGTTCGCCCGCACCTACCTCGGCGTCGAGCCGTACACCGAGCCCGTGCCCGTGTACCCGACGGCGCACTACGCCATGGGCGGCGTGCCCACCAACGTGCAGGGCGAGGTGCTCCGCGACAGCCACAACGTCGTCCGCGGGCTCTACGCCGCCGGCGAGGTCGCGTGCGTGTCCGTGCACGGCTCCAACCGGCTCGGCACCAACTCGCTGCTCGACATCAACGTGTTCGGCAAGCGCTCCGGGCGGGCCGCTGCCGCGTACGCGAAGACGGTCGACGCGCACAAGCCGCTGCCGGAGAGCCCGGCGGCCGCCGTCGTCGCCCAGCTCGAGGACATGCGCTCGCGCCCCGAGGGCGAGCGGGTGGCCGACCTCCGCCGCCAGCTGCAGGAGACCATGGACGCCAACGCCCAGGTGTTCCGCACCGGCGAGTCGCTCAACGACGCGATGGCGGTCATCAAGGACCTGCAGAAGCGCTACCGGAACGTCTCGGTCCAGGACAAGGGACGGCTGTTCAACACCGACCTCCTCGAGGCGATCGAGCTGGGCTTCCTGATCGACATCGCCGAGGTCACGGTGCTCGCGGCGCTCAACCGCAAGGAGTCGCGCGGCGGCCACTACCGCGAGGACTTCCCGAACCGCGACGACGCCCACTACATGCTGCACACCATGGCGTACCGCCGTCCGCCGTCGGCCTCCGACGTCGCCGACGGGCACGTCGAGGGCTACTTCGACCACGTCGAGAACCTGGACGGCTACAAGGTCGTGCTGGGCTCCAAGCCCGTGACCCAGACCCGCTACGAGCCGATGGAGCGGAAGTACTGATGACTGCTGTTGCCGAGGCACCTCAGACCGCGATGGGCGAGGTCCGCTCGTTCACCGTGACGCTCAGGATCCGCCGCTACAACCCCGAGTCGACCCATGGCGACGAGTCGGTCTGGGAGGAGTTCCAGGTCGAGGCGCACGGCACCGACCGCGTGCTCGACGCCCTCCACAAGATCAAGTGGGAGCAGGACGGCTCGCTGACGTTCCGCCGCTCGTGCGCGCACGGCGTCTGCGGGTCGGACGCGATGCGCATCAACGGCCGCAACCGGCTCGCGTGCAAGACGCTGCTCAAGGACGTCAACCCCGACAAGCCGATCACGGTCGAGCCCATCAAGGGCCTGCCCGTGGTCAAGGACCTCGTCGTGGACATGGAGCCGTTCTTCGCCTCGTACCGCGAGGTGATGCCGTTCCTCATCACGTCCGGCAACGAGCCGACGCGCGAGCGCCTGCAGTCGGCCGCCGACCACGCGAAGTTCGACGACACCACCAAGTGCATCCTGTGCGCGGCGTGCACGTCGTCGTGCCCCGTGTTCTGGACCGACGGGCAGTACTTCGGCCCGGCAGCGATCGTCAACGCGCACCGGTTCATCTTCGACAGCCGCGACGAGGGCGGCCAGCAGCGCCTGGACATCCTCAACGACAAGGAGGGCGTGTGGCGCTGCCGCACGACCTTCAACTGCACGGAGGCGTGCCCCCGCGGCATCCAGGTGACGAAGGCGATCCAGGAGGTCAAGCAGGCGATGATCCGCCGCGCCTTCTGACGCGACGCGAGGGAGCGGTCGGGATCACGGGACCGTGGCCCGGCGGTAGCCGCGGATCACCGGGCTCCACAGGTGGCCCTGGCCCGCGCCCGCGTTGATCATGCGCTCGCGCTCGCGCTGGTGGCGGAGGGCCGTGACCTCCACCTCCGCGCGGTCGATCTCGTCGGTCCGCGGCGGGTCGTGCATCCACGCGCACACCAGCAGCAGCACGCGCGCGAGGAAGTTGACCAGCACCAGGATCGTCACGATCGCCGCGAACGGCGCCAGCAGCGGGTTGCGCCCTGCGGAGCCCGCGACGACGGAGGTGCCGAGCCAGCGCAGCACGCCTGCGACCACCGCGGCCACGACGCAGCCCAGGACGAGGTCCGGCCGGCGCGGACGCGCTCCACCGACCAGCGTCACGATCGCGGCCACGACGAGAGCGTCGAGCACGACGCCGACCGAGGCGCCGCCGACCCGCACCAGCCACGCGACCGCCTGGCTGCCGCCCAGCACCGACTCGACGACGTCGCCGACCGAGTGCGACGCGACGGAGGCCGCGGCCGACACGAGCATGCCCACCCCGAGGATCAGGAACCCGGCCAGCTGCCACAGCGGAGCCGTCACGGCGTTGTCCCGCGCGGGCGGGATGTCGAACATCGCGCGCACCGAGTTGCGCAGCGCCCTCATCACGCCCAGCGCCGAGAAGAGCAGGACGACGGCGGCGATGATCGTGGTCCAGGTCAGGCCACCCGTCAGGATGAGCTCGTCGGGCGCGATGAGGTCGGTCTCCGCGGTGCCGACGAGCCCGGGGATCCACGTGGCGATCTGGTCGAGCACCGCCTCGCGCAGCTCCAGGTGGGAGCCGAGCAGCGCCGAGAAGACCGACCAGCCGATCGTCAGCGCCGCGAACAGCGAGAACAGGCCCGAGTACGCGATCCCACCGCACAGCTGCGCCCCACGGCGCATGCCGTACCAGGAGAGGGTGCGGCCGAGCCGCGAGTCGTTCCACCACTCCTGCGCCCGCGTCACGAACGGAGGAAGCGTCACCCGATGACCTTAGGGAGGGGTCAGGCGCGACGCAGGTCGAAGCTCCGCTGGGGGCGCCAGACGCCGTCGTCACCGTGCTCGTAGAGCCAGATGGCGGTGACGTCGAACGCGGCGTCGAAGTCCGTCATGTGCGCGAACGCGCGGTCGAGCGCGGCGTCCGGCAGCTCGTGCGCCACGGTGACGTGGGGGTGGTAGTTGAACCGCGAGTCCTGCAGGAGCACCCCGGACCGCGCCGCCTGCTCGAGCTGCTCGCACTCCGCGATGCCCTCGACGACGTTGACGAACACCACCGGCGAGACGGGCCGGAACGTGCCCGACCCGCGCAGGTGCAGGCGGAACACCGGCGTCTCGCCGGCCACCTTCGCGAGGTGCTCCCACACCGCGGGCATCACGGCCTCGTCGACGACGGTCGGCCCGACGACGGTGATGTGCGGAGGGATGGTCCCGGCCCGGGGGTCGCCGAAGCTCCGTCGCGCCTCCTGCAGACGGGTGGACCACGGTTCGGGCACGGCGATGGAGATGCCGATCCGCGCCTGTCCGGGCCCCCGCTCGGGGATGTGCACGCCGCGCCTCAGCCGCGCGCGACAGGCAGCAGGCCGAGCCGGTCGTACACCCGGTCGAGGACCGGGCGCGCGATCGTGCGGGCGCGGGCGGCACCCTCGGCCAGGACCTTGTCGAGCTGCGCCGGGTCGGCGAGGTAGGTGGCCGCGCGCTCCTGGAACGGGGCGAGGAACGCGACGACCGCTTCGGCGAGGTCGACCTTGAGGTAGCCGTAGCCGCGCCCGTCGTACTCGGCGGCGATGTCGTCGACCTCGCGGCCCGTCACGGCGGAGAAGATCGTCAGCAGGTTCGAGATGCCCGGCTTCTCGACCAGGTCGTAGCGCACGCCGTAGCTCTCGTCGGCGTCCGTGACCGCACCCTTGATGGCCTTGGCGGCCTTCTTGGGGTCCTCCAGCAGCCACACCACGCCCTTGCCGCCCGACGACGACTTGCTCATCTTGGCGGACGGGTTCTGCAGGTCCTGGATCTTGGCCCCGCCCTTGACGATGTGGGCGTCCGGCACGACGGCGGTGCCCTCGCCGAAGCGGGCGTTGAGCCGCTCCGCGAGGTCGCGCGTGAGCTCGAGGTGCTGGCGCTGGTCCTCGCCGACGGGCACGAGCGCCGAGTCGTAGAGCAGGATGTCGGCCGCCATGAGCATCGGGTAGGCGAACAGGCCCACGGTGGTGCCCTCGGCGCCCTGCTTGGCGGACTTGTCCTTGAACTGCGTCATGCGGCTGGCCTCGCCGAAGCCCGTCTGGCACTGCAGCAGCCAGCCCAGCTCGGCGTGCTCCTGCACGTGCGACTGGACGAAGAGGATCGACTGCTCCGGGTCGACGCCGGCGGCGAGGTACTGGGCCGCGGTGCGGCGGGTGCGCTCGCGCAGCAGCGCGGGGTCCGGGTTGACCGTCAGCGAGTGGAGGTCGGCGACGAAGTAGAGGGCGTCGAAGTCGTCCTGCAGCGCCACCCACTGGCGCAGCGCCCCGATGTAGTTGCCGAGGTGCAGCGACCCGTCGGTGGGCTGCATGCCGGACAGGATGCGGGGCCGGTGGCCGCCGGGAGCGGGGGGTACGACGTCGGACATGTGCCTCATTCTGGCAGGTGCGGGGAAGGCCACCGAATCCGGACCACCGCTGTGAGTGGGCCGGGCGCCGGCTCAGGTGGCGTCGGCGTCGAACGGTGCGGGCCCCGCCGGGACCGAGGCCGGGCGTTGCGCTGCTGCGGCGACGCCCGCGGAGGCGGCGCCGGCAGCGGCCGCGGCCGTCCGGGCCGCGGTGCGTCCGGACCGGTTCCCAGGACCGGGCAGCAGCGGCCCGTCCTCGAGCAGCGCCTCGCGGACGATGCGCCGCGGGTCGTACTGCCGCGGGTCGAGCTTCGACCAGTCGACGTCCGCCATCTCGGGCCCGAGCTCGTCGGTCACCCGGTCGCGCGCGTCGGCGGCGAACGCCCTGAGCTTCCGCACGAGCCGTGCGAGCTGCGCCGCGTACTGCGGCAGGCGCTCGGGTCCGATGAGCACCAGCGCGAGCACGACGATGATCAGCAGCTCTCCGCCGTTGATGTCGAACACGCAGCCAGCCTAACCTCGTACACCGGGCGCCCGGTGCGCGGCAGCGGCTGAGCGGTCCGCGCTACCCGTCCGCCGGGCCCGCCATCGCGCCGCGCAGGGTGCTCCAGCCGCGCGCGATGCGTGGCAGCACGCCGGCGTCGTACCTGTCGGCCGGGAACCCGGCGACCACCGTCTCGAGCACGTCGCGGGGCACGTCGGCGGCGACGTCGACCACGACGTCCCCCGACTGCCAGGCCACGTGCCACGGCTCCGTCGACAGGACGGCCACGCGCCGGCCCCCGAGCAGCTCGGCTCGGCCCTCGGCGAGCGCCGCGTCGAGCCGGCCTCGCTGCTCGCGGGCCACGACGTGCCCCACCGCGCCGGCGAGGTCGATCTCGAGCACCGTCGCTTCCGCACCGACGAGCCGCAGCGTCGAGACGTCGAGCCCGGCGGGCACCGCCGCGGGTCGCACCCAGCCCTGGTCGGCAACCCACTGCAGTGCCGAGGCGTCGCGGGCGTCCGGGTCCTCGGCCGGAGCCACCGTGCTCACCGCGAGCCCGAGCACGTCGTCTCCCGCCGCACCGA
Organism: Xylanimonas sp. McL0601; assembly: GCF_049852175.1. Taxonomy (GTDB): domain Bacteria; phylum Actinomycetota; class Actinomycetes; order Actinomycetales; family Cellulomonadaceae; genus Xylanimonas. Next base: position 3,177,857 of record NZ_CP187527.1, read on the forward strand.
CGTCGGGTCCGGTGCGGGCGAGCAGCGTGAGCGCCTCGGCGGGCGCCGGGTCCGGCACGACGACGGGCACGTCCCCCGCGGCGAACAGCGCGGCGGCCGCGACCCCGATGCCCCCGACGCCGGCCGAGAGCGCGCGGCGGACGCGGCGGCGCCGGGCGACCGCCATGAGGTCGCCCGAGAGCGGCGCCGTGAATGCCGCGGTGCGGGCGGCCCCTACCTGTCCCGGCCCCGCGGGCCGCTCGCGGAGCGGGTCGCCCGCCGTCGGCGGGACGCTCGCGGACAGCGCCATGAGCCGGTCGGCGAGGTCGGGGGCGGCCGTGACGTCGGCAGCAGCCGCGAGCGCCCGGCGGGCCTCGCGCTCGGCCTCGAGCCCGGCCGCGCACTCGGGGCACGCGGCCACGTGGGCAAGCGCCTTCTCGGTCTGCGCGGGCGGGAGCTGCCCGTCGGCCAGCGCGCTGAGCCAGGCACCCAGGTGGCCGGGCTGGCGGGCGCTCACCGCTCGTTCTCCCGGTGGGCGAGCTCCCGCCGCAGCTGGGCGCGGGCGCGGTGGATGCGTGAGCGCACGGTGCCGAGCTTGACGCCCAGGGTCACCGCGATCTCCTCATAGGACAGGTCCTCGATGTCGCACAGCACGACGGCGGCCCGGTACTCGGGCCGCAGCCGGTCGAGCGCAGCCTGCACGTCGTTGTCGAGGTGCGCGTGCTCGAACCCGCGCTCGGGCCGGCCGAGCCCGTCGTCGTCGGGGACGTGCGCGGCGTCGTCGCCCATGGCGTCCATGCGCACGCGCTTGGCGCGGCGCACCGAGTCGAGGAAGAGGTTGGTCGTGATGCGGTGCAGCCAGCCCTCGAACGTGCCCGGCGTGTAGCCGGACAGGGAGCGGAACACGCGCAGGAACGTCTCCTGCGTGAGGTCCTCGGCGTCCTGGCGGTTGCCGGTGAGGCGGTAGGCGAGCCGGTAGACGCGCGCCGAGTGCTCGCGCACGATCTCGTCCCACGTGGGTGGGGTCCACGGCACGGCCGTGGCGTCCGCGGCGCCGGTCACGGCGTCGGACGGCTCCACGGTGTGCAGGCTGGTCATCACGTCCATCGTGGCACGGAGCGCTAGCATCCCAGCGGGCCAGGCACACTTCCGGCCACACCTTCACCAGACGTCCGCCCGTCCTGCCGGAGGATCACATCACCGCCGACGCCGATCGCTTCGACCACGTCTCGTCCGCCGACCGTGCGGCCCACGCCCGCACGGCCTCCTGGCTGTACACCGAGGCGTTCGTGCCCGAGGACGAGGTGCTCCTGAGGGCGCGGGAGCGGGGGGACGAGCTGGGCTGCCCGGCCGTCTCTCCGGGCGTGGGGGCGCTGCTCTCGGTGCTGGCTGCGGCGCTCCGGGCGCGCGCCGTCGTCGAGGTGGGCACCGGGACGGGCGTCGCGGCGCTGTGGCTGCTGCGCGGGATGCCGGCCGACGGCGTGCTGACGACGATCGACGCCGAGCCGGAGCTCCTGCGCGCGGCGCGGACGGCGTTCGCGGAGGAGGGGCTGGCGCCCGCCCGGACGCGCACCATCCCGGGGCGGGCCGTCGACGTCCTGCCCCGGCTCGCGGACGACGCGTATGACCTGGTGCTCGTGGTCGGCGACCCGAACGCGGCCACCGACTACCTGCCCGAGGCGGTGCGGCTGCTGCGCCCGGGCGGCGTGATCGCCGTCGACGGCGCGCTGCACGGCGGGCGCGTCGCAGACCCGGCGCGCCGTGACGAGGTCACGACGGCGGTGCGGGAGCTGGGCCGGGCCGTGCGCGCCGACCGACGGCTGGTCTCGAGCCTCGTCCCCGTCGGGGACGGCCTGCTGCTGGCGGTCAAGCACGGCAGAGACGACGAGCGCGGGGCAGGTGAACCTGCCCCGCGCTCGCGGTGATCTGTAGGACGTCAGGCGACGACGGCCTGCAGCGCCTCGCCCAGCTCGCTCGCCTCCGTGGCGTTGAGCTCGACGACCAGACGGCCACCGCCCTCCAGCGGGACCCGCATGACGATGCCACGGCCCTCCTTGGTGACCTCCAGGGGGCCGTCACCCGTACGCGGCTTCATCGCAGCCATCTGTGGCACTCCATTCCGTTGTGCGGTCGTTTCGCCGGTCACAGTCTAGTTCACTGACCAGGCACTTCCGGAACCGGATACGCCGGCCGGCCTTCAAGCGAGACCGCGAAGGACCTGCGCAGGGGCCGCCTCGTCGCGCACCACGGCGACGAGGTCGAGCACGCGGCGGGTCGCCGCGACGTCGTGCGCGCGGAACACGCGCGCGCCCAGCCACGCGGCGACGGCCGTCGCCGCGAGCGTGCCCTCGAGCCGGTCGGCCGGCGGCAGGCCGAGCGTCTCGCCGACGAAGTCCTTGCGGGACAGCGCCATGAGGAGCGGGTACCCGAGCCCGGCGATCGCCTGGGTGCGGCGCAGCAGGTGGAGCGAGTGCCACGTGTTCTTGCCGAAGTCGTGCGTGGGGTCGACGAGCACGCTCGCGGGCGGCACGCCGCACTCGACGGCGCGCGCGGCCTCGCGCCGCAGGGTGGCCACGACGTCGAGCAGGACGCCGTCGCGCGGGTCGCTGCCCACGGGGGCGTCGGCGGGCAGCGGGTAGGCGACGCGGTGCGGGTCGGTGCGCGGGGTCGCACCACCGGTGTGCGAGCAGACGACGCCGACGCCGGCCTCCCCCGCGACCTCGACGAGGTGCGGGTCGGCGCCGGCCCAGGTGTCGTTGACCAGGTCGGCGCCCGCGGCGATCGCCTCCCGTGCGACGCCGGCCCGCCACGTGTCGACGGAGACCATGAGCCCGGGCACCGCCTCGCGCACGCGCGCGACGAACGGCACCACGCGCCGGATCTCCTCGGCCTCGTCGACCTCGGGCCCCACGCCCGCGCGCACCCCGCCGACGTCGAGGATCTCGGCCCCCGCCTCCCAGGCGCGGTGCGCCGCGTCGAGGGCGGCGGCGTCGTCGGGCAGGCGCGCCGGGGCGTAGAACGAGTCGTTGGTGCGGTTGACGATCGCCATGACGACGCCGCGACGCGACCCGTCGGCGCCGAGGCCCAGCTCGCGGCCGCGCAGCTCCAGCGGCACGCCCGACGGCGGCACGGCGCCGGGCGCGGCAGGCCCGGTGCTCACGCCTTGGGCGGTGCGGCGGCAGCCGCGGCCGCCGCGCGCTCCTCGGCGGCCAGCTCCGAGCCGCGCTCGCGCACGTACTTCACGGCCTCGGTCGGGTCGTCGGTGAGGTACAGCAGGTCCGGGTCGGCCACGGAGACCATGCCGCGGTCGAGCACCGGGCCTCGCAGCCACTCGATCAGCCCACCCCAGAACTCCGTGCCCACGAGGGCCACCGGGAAGCCGGTGACCTTGTGCGTCTGGACGAGCGTCAGGGCCTCGAACAGCTCGTCGAACGTGCCGAACCCGCCCGGCAGGACGACGAAGCCCTGCGCGTACTTGACGAACATCATCTTGCGGGCGAAGAAGTAGCGGAAGCTGATGCCGAGGTTGACGTACTCGTTCATGCCTTGCTCGAACGGCAGCTCGATGCCGAGCCCGACCGAGAGCCCGCCGGCCTCCGTCGCGCCCTTGTTGGCGGCCTCCATGATGCCCGGGCCGCCGCCGGTGATGACGGCGTATCCGGAGTCGACGAGGTCGTGACCCACCTGCTCGGCGCAAACGTAGTCCGCGTGGGCGCGCGGCGTGCGCGCGGAGCCGAAGACGGAGACCGCCGGCCCGATCTCGGCCAGCGCACTGAACCCCTCGACGAACTCCGACTGGATGCGCATGACCCGCCACGGGTCGTTGTGCAGCCAGTCCGTGTCGGCGCCGCCGGCCAGCAGCCGCTGGTCGGTGGTCGAATAGGGGATCTGGGTACCACGCAGGAGCACCGGCCCCTTGCGGTAGCCGGCACCCTGCTGGGCCACGCCGTCGTCGGACATACCCGTCAGCCTACGGCGGGGGCGCCTGCTCGCAGGGCACCGCCGCCGGGCGAGGCGAGCAACCAGGCCCGCAGCGCGTCGCGGCACAGCGCGAGCTGAGCGACGGGCACGCGCTCGTCGTCCTTGTGCGCCAGCAGCGGGTCGCCGGGTGCGAAGTTCACGGCCGGGATGCCCAGCTCGGCGAACCGGGCGACGTCGGTCCAGCCGTACTTGGGCCGCGGCGCGCCGCCGGTCACTGCCAGGACGGAGTCGGCGAACGCCGCCGCGAGCGGCGCGTCCAGGCCGGGCCGGGCGCCGCCCGCGCCGTCGGTCACGACCACGTCGAAGCCCTCGAACAGCTCGCGCAGGTGGGCCTCGGCCTCCTCGACGGACCGCGACGGGGCGAACCGGTAGTTGACCGTCACCACGCACGAGTCGGGGATGACGTTGCCCGCGACGCCGCCCCGGATCCCCACCGCCCCGAGGGACTCGCGGTACACGAGCCCTTCGACCTCGACCTCGCGCGGCGTGTACGCCGCGAGCCGCTCGAGGACCGGTGCGGCCAGGTGGATGGCGTTGACGCCCGCCCACGCGCGCGCCGAGTGGGCCGCCACGCCACGCGTGCGCACGTCGACGCGCATCGTGCCGTTGCAGCCGCCCTCGATGCCGGCGTCGGACGGCTCGCCGACGATCGCGAAGTCCCCCATGAGAAGGTCGGGGCGGTGGCTCGCCAGGCGGCCCAGGCCGTTGCGCACGGCCTCGACCTCCTCCTGGTCGTAGAAGACCCACGTGAGGTCGCTGCTCGGCTCGGCGCCGGGGCAGCCCAGGTCGACCGCGAGCGCCAGCATGACGGCGATGCCGGCCTTCATGTCCACGGTGCCGCGGCCCCACAGCTCGCCGTCGACGAGGCGCGTGGGCAGGTTCGGCGGGTCGGAGAGCGGCACGGTGTCCAGGTGCCCGGCGACGACGACGCGGCGCTCGCGGCCCAGGCGCGTGCGGGCCACGACGCAGTCGCCGTCGCGCAGCACCTCCAGGTGCGGCTGGGCGCGGAGCAGCACCTCGACGGCGTCGGCCAGCGGCCCCTCGCCGCCCGACACCGACTCCATGTCGCACACGGCGGCGAGCAGGGCGACCAGGTCCTCGCCGCTCCCGCCGGGGCGGGCCGCCTCGGCGAGCGCGAGCAGGTCGACGGCAGGTTCACCCGTGGGCGCGACGGCGTTCAGATCGGTGGACGGCACGGCCTCGACCCTACCCGCCGCCGATAGGGTGAGGCCCATGAGCGACACCTCCGCCCGCACCGCCTGGGGCCACGGCCTCGCCACCGTCACCCTGCCGGAGATCCTCGGCACCGACGCCCCGGTCACCCTCGACACGTGGTACCCGGCGCCGGCCCTCGGGGAGCCCGGCGACGTCGCCGCCCCGCAGGACCTCGAGGCGCTCGCGGGCCGGGACGAGGCCCGTGGCGTCGAGACCGTGGTGGTGCGCACCGTCGTCGACCTGGACGCCCCGATCGCGGACGCCGCGGACGCCTACCTGCGGCTGCACCTGCTCTCGCACCGGCTCGTCGAGCCGAACTCGGTCAACCTCGACGGCATCTTCGCCGCTCTCGCGAACGTCGCCTGGACGGACGCCGGCCCGTGCGCCGTCGACGGCTTCGAGGCGACGCGCGGCCGCCTGCGCGCCTCGACCGGCCGCCCCGTGACCGTGTACGGCGTCGACAAGTTCCCGCGCATGGTCGACTACGTGCTGCCCTCGGGCGTCCGCATCGCCGACGCCGACCGCGTGCGCCTGGGCGCCTACCTCGCGCCGGGCACCACCGTCATGCACGAGGGCTTCGTGAACTTCAACGCGGGCACCCTCGGGGTGTCCATGGTGGAGGGCCGCATCTCCCAGGGCGTCGTCGTGCACGACGGCGCCGACATCGGCGGCGGCGCGTCGATCATGGGCACGCTCTCGGGCGGCGGCAAGGAGCGCGTCGTCATCGGCGAGCGCGCGCTGCTGGGCGCCAACGCGGGCGCGGGCATCGCCGTCGGCGCGGACACGGTCATCGAGGCGGGCCTGTACATCACCGCGGGCACCAAGGTCACCCTCCTGGGCCAGACGTCCGAGGACGGCTCGCCGCGCGTGGTCAAGGCCCGCGAGCTCTCGGGGGTGCCCGGGCTGCTGTTCCGCCGCAACTCGACCAACGGCGGCATCGAGGTGCTCGCCCGCGCCGGGGTCGGCATCGAGCTGAACGCGGCGCTGCACGCCCAGTGACCGCACGGATCCGGCGGCGACGACGGCGTCGCGGCATCATCGCACTCTGCCTGGTCGCCGTGATCGTGACCGGAGGCTGGCTCTGGACCCTGCGCGGCCCAGGCGACTCCCCGGCCCGCCAGCGGTGCGCCGCGACCCTCGACGGCACCGCGTGGTACCTGTCGCCGGAGCAGGCGGAGAACGCGGCCCTCGTCGCCGGTGCCTCCGTGCGCCGCGGCCTGCCCGCGCACGCCGCGACGATCGCGCTCGCGACGGCGCTCCAGGAGTCCAAGCTCATCAACATCACCTATGGCGACCGCGACTCGCTGGGCCTTTTCCAGCAGCGCCCGTCGCAGGGGTGGGGCACGGCCGAGCAGGTGCAGGACCCGGTGTACGCGACCGACAGGTTCTACGACGCGCTCGTGCGCGTGCCGGGCTACGCGGACCTCGCCGTGACCGCGGCGGCGCAGGCCGTGCAGCGCTCGGGCTTCCCCGAGGCGTACGCCCGGCACGAGGTGCGGTCGCGGGCGTGGGCGTCGGCCTTGACGGGGCACTCCCCCGCCGTCCTGTCGTGCGAGCTGGACCCCGTGGGCGCCGGCCGCCCGCTCGACGCCGTCGGCGCCACACTGCGCGAGCGCGCGCTGCGGGACCTCGGCCTGACGCCCGACGCCGTCGCCGTCGGGGAGGCCGCCGACGGCCTCGCGACCGTCACCCTGCAGGCCGGCGCGCTGCCCACCGGCGACGCCACCAGCGCCGCGTGGGCGGCCGCCCAGTGGGCCGTGGCGACGGCGTCCGTCACCGACGTCGTCGAGGTGCGCGTCGCCGACCGGGTGTGGACGCGCGCCGGTGCCGTGCACGCCGGGCGTGAAGACGCCGAGCCGTGGGGCAAGGCCGACGGTACGGCGCTCGGCCCCGGCGTCGTGCAGGTGCGGGTCGCCGTCGCCGCGTGACGACCAGGGAGCTTCGACACGCGAGCGAGTGACGACATGCGCTGCCTGGATGGGCCGTCGCGGCTTACGGTGCGGTCATGCTGCTGCACGACGTCCAGACTCGCGTCCGCATCGCCCTGACCACCACGCTGACGAACGAGTGGGGGCTGTTCACCCCCAAGACCGGCACGTCGCACCCGAGCGAGCGCTCCATCGCGTTCCACCTCGGCTGGCACCTGCGCCCGATGATCGACGACTCGTGGGACCTCGACTGCGACTACGAGCGCTCGGGCGCTGCACGCGAGGCGTCCCTGGCGTTCGGTGAGGGCGTGCACCGGGCGCCCGACCTCATCGTCCACCGGCGCGGGCGCCTCGGGCCGGAGGACAACCTGCTCCTCGTCGCGCTCTCTGCCGACTTCGCGTCGAACGAGACCGGGGCACCCGACTTCGCGGCCGCCCGCGCCGTGCAGCTCCGGTACGGCTACCGCTACGCGGTATGGGTGGACCTGCAGCTGCGCGAGGACGGACCCGAGGGCCGGGTGCGTCCCCGCTGGCAGTGGAGCACGCTCGAGGAGGGCCCGGTCCGCGCGGAGGCGGAGCCGGTCTACAGCGCCGAGGAGCTGAAGTCGATCACCACGGCGATCCACCTGCTCTACCTGGGCTGACGGTCAGCGCTCCGAGATCGGGGCGTACTCGCGCTCGGTCGAGCCCGTGTAGATCTGGCGCGGACGGCCGATCTTCGTCGCCGGGTCCTTCATCATCTCCCGCCACTGCGCGATCCAGCCCGGCATGCGGCCCAGCGCGAACAGCGGCGTGAACATGGCCGGCGAGAAGCCGATCGCCTTGTAGATGAGACCCGTGTAGAAGTCGACGTTCGGGTAGAGCTTGCGCTCGACGAAGTAGTCGTCGCTGAGCGCGATCTCCTCCAGGCCGCGCGCGATGTCGAGCAGCTCGTCCTTCGCGCCCAGCGAGTCGAGCACGGCGTCGGCGTGCTTCTTCACGATGGCCGCGCGCGGGTCGTACGACTTGTAGACGCGGTGGCCGAAGCCCATGAGGCGGACGCCGTCCTCCTTGTTCTTGACCTTCTTCATGAAGGTGTCGACGGAGTCGCCGCCCGAGCGGATGCGTTCGAGCATGAGGAGCACGGCCTCGTTGGCACCGCCGTGCGAGGGGCCCGAGAGGGCGTTGATGCCGGCCGCCACGGACGCATAGATGTTGGCGTTCGAGGAGCCGACGATGCGCACGGTCGACGTCGAGCAGTTCTGCTCGTGGTCCGCGTGCAGGATCAGCAGCTTGTCCATCGCCGAGGCGACGACCGGGTCGGCGTCCCACTGGGCGTACGGCACCGCGAAGGACATGCGCAGGAAGTCCTCGACGTAGCCGCGCGCGTAGTCCGGGTAGAGCAGCGGCTCGTCGCGCATCGACCGGTGCACGTACGAGGTGATGGTCCGGATCTTCGCGAGGATCAGCACGGTGGCGAGGTCCACGGCCTCGTCGTCGTGCGGGTCGAGCGACTCGGGGTAGAACGTGGCCAGGGCGTTCATGGCGGACGCCATGATCGACATGGGGTGCCCGCCGCGCGGGAACGCGGCGAGGAAGCCGCGGAACTGCTCGGGCACGAGGGTGTGCCGGTTCACGCGCTCGGTGAAGTCGTGGAGCGTCTTCGCATCCGGCAGCTCGCCGTAGATGAGGAGGTAGGCGACCTCGAGGAAGGTTGAACCCTCGGCCAGCTGGTCGATCGGGTAGCCGCGGTAGCGCAGGATGCCCTGGTCGCCGTCGATGTAGGTGATGGCCGACGCCGTCGAGGCCGTGTTCATGAACCCCGGGTCGTAGGTGACCAGGTCGGTCTCCTTGAGCAGCGACGAGACGACGAGCCCGCTGTTGCCCTCGGTCGCGTCGACGACGGGGAGCGCGACGCTGCGCTCGCCGACCGTGAGCTCGGCCTGCGTGCCCGTCGCGGGCTGGGAGATGGTCGTCATGGTGTCCTTCCTGCGGACCGCGGCCTGTCGTGGAGGCAGCGGCACGTGTCCGTGGTGCACGCCGTGGCTGCGTGCTCGGCTTCGATGCCGTCGGCATGTCTGGCGCCCAGGGCGACGTCGGCCTGTGAGGGGAACCTACCCCCGCACTACTTCATATCCCAATCCGCTCCGCGCCTGGGATATGGCCATGGTGCCGCCGCGAGGTGGCGCTGGGCAAGCATCCGGCAGTTTTCCCGTCATGGTTGGGCAAGGTCCTGGCAAGAACTGTGGCGTGGGTCACACGCTTGCGCGCAGCCTCGCGGCCGCGGCCGCGATCGACGCGTCCGGCGCCGTGAGCGCGATGCGCACGTGCCGCTGCCCCGCCCGGCCGTAGAACTCGCCCGGACCAGCGAGGATGCCGAGCCCGGCCAGGCGCGCGACCAGCTCGCGGCTCGTCGGGGTGTCCGCCCGGTCGGCCGGGCGCGCCCACAGGTAGAGCCCGGCCTCCGAGTGGTCCACGGCCCAGCCCGCGGCCTCGAGCGCGCCGAGCAGCACCTCGCGACGCCGTCCGTAGACCGCTCGCTGCGCCTCGACGTGCGCGTCGTCGCCGAGCGCGACCCGCATGGCCTCCTGCACCGGGCGCGGCACGATCATGCCGAGGTGCTTGCGCGTCGCGAGCAGGTCCGCGACCAGCGCCGGGTCGCCCGCGACGAACGCGGCCCGGTACCCGGCCAGGTTCGACTGCTTGGACAGGGAGTACGCCACCAGGAGGCCCGTGTGGTCCCCGCCCGTGACCGCGGGGTCGAGCAGGCTCGGCACGCGCGGCGTGCCGTCGTCGGCCACCAGGTGCGGCGCCCACGGGAGCTGCGCGTAGCACTCGTCGGACACGACGACGGCGCCGGCCGCGCGGGCGGCCTCGACCACGCGGCGCAGCTGCGCGACGTCGGCGGTGGCCCCGGTCGGGTTCGACGGGCTGTTGACCCAGACGAGGCGGACGTCGCCGCGGTGCGCCCACTCGTCGACGTCGTCGCTGGGCAGCGGCGTCGCGCCGGCGAGCCGCGCCCCGACGTCGTACGTCGGGTAGGCGACGGCAGGGTGCACGACGACGTCGCCCGGGCCCAGGCGCAGCAGCGACGGCAGCAGGCCCACGAGCTCCTTGGAGCCGACCGTGGGGAGCACGCCCGCCGGGTCGACGCCGGGCACGCCGCGGCGCCGCGCGAACCACGCGGCGACGGCCTCCCGGAGGGCGGGCGTGCCGTAGGTCAGCGGGTAGGCCGGGGCGTCCGACGCGGCCTCGAGCGCGTCGCGCACCACGGACGGTGTCGGGTCGACGGGCGTGCCGATCGACAGGTCGATCAGGCCGTCGGGGTGGCTGCGGGCCCTGGCGGTCACGTCCGCCAGGGTGTCCCAGGGGTACGGCAGGTCGCGGAGGTCGGCGAGTCCCATGCTGATGGCCGGCGCGCGGCGCTCAGGCCTGCGGCGGCAGGGCCTCGACCAGCGGGTGGTCCTTCTCGATGAGGCCGAGCTTGGCGGCGCCGCCGGGCGAGCCCAGGTCGTCGAAGAACTCGACGTTCGCGGCGTAGTAGTCCTTCCACTGCTCCGGCACGTCGTCCTCGTAGTAGATCGCCTCGACGGGGCAGACCGGCTCGCACGCACCACAGTCGACGCACTCGTCCGGGTGGATGTACAGCGAGCGGTTGCCCTCGTAGATGCAGTCGACGGGACACTCCTCGATGCAGGCCTTGTCCTTGACGTCGACGCACGGCTGGGCGATCACGTAGGTCACGAGGGCCACTCTAATATCGGACCGGGGCAGCGCCGGACCCGGCGTCGGACGATCTCACGAGGAGGACACGTGGCCGACGGCACGCCATGGCGCGACCTGGCGGCGGGCGCACGCGTCGTCGTGCGCCGGCGCCTCGACGCCGCGGAGGCGGCGGCAGCGCAGGCGGAGGGCCGCGGGTCCGTGTGGACCGATGTCATCGGGGTCGTGCTGTCGGTCGACGACGCGGGCCTGACCCTCCGCACGGACGCGCCGCGCGACCCGTCCCCGCGCGAGATCCGCGTCGAGGGCCCGACGATCGAGGCGGCGAAGCAGATCCCGCCGCGCACGGTCCGCCGCGCGAGGTAGCCCGCTCGCGAGCGCTGCTGCCCGGGGGACTACCTCGCTCGGGACTATCTCGCGAGGAGGGCTTCCGTGTCCGTCAGGGACACCACTACGGCGCCCGTCGCGCAGCGCGCGGCCAGCGTCGACGGCCAGTCGCCCGTCAGCGGCACCGAGAGCACCTCCGCCGACGCCGTGCGCTCCCCCGGGCGGCCCAGCGCGCGCAGCTCGTCGGCCGCGTGGAAGAAGTCGTGCACCGGCGCGTTGGTCTCGAGCGCCGCCACCAGCGCCTCCAGGTCCCGCACCGCCTTGCGCAGCGCCGGCGTCACCCACGCCGCGTTCTCGGTGACCATCGCCTCGGTGCGGGACGGGTCGGTGAACGCCACGCGCGTCCCGTCGCGGAACGAGCCCGCGGCGAGGCGCAGCGCCGCGTCGCGCACGGGAGCGCCCGCGACCGCGTTGAGCAGCTGCGTCGCGAGCACGTGAGGCACGTGGCTGATGAGCGCGGCGGCCTCGTCGTGCACCTCGTCGGTCAGCACCGCCGCCGTGCCCCCGAGCGGGCCCGTGACCAGGCGCAGCAGCCGCTCGAGCCGCTCGGGCGCGATGCTGCCGCCCGCGCCCGGCACGGTGACCGCCCACGGCGCCCGGTGCATCAGCTCCGCCGACGACGCCGCGAAACCGCTCTGCTCGGTCCCCGCCATCGGGTGCGCCCCGACGTACCGCTCGCCCAGGCCCGCGGCCTCCATGGCCTGCCGCACCGGGCCCTTGACGCTGCCGACGTCGGTCAGCGTGGCGTCGGCCGTCGACGCGACGGAGCGCGCGAGCTCGGCCGCCGTCGAGCGCATCGCCCGCAGCGGCACGGCGAGCACCACCAGATCGGCGCCGGCCACGGCCTCGGCGACGGATCCGGTCGCGGAGAGCCCCGCGACGGACGCCTCGGCGACGCTGGCCGGGTCCACGTCCTGCCCGACGACGTCGATGCCACGCGCGGCCAGGAGCCGCGCCAGCGACCCGCCCACGAGGCCGAGGCCCAGCACCGCCACCCGCGCGAACGGGCTCACCACAGCAGCCCCCGGTCGAGCGCGTCCGCGCCCGAGGCGGCCGCCACGCTGCCGAGCGGCACGTGGTCGGGAAGCACGCCGTCGAGCCCGCCCTCGCCCGGGTCGGCCGGGTAGACGCCCAGCACCTTGAGCGAGTCGCCCGCGGCGAGCAGGTCGTCCAGCAGCGCCCGGACCGGCGCGTCCCACGGCGCCGCGTCGAGGGTCACGACGAACACGTACTGCAGCGCCCGCGCCTTCAGCGGCCGTGTGACCAGCGACGACATGTTGACGCGCCGCTCGCCGAACGCCGCGGTGACGCGCGCCAGCACGCCCGGCCCGGTGACCACGGGGGTCACGGCCAGCATCGTGCGCCACGCCGTCGTGCCGGGGTCCGTGGCCGCGCGGGTCGTGGCCAGCACCTCCGGCGCCTCGTCCCGCTGCGCCAGCACGAGGAACCGCGTCCGCGCGCCGCCGAAGTCCTCGACGCCCTGCGCGAGGGTCTCGAGCCCGTACAGCGGGCCGCAGACGCGCGGGCCGAACGCCACCTGGTGCGCCGTCACGTCGCGGCACGCGGCCGCGTTCGACGACGCCGGCACCGGCCGCAGCCCGCGCGCGGCGACGAACCGCGAGACCTGGGCGAGGCCGTGCGGGTGCGCGGTCGCCTCGATGAGCTCGCAGTGGCCGGGCCGCACGAACGCGTCGAACGAGATCGGCAGCACCACCTCGTCGACGGCCACCACGTCCGCGGAGCCGACCAGGGCGTCGACCGACGGGACCACGTAGCCCTCGACCGAGCTCTCGATCGCGACGACGCCGCGCGCCGCCGCACCGGACGCGACGGCGTCGTGCACCTGCCCCACGGTCTCGAGCGCCTCGGCACCGCCCAGCGGGGCGCGCGCACCCGGGCGCGCGGCCCACTCCAGGACGGCCTGGTGGGTGAACGTGCCCTCGGGCCCGAGGTAGGCGACGCCGGCGCTCACGCGCCGGCCCAGCGCGGGACGAGCGCCGTCGGGCCGGGCACGAACCCCGCCCCTGGCAGGACGGCGAGGGTCCGGTGCGCGATGCTGCGGGCGTCGAGCTCGGCGACGAGCGCGTCGAGCACGTCGACGTGCGGGCACAGGAACGAGGTGAAGAACACGTGCGGGCCGAGCTGCGACGGGTGCGAGCGCAGGTGCTGCAGGTCCACGCCGGCATCGGCGATCACCGCGAGCGTCGGCTGCAAGGAGCCGCGGTAGTCGTCGTACGGCCCGAACGCGAGCCACACCTGCGCCGGGCCGGCGAACCGCGGCCAGACGTCGCGCGACTCGAGCAGCCCGTACCAGACGGGCGGCAGCGCGGCCAGGTGCTCCGACCCGGTGAGCTCCACCAGCCCGGCGGGTACGCGCGGGCGCTCCAGGACGAGGGAGCCAGCGGGGCCGGCGATCGCCACACGCTCCTCCACCGGTGTCCGCGCGGGCACCAGGCGGGGAGTGACGCCGAGCGTCCGCAGCACGTCCCGGCAGTCGCGCAGCCCGGGCTCGTCGATGACGACGGCGCCGCCCGTGGCCTCCGGCCGGCCGACCCACACCCACTGGGTCTGCACGGCCGCGGCCGCCGTGAGCATGAGGGACGGGTCGCCTGCGAGCAGCGACTCCTCGAGCAGCGGCGCGGGCTGCTCGGGATGCCCGAGGTGCACGACGGCCGCCAGGTCCGCGATGCTCGCGACGGTCGCGAGCGTGTCGGCCGCGGTGCCGAGGTCGAGGAGCTCGACGAGCTCCTGCGGGCTCGCCGCCGCAGGCGCCTCGCCGTCGCGCACGACGATGCCGGACCAGCCGCCGAGCTGCGCGGCGAGCGCGGCGTGCGCGGGTGACTCCCGCTCGGTGCGGCCGAGCATCAGTTGTCTCCCGAGTCGGGACCGCCGGGCGACCCCGGGGTGCCCGAGTCGCAGACGACGGGGTTGTCGGGCTTGTAGGTCCACGTGAACTTCTCGTCGATGACGACGTCGCTGCCGTGGGACACCTTGCGGTAGTTGGTGATGGTGAACCCGTCCTCGCCGCCCGGGTAGGGGGCGCAGCTGGCGCCGGAGCGGTGCACCACCGTCGTGGGGACGACGTTCCGCTTGTCGCTGGCGGAGGTCTCGACGCGGAAGTACGTGGTGCTCCAGACCTGCACGTGCAGCCGGTTGTCACCCCCGACCCACGCCTGCATGACGGCACCGTACGGCGAGTTGTTCTTGAACCGCATGTCGAGCTGCCCGACGTAGATCGTCGCCTCGCGCCCGGCCGGGTAGCGGGTGAACCAGACCGAGTGCGGGCGGTGCTCGACGTTCTCGAAGCCGGCGAAGAAGCCCGCGTTGTACGTCGTCGTGGCCATCTGCGAGAGGCCGCCGCCCACGCCCTCGGTGTGCACGCCGTTGCTGATGACGCCGGCTGCCTTGTAGCCGTTCTCGACCGTGATCGGGCCGAGGGCGTCGAGGAGCGAGAAGGTGTCGCCGGGCTTGATCAGGTGACCGGTGAGCAGCTGGGCGCCGCGGCGCAGGTTCTCCGTGCGGATGGGCTCGGAGGTCAGCGGGGTGTCGAAGCTGCTGACCACCTCCTTGACGCCGAGCGCCTCCAGCGCGGCCTTGCTGTCCGCCGGGTCGCGCTGGACCAGCTCGAGGGCCGCGGTGCGGTCGTCGCCCAGCGCTGCCGCCTGGACGGCCTCGGCGACCTTCGCACCGTCGAGCGTCGTGCCGGGCTCGCCGCCGACGACGACCGGGCGACCGCCCTGGAACTCGAAGTGGGCGTCGTCGGGCTCGGTGAGCAGGTCGTGGGTGCGGTCGACGACGGCGGTGACGACCTTGCCGGCGTCGATCGAGAGCTTCAGCGTGCCGTCGACCGGCTGGAACGACGCCACGGACGCGAGCGCATCCGTGGGCAGCTCGGGGTGCTGGTCGCCGACGGTGACGGACACCGGCGCAGAGACGATCTTCTGCGCCTGGGCGAGCGCGGCGTCCGTCTCCGTCTGCGTGATGTCGGGCGGCACGGACTCGGTGGCCAGGTCGAACGGCCCCTGGTCCACGAGCCACCGGGTCTTGAGCACGTCGGCCGCGACGGCGGGCTTCACGCGCGTGCCGTCCTGGGCCGGGGTCGCGACGGCCTGACCGTCGGCGAAGGCGACGGTGCCGTCGACCGGCGCGGTCGCGAGCCCGTCCACGAGCCCGGCGACCGCGGCGTCGAGCTTGGCCTGGTCGACCTTGACCACCGGCGCGACGTCGTGGCCGCCGACCAGGTGAGCCCACAGGTGGTCGGGTGCCATCGAGAAGCCGGTGAGCTGCGCGACGGTGGCGTCGGCGTCGAGGGCGAGCCCGGCCGCGGCCGGGTCCAGCGTGGTGTGCGCCTCGCCCGCGGTGACCTCGATCGGCTCCTTGGCGTGAGCGGCGAGACCCGCGCTGAGCTGGTCGACCGCCTCGTCCTGCGCGAGACCGCCCACGTCGACCCCCGCGACGTGCGTGCCCGTGGGCACCTTGTCGGAGTACAGCCACTGGGCGCCCGTGTACAGGCCGGCGAGCACGACGACGCCGACGCCCGTCCACAGCAGCGCGCGCGGTGCGCGGCTCGGCTGGCCGTCGCCGACCAGGTCGTCCAGCGGGCCCGGCGGCGCGCCGCCGGGCGTGGCCGCGGCGGGCGGCACCGCGGGCGCCTGGGCCATCTGGACCGGCTGGGCCGTCTGGATCGGCGCGGTCGGGTACCCGACCGGCGGCTGCGGCTGCGGCTGCGGCTGCGGCTGCGGGACGGGGGCGGCCGGAGCTGCCGGCTGCGGCCGGGACGCGGGCGCGGGCGCCTGGAGCGACGGAGCCCGGACGCTGCCGACCACGACGGGCAGCGCCTGGGTGGGCTCGGAGCTCGAGACGGTCGAGGTCGCGGGCCGGTAGCCGACCGCCGGGCGCTCGTAGGCCTTCACCGGCGGGATGTAGGGGATGTCCTCGTCCGGCGTCTCCGGCGCGGACGCGCCGGCCTGCCCGGAGTTGTTCGGCTCGAGCGCGTTGTCGCGCTCGGTCGGCTGACCCATCGAGTTCGCTCCGTGCGTTTCTCTGGTGCGGGGAGGCTGCCACGGACGGCAGCCGAGGGGGTGGTTCTTCGGCGGTGTGCCGGACCTCGAGGCGGCCGCGCACACCTCGGAAATCCTACGCGCGCGGCGCTTCGCGGCGGTTTGCGACCCACACCGTCGGACGTGGAGGTTCAGCGGAGGTTCGGGTCACCGCCGGGCGAACCAGCGGCCCGGCAGGAATGCGACGACGCCGAACAGGAGCACCCCTCCGTACGTCCACGCGATGCCGGCCCAGGCCGACGGGATCGACTCCGCCGGGTGGGTGACGAGCACGTCGCCGCCAGGCCCCTGCATGGAGAGCACCTGCACCGCGACGAGCCAGCCCACGGCAGCCGCGGCGAGCGTGCCGAGGCCCGCCCAGGCGCGGCAGAGCAGGGCCGTCGACGCCGTCAGTGCGAGGGCCACGAGCAGCCCCACGGGCAGGCCGTGCCAGAGCGTCCGGTGGGTGGCGGTGCCGAGCGCGCCGAGCGCCACTCCGAGCGCGAGCGCAAGCACCATCCTGCCGACGGTGCGGCCGACGCCGGGGTGGGCAGGCGGGGCCGGGGGGCCGGCAGCGCCGGGGGCCTCGGGGGCGTCGGACGTCTCGCTCACGCGGGCGAGCCTACCGACGACACCTGGACGGTGCCGGGACGTGCCACCAGAAACGTCTCCCGCGTCCCGACGGCGGCGAGAACCCCGTTGGACAAGGCGAACCACCCGACCACCCCGGCCTCCGCCAGCGCGGCCGCGGCGCCGCTCGATGGCCGCGAACCTGCACCCGCAACGGTGGTGGCGAGGGCGGTCGGGTGCTGGATCTGGGTGGCGTGGGCGGTCATGGCCGAGAGCACCCGGTCGAGAACCGGGGGGACGTCGACGTCGACGACGTCGCCCGCCACGGCGGCGGCCGCGAGCTCCGCGTCGTCGCGGGCGAGCGCCGGCAGCGGGTCGTCCGAGGCCGGGAAGGTGAGCCCTGCCGCTTCGGCGAGCGCCTGGGCCGCCGGGTCGGCGGCGAGGGCCTGGCGCTGGGCGCGCAGCTCGGACGCGGGCGCCACGCGCTGCCAGAGCTCGGCGGCCCACGGCCCCGCGTCGCCGCCGCGGAACGCGGGGTCCGCGGCGAGCTCGAGCGCCCTGACCGTGACCTCGTGCGCGCGCACGTGGTCGGGGTGCCCGTACCCGCCGCCGGCCTCGTAGGTCGCGACGACGGAGGGCCGCAGCCGGCGGATCAGCGCCGCGAGCCGTGCGGCGGCGTCGTCGAGCGGCACGAACGCGAACCCCGCGCGGACGGCGGGATCGCCCCCGGCGACCCCGGGCGCAACCCACACCATCCCGGAGTCCTCGAACCGCCCGCCCCCGGCGGACCTGTCAGGGTCAGCAGGCGCCCCACCGCTCCCTGGCCCTGACAGCGCCGAGGGTTCGGGAGGCAGCTCGTCCAGGAACGTGTGCCCGACGGCGGTCGGGTCGCCGCCGCCGAGCGCCGGCAGCGCCGCCGCGAGCTCCCGCGTCCGGTACGCCGCCAGTGCAGGCCCGTCCCCCTCGAGCGCCTCGAGCCCCTCCGACGCCGTCCCCGGCAGCGCGAGAACCTCCCCGCGCTCCCCCCGCGTGCAGGTCACGACGGTCACCGGCATGCCCGCCGCGGCGAACGAGGCGATGAGAGCCCCGGTCGAGAGGGTCTCGTCGTCGGGATGCGCATGCACTGCGACGAGCCCCCCGCCACCGACCCGAGCCGACGACCACGGAGAGCCGGGAACGGCGGCGGGGGACGACGTCGTGCGCACGACGCCGTCCCCCACCGCCCCAGCCACAGGAACTCAGCCCGAGATCAGGCCCGGGCCGCAGCCCGAGCCCGCGACGCCGAGCGCGCGCGCTCGGTCGCGTCCAGGACGACCTTGCGGATGCGCACGACCTCAGGCGTGACCTCGACGCACTCGTCCTCCTGCGCGAACTCGAGCGACTCCTCGAGCGTCAGCTTGCGCGGCGGGACGAGGTTCTCGAAGTTGTCGGCCGTGGAGGAGCGCATGTTCGTCAGCTTCTTCTCCTTGGTGATGTTGACGTCCATGTCCTCGTTGCGCGAGTTCTCGCCCACGATCATGCCCTCGTAGACCTCCGCCGTGGGATCGACGAAGAAGGAGCCGCGCTCCTGAAGGTTGATCATGGCGAACGGCGTCACCTTGCCGGCGCGGTCGGCGACGAGCGAGCCCGTCATGCGCGACTCGATGGTGCCGGCCCACGGCTCGTAGCCCTCGCCGATCGAGGCGGCGATGCCGGTGCCGCGGGTATCCGTGAGGAACCGGGTACGGAAGCCGATGAGGCCACGTGCCGGGACCATGAACTCCATGCGGACCCAGCCGGTGCCGTGGTTCGTCATGGTCTCCATGCGGCCCTTGCGCTGGGCGAGCAGCTGGGTGACGGCGCCGAGGTACTCCTCGGGGACGTCGATCGTCATGCGCTCCATGGGCTCCAGGACCTTGCCGTCGACCGTCTTGGTGACGACCTGCGGCTTGCCCACGGTGAGCTCGAAGCCCTCACGACGCATCTGCTCGACGAGGATCGCCAGGGCGAGCTCGCCACGGCCCTGGACCTCCCACGCGTCGGGGCGCTCGGTCGGCAGCACGCGCAGCGACACGTTGCCGACGAGCTCGGCGTCGAGGCGGTCCTTGACCTGTCGGGCGGTGACCTTGTGGCCCTTGCCGCCCTTGCCGGCGATCGGCGAGGTGTTGATGCCGACGGTCATCGAGATGGCCGGGTCGTCGACGGTGATGAGCGGCAGCGGCCGCGGGTCGTCGATGTCGGTCAGCGTCTCGCCGATCATGATGTCGGCGATGCCGGCGACGGCGACGATGTCGCCCGGGCCCGCGGACTCCGCGGGCACGCGGTCGAGCGCCTTGGTCTCGAGCAGCTCGGTGATCTTGACCGTCGACAGCGTGCCGTCGTGGCGCGCCCACGCGACCTGCTGACCCTTGCGGATCGTGCCGTTGAAGACGCGCAGCAGCGCGAGGCGGCCGAGGAACGGCGACGCGTCGAGGTTGGTGACGTGCGCCTGCAGCGGCACGCCCTCGTCGTACGTCGGGGCCGGGATCTTCTCGAGGATCGTCGCGAAGAGCGGCTCGAGGTTCTCGTTGTCGGGCAGCGAGCCGTCGCCCGGCTGCGCGAGCGAGGCCGCGCCCACCTTCGCGGCGGCGTACACGACCGGCACGTCGAGGATGGCGTCGAGGTCGAGGTCCGGCACCTCGTCGGCGAGGTCGGAGGCCAGGCCGAGCAGCAGGTCGGTGGTCTCGCCCACGACCTCGGTGATGCGCGAGTCGGGCCGGTCGACCTTGTTGACGACGACGATGACCGGCAGCTTCGCGGCGAGCGCCTTGCGCAGCACGAACCGCGTCTGGGGCAGCGGGCCCTCGGACGCGTCCACGAGGAGCACGACGCCGTCGACCATCGACAGGCCGCGCTCGACCTCGCCGCCGAAGTCGGCGTGGCCGGGGGTGTCGATGACGTTGATGGTGATGCCCTCGGGCTCCCCGTGCTCCGCCGCCGACGGGCCGGTGTACCGGACCGCGGTGTTCTTCGCGAGGATCGTGATGCCCTTCTCGCGCTCGAGGTCGCCGGAGTCCATGACCCGCTCCTCCACGTGCTGGTGGGCGCCGAACGCGCCTGCCTGCTTGAGCATCGCGTCCACGAGGGTGGTCTTGCCGTGGTCGACGTGAGCGACGATCGCGACGTTGCGCAGGTCGGAGCGCACAGCCATCTAGGGTCTCGATTCCTTGGGGTGGTTCCGCGCGGGTTGGGGTCCGCGCGCGCGGCGGGCGACGCCATCTTACCCGCCGCGCCACGCCACGGGATCTTGACAGCGTGTGAGAACCACGACGCGGGAGCCTGACGGTGGCCCCGACGCGACGACGGCGGCCGCCCCCCGGAGGGTGCGACCGCCGTCGAGCGTCGTGCGAGGAAGGCGTCAGGACACGGGGACCTCGGGCCCGATCTCGAGGCTCGCGCCCGGGATCGCGGCCAGCAGCTCGCGCGTGTAGTCCTGCGCCGGGGTGTCGAAGATCTGGTCCGTCGGGCCCTGCTCGACGATCTTGCCGTTCTGCATCACGCAGACCTTGTCGGCGATCTGACGGACGACGGCGAGGTCGTGCGTGATGAACAGGTACGACAGCCCCAGCTCGGCCTGCAGGTCGTTGAGCAGCGTCAGCACCTGCGCCTGGACCAGCACGTCGAGGGCCGAGACTGCCTCGTCGAGCACGATCACCTCGGGGTTGAGCGCGAGCGCCCGCGCGATCGCGATGCGCTGGCGCTGGCCGCCCGAGAGCTCGTTCGGGAAGCGGCGCATCATCGACGCGGGCAGCGCGACCATGTCGAGCAGCTCGCGCACGCGCTTCTCGCGCGCCTTGGCGTCGCCGACGCGGTGGATCCGCAGCGGCTCCTCGATGGTCCGGTAGATCGAGAGCATCGGGTCGAGCGACCCGTACGGGTTCTGGAACACCGGCTGGATGCGCCGGCGGAACCGGAACGCGTCCTTGCCCTTGAGCGAGGTGATGTCCACGCCGTCGAAGTCCACGCGGCCCGAGGTCGGGTCCAGCAGGCCCAGCACCATGTTCGCGGCGGTGGACTTGCCCGAGCCGGACTCGCCCACGAGGGCGAGCGTGGTGCCGCGCGGCAGCGCGAAGCTGATGCTGTCGACCGCCGTGAAGTCGGTGCCCGCACCCGGGCGCGAGCCACGGATCCGGAACACCTTGGTGAGGTCCTTGACCTCCACGACGTTGTCGCCCCGCTTGTCCGCACCGGAGTCCGCGTGCGAGGCGAGCAGCTCGTCGGTCTCGATACCTGCGGCGTGCGCGCTCTGGATGCGGCGGCTGGCCAGGGACGGCGCCGCAGCGACGAGCCGCTGCGTGTACGGGTGCTTCGGCGCCTCGAGGATCTGTCGCGACGGTCCCGACTCGACGATCTTGCCCTTGTACATGACCACGAGGTGCTCGGCGCGCTCGGCGGCGAGGCCCAGGTCGTGCGTGATGAACAGGACCGCCGTGCCGAGCTCGGTGGTGAGCGACTCGAGGTGGTCGAGGATCTTCTTCTGCACCGTCACGTCGAGCGCCGACGTCGGCTCGTCCGCGATGAGCAGCATCGGCCGGGCGGCCAGGCCCATCGCGATGAGCGCGCGCTGGCGCATGCCGCCCGAGTACTCGTGCGGGTACTGGCGGGCGCGCCGCTCGGCGTCGGCCAGGCCGGCCTCGGCGAGGAGGCCTGCCACGCGGTCGTTGGCCGTGGCGCCCGTGACGTGCTGGGCGGCCGCGGCCTCGGCGTCGGGCAGGCCCGCGGACTCGAGGATGCCGACGGCCTGCGCCCGCGTCGTCGAGCCGACCAGGAGCGCCTCGTCCGCCTTGGCGACCGTGTCCTCGTCGCGGCCGGCGGCACGCAGCGCCGTGAGCAGCTGCTTCTTCCCGCCGCTGCCGAGGTAGAGGTCGTCGCCCGACGGCGTGGTCTCGATCTCGACGAGCGCGTCGGTCAGCTTCTGCCGCCGCTCCTTGGTGTCGACGCCGTTGGCCTTGAGGGCTTCCTTGATCTGGTAGCCGATGCGCCAGACGGGGTTGAGGTTCGACATCGGGTCCTGCGGGACCAGGCCGATCTCGCGGCCGCGCAGCTCGACGATCTCCTTCTTGGCCGCGCCCACGAGCTCGCGCCCGTCGAACTTGATCGAGCCGCCGGTAATCGTTCCGGTGCCGGGCAGCAGGTTGATCACGGCGTGCGCCGTCGTCGACTTGCCGGAGCCGGACTCGCCCACGATCGCGACGGACTGGCCCGGGTAGACGGTGAGGTCGACGCCCCGCACGGCCTGCACCGCGCCCTGCGACGTCTTGAACGAGACCTCGAGGCCGGTGATCTCGAGGAGCGGCTGCGCGGACGTGGGCGTCTCCTGCGCCTCCGGGCGGTTGTCGGTCGTCGTCATCGGGTACGCGCCTTCGGGTCGAGGGCGTCGCGCACGACGTCGCCCATCATGATGAAGCTGAGCACGGTGAGGCCGAGCGCTGCGCCGGGGTAGAGGATCAGCTGCGGCGCCGTGCGGATGGACTGCTGGGCGCGCGAGATGTCGCCGCCCCAGGAGACCACCGACGGCGGAAGGCCGACGCCCAGGAAGGACAGCGTCGCCTCGACCACGATGAACGTGCCCAGCGCCACGGTGGCCGTCGCGATCACGGGGGCGATGGAGTTGGGGATGACGTGGCGCACCACGAGGCGCGGACTCGAGATGCCCAGGGCCCGGGCCGCGATGATGAACTCGTTGTTCTTCACGCTGAACACCGCGCCGCGCATGATGCGGGCGATCTGCGGCCAGCCGAACACCGCCAGCACCCCGGAGATGAGGAACACGGTGCGGCTCTGCGAGAACACCGACGCCACGAGGATCGCCGCGAGCAGCAGCGGGATGGCGAAGAAGATGTCCGTGATGCGCGACAGGACCGAGTCGAGCCACCCGCCGTTGTACCCGGCGATCGCGCCGACGATGACGCCGAGCACCGTGACGCCGATGGTCGTCAGGACGCCGACGGTGACGGACGCCCGGGCGCCGTAGATGACGCGCGAGTACACGTCGCAGCCCTGGAAGTCGAAGCCGAACCAATGACCCGGCGCCGGGTCGCCGAGGGACCGGCTCAGGTCGCAGAACCGCGGGTCGACGTTCGAGAACCACTGCGGGAAGACCGCCACCAGGATCACGAGCACCATCAGCGCCGCCGAGATCCAGAACAGCACGCGCCCGCGCATCTGGATCCAGGCGTCCTTCCAGAGGCTGGCCGGGGCAGACTCCTCGTTCGGGGCGTCGACCGCGCCGAGCACCGGCGTCTGGTCGAGGTCGGCGAAGAAGTGCCCCTGGCCCGGGCGCGTCGCCGTCACGACAGACGCGTCGGCGGGGATGTCCTCGGCCGGGATGTCGTTGAAGGGTGCGTCAGGCATAGCGGATCCTCGGATCGAGCACGGAGTAGAGCAGGTCGACGATCAGGTTCGAGACCAGGTACACGATGACCAGGAACGTCGTCACGGACACGATCGTCGGTGCCTCGTGGCGTCGGATCGCGGAGTAGAGCAGGTTGCCGACGCCCGGGATGTTGAAGATTCCCTCGGTGACGACGGCGCCGCCGAGCAGCGCGCCGATGTCGATGCCGATGAAGGTCACCACGGGGATCAGCGAGTTGCGCAGCACGTGCACGCCGGTCAAGCGGCTCGGGGACAGGCCCTTCGCGGTCGCGGTGCGCACGTGGTCGGCGGTCCGGTTCTCGGCGACGGTCGTGCGCGTCAGCCGCAGGATGTACGCGAACGACGTCGTCGCCAGCACGAACGCGGGCAAGATCAACGTCTCGAACGAGACGTTGGACCCGACCGTCGGCGGCACCCAGCCGAGCCTGATGCCGAACAGGACCTGCCCGGCGAAACCGATGACGAAGATCGGCACGGCGATGAGGATGAGGGAGACGATGAGGAACGTCGCGTCGAAGAAGCCGCCCTTGCGGATGCCCGTCCACAGGCCGATGCCGATGCCGGCCACCGACTCGATGATGAGCGTCATCCCGGCGAGCTTGAGCGTCGTGGGGAAGGCGGCCGCCAGCAGGTCGGCCACCGGGCGCCGGGAGAAGGACATCCCGAAGTCGCCCGTCAGGAGGCCCTTGAGCCACAGCCAGTACTGCACCAGGAACGGCTGGTCGAGGTGGTACTGAGCGCGGATCTGGTCTGCGACCGCAGGCGGGAGCCCTCGCTCACCGCCGAGCGCTGTGATGGGGTCTCCGGGTAGGAGGAACACCATCGCGTAGATCAGCAGGGTTGCCCCGATGAACACCGGGATCATCTGCAACAGCCTTCGGGCTGCGTACCAAGCCATCCTGGTTGCCTTTCTTTCTTGCGTGTCGCCGTGCCACGGCGCTACGCCGCCCCAGGGCCAGTGTCAGGCCCCAGGGCGGCGCGGCGCGAGTCAGGTCAGCCCTGCTTCGTAACCTGGTACAGCAGCGGCACGCTGTTCCACCCGAACTGGACGTTCTTGACCGTGTCGGCCGAGCCGCCCGTGACGTTCGAGTACCACAGCGGGATCGCCGGGAGGTCCTTGAACAGCTGCTCCTGGACCTGCTGGAACTTGGCGTTGGCGGCGTCCACGGAGTCTGCCGACAGACCCTCGGAGAGCAGCTTGTCGACCACCGGGCTCGAGTAGTCGCCGTCGTTCGAGCCGGCGCCCGTGCCGTAGATCGGGCCGAGGAAGTTGTAGAGCGACGGGTAGTCGGCCTGCCAGCCCGTACGGAAGCCACCGGTCATCTTGCGGTTGGTGACGTCGGTGCGCAGGGTGGCGAAGTCGGGGTAGCTCTTACCCTCGGCGTCGATGCCCAGCGTGTTCTTGATCGAGTTGGCGACAGCCTCGACCCAGCCCTGGTGCCCACCGTCGGCGTTGTACGCGATGGTGAACGTGCCCGACCACGGCGAGATCGCATTGGCCTGGGCCCACAGGTCCTTGGCCTTGGCGGCGTCGAACTTGAGCACCTCGTTGCCCGGGACGCTGTCCGACCAGCCATCGATGACCGGCGACGTGAAGTCGGTCGCGGGGGTGCGGGTGGCGTGGAAGATCACCTTGGTGATCTGGTCGCGGTCGATGGCCATGGACAGAGCCTGGCGGCGCAGGCGGCCCTCGTCGTTCATGCCGAAGTGCGGCAGGTTCACGTTGACCGTGAACGACTGGAAGATCGCAGCCGGCTGGTTCACCGCGCGGTCACCCAGGTCGGACTCGAAGGTGGGGAAGGCCGAGTCCGGGATGGCGTCGAGGACGTCGAGCTGACCGGCCAGGAGGTCCTGGTAGGCCGGGCCGAGGTCGGTGTAGAACTTGAAGTCCACGCCACCGTTCTGGGCCTTGCGGTCACCCTTGTACTTCGGGTTCGGCGACATCTTCGCCTCGATGTTGTGCGTCCACGTGTCGAGGACGTACGGGCCGTTGCCGATCGGGGCGTTGCCGAACTTCGCCATGTCGTCGAAGGCCGTCAGCGGCAGCGGGTCGAAGGCCGTGTAACCCAGGCGCAGCGGGAAGTCGGACTGCGGGCCGGTGAGGACGACCTTGAAGGTCAGGTCGTCGACGACGGTGAGGCCGCCCGCGTCGACCAGCGACGAGTCCTTGTCGTACGAGAAGCCCTTGATGGACTCGAAGAAGTACGACGAGAGCTGCTTGTTCGAGAGCTTGGCGCCGTAGTCCCAGGCCTTGACGAAGTTCTCCGCGTGCACGGGCGTGCCGTCCGAGAACGTCTGGCCGTCCTTGAGCTTGATGGTCCAGGTGGTGTTGTCGTCCGACGTGATGGAGTCCGCAACCTCGTTGTGCGGAGCGCCCTTGGCGTCGTAGTAGACGAGTCCGGCGAACAGGAGCTCGAGGATCTTGCCGCCCCCGGTCTCGTTCGTGTTCGTGGGGACCAGCGGGTTCTGGGGCTCGGAGCCGTTCGCGAGCACGATTCCGGTCGACGGGCCGGCGGCTGCCGTCGTCCCGTTGTCCGTTCCCGTGCCGCCGCCCGACGAGCAGGCGGACAGTGCGAGGGCACCGGCAGCGACCATGGCGGTCAGCCCGGCGATACGCCTGATCTTCATGTTTCTCCTCCGTGAAGGGCAACGGCAGGTGTCGTGCCGATGACCGGACCACGCCGAACATGGGTGCTCGGCGTGCTCCCGGTCCACAGTGCGGACCGGTGTGATGCTAAGGCGTCTCACCACTACGTTGTCCAGATTGTCCCCGAAGTCACCCCGAACCGTTATCGATCCGGTATCAGGGCTTAACGAGGCCTTCACTCAGTCTGGACCCCGCCGACCGGCGCGGGTGCCCCGACGCGGGTGTGATCTGCGCGACCATCCCGCAGGTCAACGACCCTGTCGGCCCGTTCCACCAGCAGCGGGTCGTGCGTCGCGACCACCGCGGCCACCCCCCTGGTGTGGACAAGGTCACGCAACAGCTCCATCACGACCGTGGCGTTGGACGAGTCGAGCTGCCCGGTGGGCTCGTCCGCGAGCAGCAGGCGCGGCCGGGCCACGAGGGCGCGCGCGATCCCCACGCGCTGCTGCTGCCCCCCGGACAGCTCGTAGGGCCGCTGGCGGGCGTGCTCGGCCAGCCCTACCGCGGCGAGCGCCTGCGTGACCCGCTCCGCCCGCTCGGCCGCCGGTGTGCGCCGCAGGCGCAGCGGCACCTCGACGTTCTCGGCGGCCGACAGCACCGGCACCAGGCCGAACGACTGGAGCACGAACGCGATCTCCTCGCGCCGCACCACCAGCGCCTGCTGCTCGCCCATCGCGGTCAGGTCCCGCCCGCCGCCGAGCAGCACCCGGCCCGACGTCGGCCGGTCGAGCCCGCCCAGCAGGTTCAGCAGCGTCGTCTTGCCCGAGCCGGACGGGCCGCGCAGCACGACGAGCTCGCCCGGCGCGACCTCGAGGGTCACGCCGTCGACCGCGCGCACCGGCGCGTCCGGGCGCCCGAAGACGCGCACCAGCTCCTCGCCGCGCACGGCGTACGTCGTCGTCATCGCTCCTCCTTGTCCGGCTTGTCTGGCTTGTCCGGCCGCGACCACGGCCACACGCCCACGTGGTCGGCCTCGAGCGAGAGCCGCACCCGCTCGCGCAGGCCGAGCCGCTCCACGACGTCCTGCGGCAGCTGCAGGCGGCCGACGCGGTCGAGCACGGCGACCTCCTCGGCGACGTGCCGGGCGACGCCTTCGGCATCGACCTCGGTGCGCCGCAGCACCTCCATGGACGTGCGCCCGTCGCGGATGCGCACGGTGCGGGCGACGTGGTCGGCGACCGCCGGGTCGTGCGTGACGATCAGGACGGTGACGCCGGTCGCGGCGTTCACCGAGCGCAGGGACTCGAGCACCTCGGCGCTGGTCGCCTCGTCGAGCTCGCCGGTCGGCTCGTCGGCGAGCAGCACGCGTGGCGCGCCGGCCGTCGCGACGGCGATCGCCACGCGCTGCTGCTCGCCGCCCGACATCTCCCCCGGCCGCCGGTCGGCGACGTGGCCGACGCCGAGCAGCTCCAGCAGCGTGGTGACGCGCGCGCTCCGAACGGCCGCCGCGGCACCGCGCGCCGGGCCGGTCAGCTCGAGCGGGAGCCGCACGTTCTCGAGCGCCGTGAGGTATGGAAGCAGGTTGCGTGAGGCCTGCTGCCGCACGAACCCGACGGTGCTTCGCTGGTAGCGCACCCGGTCGCCGCCGCCCATGGTCACCAGGTCCGTCCCGGCCACCACCGCCGATCCGCCCGTCGGCCGGTCGAGGCCCGAGAGGATCCCGAGCAGGGTCGACTTGCCCGAGCCCGAGGCGCCCACGACGGCGACCACCTCGCCGGGCTCGACGTCGAGGTCGAGCCCTTGCAGCGCCTGCACCTCGACGCCGTCGGTCGCGAAGATCCGCACCAGGCCGCGGCAGCGGATCTCGCCCCCGCGCAGGTCCGCAGCCCCGGGCGCCTTCGTCGTCGTCGTGCTCGTCATCGGTCCTCCCCCGTCCGCAGCCGTGCTGCCACGTCCCGCCCGCTCCACACCGCGACCAGCGCGCCGGCGAGCGCGCCGATCAGCACCAGGCCCGCGCCGAGCGCGGCCAGCGTCGCCAGGTCATACCGCGCAGTCGGTGCGGCCGACCCCTCCGTGAGCGGCGTCAGGTCGATCGCGGCGAGCACCACGGCGGGCACCGCCCACGCCAGCACGGCACCCGCCAGCAGGGCGACCGCGATCCACGGTGCCGTCTCCGACGCCACCAGCACGCGACCCTGCCGCGGTCCGCTGCCGAGCGAGCGCAGCACGGCGAGCAGGCGCGCCCGCGCGGGGCCGGCGAGCAGCAGCGTCAGCACCACGGTCAGCGCGACCAGGACCGCGGCGAGCACGAGCGCGAGCGCGGCGGCGATCTCGAGCGCCCGGGTGGAGGGCGACCCACGCACCTCGGCGGCAGCATCCGCCGCCGTCTCGAGGTGCGCACCCGCGGAGGGGAAGACGGCGCGGACCGCCGCCGGGACGTGCGCCGATGCCGTCAGCGCGGTGCCGCCGCCCGCGCGATCAAGGCGCACGAACGCCACGCCGGGCAGGTCCGTGCTCTCGAACGCCTGCGCCGCGCGCGCGGCGTCGACGACGACGAACCGTGCCGCCGGCGGCATGCCGGGCAGCACCGCGATGGTACCGACGGCGTGCGCCGTCGGCGGCGGCCTCGTCGAGCCCTCGCGGGCCAGCTCGCCCTCCGCGTCGGCGGACAGCCCCGAGCTCTCCGAGACGAGCATCGGCAGCGCGCGCCCGTCGTCGCGGGTCAGCGCCGCGAGCGCCGCGGCCGGAGGTGCGCCGGGCACGCCCTCCTGCACGCGCGCCAGGTCCGCGGCGTCGACGGCGATCACCGAGAGGTGCACCTGCGTACCTCCCGCGGTGACGGTGCCGCGGCCGAGCCCCGTCAGCGTCGCGACGGCGGAGACACCCTCGGCAGCGCGCAGGGCCTTCACCTGCTCCGGGCTGATCCACACGTCCGCGATGCGCACGTCCGCGCCGACGTGCTCCCAGGCGGCGTCGGCGATGCCGACGTCGATGGTGGTGCGCAGCACCGACGACGACGCCGCGACGGCGACGCAGAGCACGAGCGAGACGGCCGGCAGCACTCCGCCGGCGGGGTCGCGGCGTGCGCGGGCCGCGCCGAGGAACCCGACCAGGCCGCGCCGGCGCGCGAGCGCACGTTCGAGCGGCGCGACAAGCCATGGCAGGGCCCGGACCACGAGCATCGCGACGCCCAGGCACAGCAGCGCTGGCGCGACCGCCACGAGCGGGTCCACCTGCCCGGGACGGCTGGCGCCTCCCGAGACGCCGCCCGCGGCCACCGCCCCGCGGGCCACGAGCAGCCAGGTCGTGGCCGCGGCGGCGAGCAGCACCAGCACCTCGGCGGTGGTGCGCCAGCGGGGGCTGCGCCCGAGGTCGGCGCGCTGGGATCCCAGACGCCCGGCCGAGGCGGTCGCAGCGAGCGCCACGGCGGGCGCGAGCCCGGACGCCAGTGCGACCGCGGCCTGGCCCGGTCCGAACGCGCCCGGCACGAGGACGAGCCCGAGCGCCGTCCCCACCGCGGCGCCCGGAAGCCCGACGACGGCACCCTCGGCTGCGGCGACGGCGCGGGCCTCCCTGCCGGAGGCGCCTCGCGCGCGCAGGAGCGTGAGCGCAGGGCGCCGGCGCTCGACGACGAGCCGCGCACCGAGGGCGAGCACGACGAGCAGCGCACCGACGGGCCCCGCGACGGTCACGGCGAGGACGGCGTCGACGCCGACCCGCTGTGCCAGGACGCGGTCGAGCACCGCCGTCGTGCCCGTCGTGGCACGCACCGGCACGTCGTCCAGGCCGACGGACGCGTGCGACGCAGCCGTGAGCTCGCGCAGCTGGCGGAGCAGCAGGGACGTCTCGCCGCCCGGCACTCCCGAGAGGTCGACCGGGTACCAGAACGCGAGCTGCGGGTTGCTCTGCGTGACCGGCCCGATCATCTCGTCGGCCACCGTCCCCGCCACGGTGACGATCGTTCCGCTCAGCGGGTTCGTGACCACGGTGGGCTCCGCGCCCTGCGAGGCGTGCTGCCAGTAGCCGTCCGCCGGGTCCGTCGGCTCGTAGATGCCGACGAGCTTGAACGGCGGCAGCGGCATCGGCGCCTGGTGCACGGAGCCGACGGTCCACCCGATCTCCTCGGCGCCCGCCCGCGACAGCACGACCTGTGTCGGCTCGATGTCGGCCGCCGTCTTCCCCGGTGCGACGATGGGCGGGAGCCCGGAGTCGGGGCCCCAGTCGAGCCCGAACTCGCTGCGCTGCGGCCAGGAGCCCGCGACCAGGCGTGCGTGGTCGGCGAGGTCGGGCGCCGCCCGCAGCACGAAAGACACGGCGATGATGTCCGTCCCGGGGCCCGCGTCGACGACCACCTTCGTGGCCGAGACCGTCAGGTGCGGCGGGCCGAGCACGTCCCGCAGCGGCTCCGGCTGCTCCTTGCGCAGGGCCTCGAGCCAGGACTGGACCCCGTCCCACGCCGGCGGCCGCAGGGAGCCGGGGATCCACACGCCGAACGACGGAGGCGCACTGAGGGGCGTCAGTGTGACGTCGCGGGACAGCGCCGAGACCTGGTCGGCGGCGTGGTCGAGCATCGCCCCGTGCCACCTCTCCGCCGCGCGCGGGAGGGACGTCAGGACGAGGGCCGCGAGAAGCGCGACCGCCCCGAGCACGGCCGCCGCTCCCCACGAGGAGCGCAGGCCCCGCCGCGTCAGGAGCCACAGTGTAGAAAGGCTCACCGGACCTCCTCGCGGAACGCGGTGTCGCGGGCCTGGGCTCGCACCCGCACGCCCATCGCTGCAGAGACCGCGACGACACCGAGCAGCAGTGCGGCGGCGAGCAGCGCCGTCGGAACGACGGCCCACGCGAGCACCGTGGGCGGCACCTGGGCGACGCCCGTCACGGTGCTGCGGACGAGCCCGGGCACCGCGACGGTGCCGAGCGCCCACCCGCCCGCGAGGCCGACGACGACGGCCCCCGTCGCGACGGCGCCGAGCTCGACCGCCCGCGCCCTGCCCTGCGTGCGGGGCCCGACGCCGACCGCGCGCAGCACGACGACCTCGCCCCGGCGGGCGCGGAGGCCGGCCGCAGCCGTCACGCCGACGCCGAGGATCGCCAGGGCGACGACGCCGGTGGCCGCGATCCAGGTCGCTGCCCGCACGGGACCGGAGGCATCGGCGCCCGGCGCGGACGTCGCCGGCGTCAGCACGGTGGTACCCGGCATCGCGTCGGCGACCCGGGCGGCCGTGGCCCTGGCGTCCGCGGCGGCGTCGACGGTCGCCCAGACCTCGCCCGGTCCGGGCACCTGCACGCCCGCGCGCAGCAGCAGCGCGTTCAGGCGCGCCAGGTCGACCATCGCGACGTGAGGTCGCAGCGCGCCCGGCACCGCGTCGACCACGCCCGCGACCCGCAGCCCGATGCGGAGGCCCTGCGCGCTCATGTCGACGAGGTCGCCGGTGGCCAGGCCCAGCTCGTCGGCCAGGGCTTTGGTGACCACGGCTGGGATCGGTGCCTGGCCCTGTCCGGTCGGCTCGACCCGCAGCCGTTGCCGCCCGCTGTCCTGGGTGATCAGGTCGACTGCGAGGCCCGAGACCGGCTGCCGCCCGGCGCCCACGTCGCCGAGCGCCGACGCCCAAGGCGCCGAGACGTCGACCGGGACCGACCCGCCGTCGACCTGCGCCGACAGGCCGTCGATCGAGAGCGTGAGGTGGAGCGGCTGCTCGGCTCCGGACACGTCGACGTCCATCGCGGCCAGCAGCCAGCCCTCGCCCAGGGCGGGTAGCTCCGCGCGCACCGTGTACGGGGTGGGATGCGGCCCGACCGGCCGCGTGCCGTCGCCGTCGCCGTCCAGATCGGCGTCGAAGGCGCCCAGCCGGAGGGGGACCAGCACGCCGTCCGCGCGTGCAAGCCACAGGGTGACGGCCGGGAAGCCGACCCCCTCCTCGTCCATGGGCACCGGCTCCGTGGGCCGCGACGGCACGTGGTAGACACCGCCGGCCGGGGGCACGTCGAGCGGGGCGGTCTGGAGGACGGTCGCGCTCGCGGTGACGCGCGCCTCGAGCGCCGTCGTCCCGGCCGGCAGCCGCGGGGCGTCGTGGAACGGGTCGTCCTCGCCGCGGAGCCCGGCGGTGAGCGTGGCCGCGTCCGCGGCTCGCGTCGCACGCACGACGCCGGCCGTCGCCGCTGCGGGGACGGCGACGAGCGTCGGCTTGACCTGTTGCGCCGACGTCTCGAGACGCAGTGCGGGCACGGCTGCGGCGATCCCCGCGACGGCCGCGACGGCGTCGGCGTCCGGAGACGCCCCGGTGTTGAGCGCCGGCGGGTTCTCGCGCACGACGCGAAGGTCCGCCCCGGTGGTCAGCACCCCGACGTCGGTCGCCATGCGACCGGCCGCGCCCCCGTAGACGCCGGCGAACGCCGCCGACCCGCCGGCCAGCACCACGAGCACGAGGGGAACCGCGGAGGAGACGAGGCGCCTCGCGACCTGCCGCACCGTGACGACGCCGAGACCGGGCCGGCGCGCCGCCCACCGCTCGACGAGGCGGGCCACGGGGCCGAGCACCCCGAGCGCGACCACCGCGAGCGACGCCAGGACGAGCGCCGGCGCGCCCGCGGCGAGCGGGTCGGTGCGCGTCGTGCCGTCGGCCGCGACCACGAGCGGCGACCCGTAGCGCAGCAGCTGCACGAGGCAGAGCGCGGCCGCCGCGAACGTGAGCGTGACGAGCCCGCCGGTGGCGACCTGCCGGACGCGACCGGACCGATCCGAGACGGCGCGGCGTGCTGCCGCGCGCGCCCGCAGCGCCGTCGTGCCGGCCAGGAGCAGCGCGGCCGCGACGGCCACCGCGGCGCCGACCACCGCGAGGATCCCGAGGTCCGCGGGCCGGTCGGTGACAGCCAGCGCTGCCCACGCGGCCACGGTGCCCACCAGCGTTCCACCGGCGCACACGGCCGCCGACTCGGCGAGGGCGGCCGCGGTCACCTGCGCCGGGGCCGCGCCCCGAGACAGGAGCAGCTCGGTCTCGGCCTGGCGTTCCTGCCCGAGCAGACTGCCGACCTGCGCCAGCGTCACGAGCGCAGCCAGGGTGAGCAGGGCGACCGGCACGCCCGCACCCGCGACGACAGCCGGGCGTGCGGCGGCGGGTGCGGCCTCGGCTCCAGCGCGCACGACGCCGAACGCGCCGGCGAGCACGCCGGCCGCGACGGCGACGAGCACCGCGACCAGGCCGAGGAGCGCTCGCTGCGCCCTGGCCCGGCGGCCCAGCAATCCCGCTCTGCTCACGAGGGCACCTATGGTCTCGGAAACTGTCCCGGGCACCATACCTGCAGGTCTGCTGCCTGCCCACGGGCCTCGGCGGACCGAGACACGCCTGTGACCAAGCGCAGGTCCGGGAGCCTCAGCGGTGCGCCACCACGACCAGCTCGCCCACGCCCTCGCCCACCGCCTCGTGGTGCCAGCCGCCGAAGACGGCGTCGACCGTGAACCCGGCGCCGGCCAGGTCCGCGCGCAGCTGCTCCTCGGTGCGGAACGCGAGCCGCCCCTCGTCGACCGCCTCGGTGCCGTCGGCGAGCACACGGTGGTCGTCGAAGGTGACGACCCCGTCCTGCGACACGTCGGTGACGTCGTACCACCCCACGACTTGCGAGCCGTCCCCGAGCGTCACCGCCTCGCGCGAGTCGACGGGGTTCCAGCGCTCCCAGGCGCGCGCCGCCGGGTCGCGGGTGTCGAACGCCAGCGTGCCCCCCGGGGCGAGGACGCGGCGCAGGTCGGCGAGCGTCTCGGTCCAGTCCTGCGGGTCGACGATCGCCTGGGCCACGTGCCCGGTCATGAACGCGATGTCGAGCTCGGCGTCACCCAACGCCGATGACGTGCCCTCGACCCAGATGACGTCCTCGGCCCCCGGCTTGGTGCGCGCCAGGGCGAGGGCCGCGGCGTCCGGGTCCACGCCCGTGACGAGGTGCCCGGTGCGGGCGAGCGCGAGCGTGAGGCGGCCCGTGCCACAGCCGAGGTCGAGCACGCGTTGCTCGGGGCGCTCGTTCGCGAGCGCGAGGAAGAAGTCGTCGTCGGGGCCCCACGCGTTCTCGGCGTCGTACCAGGCAGCCCGCTCGTCGTCGCCCAGTGCCGTCATGCCATGACGCTAGGCCGGTGCGCGCACGAAGTCGCGCCATCACTTGCGTGTCTCAGGCACCGGCCTGGTCCCGCCCAGGTTCGGGCCTCAGGAACCGCCTGGCCTGGGTCGCCACGACGGCGACGCTTGCCCCGGGCTTGATCTGCAGCTTGGCGGCGAGGTCCATGGGGCGATCGTGACCCACGAGCGCGCGGGCCACGCGGCGAAGCCGGCCCTCAGCGCGCGAGGCCGTCCAGCAGCGCGGCGATCGGCGGGGGCTCGACTGCATCGGGCAGCGCCGCCGCGAGCAGCCGGGCGTAGCGCTCCTTGCGTCCCGCCGTCGTGCCGAGGAACCGGTGCAGGCGGTCGGAGATGGGCTCGTCGCGGTGCTGGGGCTGCGCGGTGAACGTGGCGAACCGGCCGAGGTCGCCGTTCGCGCCGACGACGGCGAGTACGCCGTCGGGCGTCAGCGCGCGGATGAGCTCGTCCTCGAGGTCGCGGTCGCAGGCGTGGAAGCCGGCCGCGGCGAGTGCTGCGGCGCCGTCGGCCGTGGTCCCGAGCGCGCGGGCCACGAAGCGTGCCTCGCCCAGGTCGTACAGGCCGCGGACCTCGTCACCGCGCGCGACGGCGGCCGCGACGGCGCGCGGCAGGTTGCCCGCGCCGCCGGTCGCCACGACGCAGACGCCGCGGGCCGGGAGGTCGAGCCCGCGACGCGCGGCGAGGACGGTGACGGCGGCGGCGTCGCTCGCGCCCTCGACGAGGACAGTGATCATGGGGCGACGGTGCCACGGCGGCGGTTGGCTGCACGCGGTGATTCAGGGCCGCTCGGCGGGCTCTGGCCGAGCCGTGCCGCCAGCCACTCGTTGCGACGGCGCAGCAGGTGGGTCAGGTACCGCTCGAGCACCAGCCGGTCGACGATGCGCCCGACGACGCCGAGGGGCGACGAGAACTCCGCGACGTCGACCATCAGCGTGCCGCCGTCGACGGCGGTGAAGAGGTGCTCGTGTTGCCACCGCGCGAACGGGCCGGCGACCTGCTCGTCGACGAACCGGTGCGGGGCGTCGTAGGCGGTGATGGCCGACGTCATGCGGAAGCGGACGCCGAAGTGCCGGGCGAGCCAGGTGACGGTGTCGCCCAGCCGCATCTCTCCTGCGGTGACGCCGGCGACGGCGCGCTCTCCCGAGCGCGACATCGACGCGGCGTGCGCGTCGACGGACAGGCTCAGCGCGAAGCAGTCGGCGGCTGACGCTCGGGGGATGAGAGTCTCGAGGCGGACGTGCGGCACGGCAGGCACCCTAGCCCGGCATTTCCCTGGCCGGGCGGCCAGATCGCTGCCACCCTGCAGCAATGCGCTCGTTCGAGGAGCTGGTCGCGGAGGCCGAGGCCGCCGACGTCACCGGGTGGGGCTTCGGGTGGCTCGAGGGCCGCGCGACGGAGGAGAGGCCGCCGTGGGGCTTTGCCCACCTGCTCGCGGACCGCTTGAGCCGGGTGGGCTCGGCGCTCGACCTCGACACCGGCGGCGGCGAGGTCGTGGCGGAGGCACCGGTGCTTCCGCCGCGGATGGTCGTGACCGAGGGCTGGCCGCCCAACGCCGCCCGGGCGCGCGCGCTGTTGGGACCGCGCGGGGTCGAGGTGGTCGAGACGACCGATGGTGCCCCGCTCCCCGTGCCCGCCTCGGCGTTCGAGCTGGTCACGTCGAGGCACCCGGTGCGGCCGGACTGGGCGGAGATCCACCGCGTGCTCGCGCCCGGAGGCCACTACCTCGCACAGCACGTGGGGCCTGCGTCGGTGTTCGAGCTCATCGAACGGTTCCTCGGACCGCTGCCTCGGACGCAGCTGGCCCGTGACCCCGACGACGAGGCCGCCGCGGCCGAGGCGGCCGGGCTCGCCGTCGTGGACCTCCGGCGCGCGCGCTGCCGGATGGAGCTCTTCGACGTGGGGGCGATCGTCTGGGTGCTGCGCAAGTGCGTCTGGTGGGTGCCGGGCTTCACGGTCGCCGAGCACGAGGGCACGTTGCGCGCGCTCGACGCCGAGCTGCGGGCGGGCCGCCCATTCGTGGCCCACTCGACGCGGCACCTCGTCGAAGCCCGGCGTCCTACGCTCTCCGCATGACCGGGGACGACGTCGCCATCGGCTGGGCGGAAGCGCGCGAGGCCAACCGCCTCAACTGGGAGGACCGCGTCCCGCTGCACGAGGCGGCCTACGGCCTCGACGCGTACGACGACCCGGCCTACCTTGGCCCCGTCGTCGAGCACGACGTGGCCGCGATGGCACCGTTCCTGCCCGGCGGCACCCTGCGCGGCCTCGACCTGTGCCACCTGCAGTGCCACATCGGTACGGACACGATCGGGCTCGCGCGCGCCGGGGCGCGGATCACCGGCGTCGACTTCTCCGCCGGGGCGCTCGCGTCCGCGGCGCGGTTCGCCGCGAAGCACGGGGTCGAGGCGACCTGGGTCGAGTGCGACGTCCTCGACGCACGCGCCCACGTCACCGGCGACTTCGACGTCGTCTACACGAGCATCGGGGCGATCACCTGGCTCGCCGACCTCGACCGCTGGGCGGCGCAGGTCGCCGCGCTGCTGCGGCCCGGTGGCCTCTTCTACATCCGCGACGGGCACCCCGCGCTGTACGCGCTCGACGAGGCGGCGGACCACCTCAGCACCCGCTGTCGCTACTTCGCCGACGGCACGGCGCAGGCCTGGGACGCCGAGTACACGTACGCCGGCGACGGGACCGTGGCCCACCCGCGCACCTACGAGTGGCCGCACGCGCTCTCCGAGACCGTCAACGCACTGCTCGGCGCGGGCCTGCGCCTCGAACGGCTCGACGAGGGCACGGTGCTGCCGTGGCGGTTCAGCCCGCGGATGGTCGAGGTCGAGGGCGGGTACGCGTGGCCGGAGGCGGAGCGGGCGCTCGTGCCGTGCACGTTCACGGTGGTGGCGCGGCGGCCCTGAGGCGGCGGCGGCCGGCGGCGGCGAGCGGCGGCCGGCGGCGGCGAGCGGCGGGCGGCGGGCGGCGGGCGGCGGGCGGCGGGCGGCGGGCGGCGGGCGGCGGGCGGCGAGCGGCGGGCGGCGGGCGGCGGGCGGCGGGCGGCGGGCGGCGGGCGGCGGGGCGATCAGTTCGTGGGTTTGCGTTCGATTCGTCGGACGCATCCGACGAACGGAACCCGAACCCACGAACTGACATCGCGATCACGCGTCGGAGCAGTGTTCCCATACCGCGGTGGTCACGCTGGAACGGGTTTTGCGGGCATCACCGGCCGCCGGGCGCCGAAGACCTGCCGAGGAACCGCCCAATGACGGGTAGCTCGGTGACGCCCTCGACGTCGGCCATGACGAGGCTCTGCGACGCGACCCACTCGACGGAGTCGAGCACGACGTACCGCGGCTCCCACCGGGGGTGGAACTTGCGGTTGAACATCGCCAGCGAGGCCATCTGGGTGCGCTCGGACATCTGCGCGAGCAGGGGGCGCGTGAGCACGACGAGCGGCCCGCCGACCTCGGTGCTCTCGAGCACGGAGCGCATGGGCGCAAAGTTGAGCGAGAGCGCCAGGTCCCCGCGGGCAGCAACCTCCTCGATGGTCGCGACGATGCACGCCTCGATGACCCCGTTCGGCACGTCGCCCGAGATGCGGCGGCGCATGACGTCGAGCGACCAGCCGTCGATCCCGGGGGCGGGGACCCACTGGGCGAACGCGTCGACCCGGCCCGCGCGGTTGCGGGTGACGGCGAGCAGGAAGTCGATGTCCTGGGGGTCGAAGAGCCGGGACAGCGTCATGGAGAAGCCTCGCTCGCGGCCGCCGCGGCGGCTCTGGCCGCGCAGGTCCTCGAGCTGGGCGCGCAGCGCCGGGTCGAGCGACGCCGGGTCGTGGAAAGTGGTCGTGTAGCCCTCGCGGCGGACCCGGCCGACGGCCTGCCGCAGCGACTTGTTCTTCGCCCCGGCCAGCGCGAACTCGCGGCAGTCCACGATCGCCTCGTCGCCCAGGTAGACGGGCCGAAGCCCGCTCGCCTCGTAGAGCGGCAAACGCTCGGGGCGGGCACCGAGCACGGCGACCGACCAGCCGTGCTGCTCGACGTAGGCGAGGAACTCCGACCACACCGCGACCTGTTCGTCGTCGGGCCCGATCGGGTCGGGCGAGACGAGGCACACGCCACCGTGGACCGCGTGGGCGACCACGGAGCGGCCAGTGAAGAACCAGTCCTTGTCGTCGCGCAGGGCGAACCAGTCGAGCGTGCCGGCGCCGTAGCGCTTGACGACGGCCCGGGCGCGCTCGCGCTCCTCGCGGTGCTGCTCGGCGGTGAGCCGCCGGGGGTCCTTCGGCGAGAGCAGGATCCAGGCCGCCGCGGCGACCAGTGCGGCGCCCGCAACGATCGCGAGCGGCAGGACCATCCGATCGAAGCGGTGGAACCGCGGCGGCTCCACCGCCTCGGTGAGCGTCACGGCCAGGACCACGGCGAACACGCCGCCGATCGTCCCGAGCACGAGCGCCCGCCGCACCGTGGCACGCGAGGGCAGCACGCCGAACGACGTGCGCTGCGTCGCGAGCCAGGTGGCCCCCGACGTCGTGATCACCGCCGCCTCGACGCCGAGGCCGCGCGCCAGGTGCAGCAGGACCGATGCGACGAGCAGCACGAGCGTCCCCCACCATGCGAGCCGCTGGCCGTGCCGCAGCCCGCGCGCCATGAGCAGCAGCCCGACGGACACCAGCACGAGTGTGGTGGCGGCGGTCGGCGGCACGACGCTCGGCAGCACCTCGAGCACCACGTGGAGCCGGTGCCGGAACGGGGGCGAGACGGCCGCGAGCAAGCTGACGACGCCGACGATGGCGACGCCGGTCGACGCGACGGTCCGCACCCGCTCGCGGCGGCGTCGGACGGGCAGCGGGTCGTACGGCGCGCGCAGGGGCAGTTCGGTCACGCCCCAGTATCCCGGGTGTCCCTGAGTGCCAGGTGACAGTCCGGCAACGTCCAGGCGGATGTGGGGGAACCATCGGGGCGCGGTGCGTGCTCCCCGCGTGGGCCGGGCGCGCGAGACGCTGACGGGCTCGATCCCCGCCGTTGCCTATGCTATCGACGCGTCAACCACCCAAAGCCCGACCCACCATTGGCACCATCCTGACGCCGTGGCGCCTCGACGGTGCGGTAGCGAGGCGTTGCACCTTTTCACGATGCAAGACGTATCGCGCTCTCGCCTGCACCAGCGCCCCGACACAACGGTTCGCTTCCCGCGCTCACGTCGGGCACCCTGGCCGGGAGACACCAAGGAAGACCAGGAGGACTGATCGCATGCCGTCTGACGACCCGCACGAAGAATCGACCACACCGTCCGAGGAGGCGAAGGCGCGGTTCCGCGAGGCCCTCGAGCGCAAGGCTTCCGCAAACACGCGGCACAACGAGGGACAACAGAACCGAGGCTCGGTCAAGGGCTCGGAGACCACGGGACCGACTCAGAAGATGTTCCGCCGCAAGAGCGGCGGCTGATCGGGCACGCACGTACGTCGTCTACTAGCCGTCGAGCATGCTGACGTTGCCGGAGTCGGCGTAGTCGTCGGCGCGTGTCCCGAGCGGAACCGGTAGGGCGACGGGAGCCCCCCGGAGTGCATCTAGGTCCTTCGAGTCCACTCGGGCGGACACACGAAGAGGGTCCCTGACCTGCGTCTCGCAGGTCAGGGACCCTCTGTTTCGGGGTGGGCGACACTGGACTCGTCCCTGTGACGCGGCGGCCCTGAGGCGGCGGCGGGGCGATCAGTTCGTGGGTTTGGGTTCGATTCGTCGGATGCATCCGACGAATCGAACCCAAACCCACGAACTGATGTCGCGATCGCCCGTCGGAGCGGAACTCCACCCGTCGCGAGGCCGCACATCGAACGCACCCAGGATGGCGTCGGCCACGAGCGGCGCCAGAAGGCTGCGGCCTTCAGCACCGACTCATCCACGGAGTACGTGGCTTCGAGCGGATCAGCAGTCAGTTCCGGAGCTTGTTCCAGTCGATCCGGCCCGTCCATGTCGGCCAGACCAGAAAGCCGGCGACGACGGCGCCGATCGCGCAGGCCCACGGCAGGCTGGCGTCTCGTCAGAGCCGCCTCCCCGCGGTCAGACGTTGAAGCGGAACTCCACCACGTCGCCGTCGGACATCACGTACTCCTTGCCCTCGATGCGCGCCTTGCCTGCCGCGCGGGCGGCCGTGACCGAGCCCGCCGCCACGAGGTCCTCGAACCCGATGACCTCGGCCTTGATGAAGCCTCGCTCGAAGTCCGTGTGGATGACGCCGGCCGCCTGCGGAGCCTTCCAGCCCTTGTGGATCGTCCAGGCGCGCGACTCCTTGGGGCCGGCGGTGAGGTAGGTCTGCAGGCCGAGGGTGTGGAAGCCAACCTTGGCGAGCTGGTCGAGCCCGGACTCGTCCTGGCCGTTCTCCTCGAGCATCTCCTTGGCTTCGTCGGGCTCGAGCTCCGCGAGCTCCGCCTCGAACTTGGCGTCGAGGAAGATGGCGTCGGCCGGCGCGACGAGCGCGCGCAGCTCGGCCTGCATGGCCTCGTCGGCGAGCCCGGCGTCGTCGGTGTTGAAGACGTAGATGAACGGCTTGGCCGTCATGAGCTGGAACGACGCGATGTCGGCGAGGTCGAGGCCTGCGGCCTTGGCGCCCTGGAACAGGGTGGTGCCCGCCTCGAGGATCGTCTGCGCCTTCTTGCCGGCGTCGAGCAGGGAGGGGTCGCCCTTCTTGATCTTGACCTCCTTCTCGATGCGCGGCAGCGCCTTCTCGAGGGTCTGGAGGTCGGCCAGGATGAGCTCGGTCGAGATGGTCTCGATGTCGCCCTCGGCGTCGGTGGAGCCCTCGACACGCACGACGTCGGCGTCGGAGAAGACGCGCGTCACCTGGCAGATCGCGTCGGCCTCGCGGATGTTCGCGAGGAACTTGTTGCCGAGCCCCTCGCCCTCCGAGGCTCCCTTGACGATGCCGGCGATGTCGACGAACGACACGGTCGCGGGCAGGATCCGCTCGCTGGAGAAGATCCCCGCGAGGACGTCCAGGCGCGGGTCGGGAAGCGGCACCACGCCCACGTTCGGCTCGATGGTCGCGAACGGGTAGTTCGCGGCGAGCACCTGGTTGCGGGTGAGGGCGTTGAAGAGCGTGGACTTGCCGACGTTGGGCAGGCCGACGATGCCGATGGTGAGAGCCACGTCGGGAAAGTCTACGGGGCCGTTCCGGCCTCGATCGTGTCAAGGTCGCGAACCGCGTACCGCAGGTGCTCCCACTCCTCGTTCCCGATGACGCCGAGGCACCGCCCGACGGTCATCCTCCGCCGGTACTCCTCGGGGGAGTCCTCGTGCCAGGGCGGCAGGCCGGGCGCGGGCGCGGCGAACTCCTCGGGCGTCGCGGCCGCCAGGAAGTCGCGCACCTGCGCCACCCTGTCCGCGCGCTCCGCGAGCACCTCGTCCCACGACGGCGTGGCCGTCGGGTCCATACCGAGCTCAGCGGCCCGGTCCTCCCACTCGGTGAACGGAACCCCTATCGGGCTGAACGCGTCCGGCATGCGCTGGACGCCGTGCCGTAGCCAGCCGTCCGTCGCCATCACGAGGTGCCGCAGCGTCTGGGAGATGGACCATTCGCCGTCGACGTGCGCGTCTCGCAGCTCAGGCCGCGCGGTCGCCCGCGCGATCGCTGCCGCCCACTCGCGCTGTGCCGCGTCGAACGCCTGGAGCTGCTCGGCCGGGTCAAGCGAGCGGCGCCACTCACGGCCCGGGAGCCTGCGGTTGAGCTCGGCCTCGACCAGCGGGGCCACCTCGACGCCGTTGAGCACGAGCCCGCGGATGTCGCCGTCGATGTCGGCGCCGGACAGGTCGACCCCGCGCATCAGCACGCCGGTGAGGTAGCTCTGGTCGAATCGCGCTCCGGTGAGGTTCGCGAGGCGGAACCGAGCACCCCGGAGGTCGTCGTCGGCGGTGAACTGGACCATGGCGCCGACGTTACGCCGGGCCTCAGACAGTGGCCCGGCGTCGCGTCGAAGGCCCTGCTCAGGCGTACGAAAGCACGCGCTGCAGCAGCTCCGGCGCCCGCCTGTCGTACGCCTGCGCGCCCCAGCGGACGCCGAGCACCAGCACGACGGCCCCGAGGGCGGGTGCCACCACGAGCGTCACCCAGCCGAGGGCGACGCTCGGCAGCAGGATCGACACCAGTGCCAGTGCCAGGGCGGGCAGCGACACGATCGCCGCGAGCCCCATGCTCACGCCCTGGGCAACCATCGTGGCGCCGGTCGCGCCCTGCGGCTGCTTGAACGGGCTGTCCCCCGGCTTGGGCACCGGGTACAACCAGCGCGCGGAGACGAAGCTCGACACTCCCGTCGACGCCGCGAGCAGGCCGATGCTGAGCCCGAGCAACGGCGGCAGCGACTCCCAGAGGCCCGTCACCCCGGCCGTGACCAGCGTGTACGCCACGATCAGCGGTGTGCCGACGGCGAGCACGGGGATCGCCCGCCCCCACCGGTCCGTGCGCCCAGGCGTGCCTGTCGCCACGTGCAGCGCGAACGCCGTGTGGTCGTACGCGACGTCGTTCGAGATGCCGAAGCCGGCGATCCACGCGGTCAGCGGCGCGAGGATCACGATCACCTCGGCTCCGCCGTTGCGCGTCGCGAAGTACAGCACCACCGGCAGCAGCGGCACGATCAGCATCGACGCGGAGTAGCGCGGGTCGCGCACCCAGTACGTCGCCGTGCGCGCCACGACGGCGCCCACGGGCGTCGCAGGTACGCGATCGAACAGCCCGAGGCCCTTGCCGTGCGCCCCCTTGCCGCCGCCCTCGGCGGGCCGCTCGAGGGTCCGCGCCAGCGCGCGTTCCCACACCCAGACCGCGAGCGCGAGCGTCCCGACCGCGACGGCGAGGCGGCCCAGCGCCGTCAGCCACGCGCCGTC
Source organism: Xylanimonas sp. McL0601 (assembly GCF_049852175.1). Classification (GTDB taxonomy): domain Bacteria; phylum Actinomycetota; class Actinomycetes; order Actinomycetales; family Cellulomonadaceae; genus Xylanimonas. The sequence goes on from NZ_CP187527.1 coordinate 3,220,625, forward strand.
GTGCACCGACGCCGCGAGGCCCCACGGCGCGCCGAGCGGCGTCCACCCGAGGAGGTGCGCGGCGCCGCCGACGGCGGCGGGCACGGTGTCCCCGACCGTGACAGTGGCCGAGCCCATGCGCTGTGCGAACCACGAGATCGCGGGCCCGAACAGCATGATCGGCACGAACGCGACGATCGTCAGGACCTCGCGCGAGCGGCGCGACTCCAGCATCGGCGACAGTATCGTCGTGATCGCGCGTGACCCGACGACGCAGAGAGCGACCGCCAGCACCGCGCCGACGAGGGCGGCGAGCACCGCGAGCGGCGTGCGCCACCAGGCGAACGCGGCGCCGACGACGGCGAGCACCGTCGCGATGCCCGGCACCGACACGACCCCGGCGACGGCCAGCCCCGCCAGCAGGCGCGGTCGCGGGATGGCGTAGGTCGCGAACCGGTGCGGGTCGAGCGTCGCGTCGACGCCGTAGAAGAAGACCGGGACGAGCCACCAGGCCAGCACCAGCACCGCGCCGGCGATCACGATGACCTGACCGGTCACGACAGGCTCGGTGGCACCGCCCGCGACCGCGGCGGCCACGGCCATCAGCACGAGGCCCGCCGCGTAGAGCGAGCCGAGCACGATGCCGATCGTCTGCCACACGCTCCTGCGGAACGTGTTGGCCATCAGGGTCAGCTTGAGGCGGACGAACTGCGCAACCACGCGAGCCCCTCCCCTTCCTTGCGGCCGCCCACGAGGTCGACGAACCGGTCCTCGAGTGTCTGCTCGCCGCGCACCTCGTCGACCGTCCCGGCCGCGAGCACGTGCCCGCCCGCGACGACGGCGACGTGGCTGCACATGCGCTGCACCAGGTCCATGACGTGCGAGGACACGACGACGGTGCCGCCGTCGGCGACGTAGCGGTGCAGGATGTCGCGGATGTTCGCCGCGCTCACGGGGTCGACGGCCTCGAACGGCTCGTCGAGCACGAGGACGCGCGGCGCATGGATCATCGCGGACGCGAGCGCGACCTTCTTGGTCATGCCGGCGGAGTAGTCGACCACGAAGGTGTCGCGGTCGGCGACGAGGTCCATCGCGCGCAGCAGGTCCTCGGTGCGCGCGGCGACGGTCGCCCGGTCAAGCCCGCGCAGCAGGCCCGCATAGGTGATGAGCTGCGCGCCCGTCAGGCGGTCGAACAGCCGGACGCCGTCGGGCAGGACGCCGAGGAGCCGCTTGGCGGCGATCGGGTCCGTCCACAGGTCGGTGCCGAGCACGCCCGCGGTGCCGAAGTCGGGGCGCAGCAGGCCGGTCGCCATGGACAGCGTCGTCGTCTTGCCCGCACCGTTGGGGCCGACCAGGCCGTAGAACGAGCCGGCCGGGACGTCGAGGCTGATGCCGGCGACGGCGATCTTCTCGCCGAACCGCTTCCAGAGGCCGCGCAGGCTCAGGGCCGCGGAAGGGTCGGGGGGCGGGACGACCGGCGCCTGGGCGACGGGCGGCGCTTGCGGGACGGTGGGCTGCGTGGCGGGGGCGGACAGCGTGATCACCTGCTTTATCGAGGGCTGTGCGTTCGGTGCTTCCGCGGGAAGGCTAGAGGCCGGCGACGACGACGACCAGTGGATACGGCGGTTCGCGGCGTGCGTCGTGTCGCCGTGTCGGTGCCGCATGCGAACCTTCGGGCATGACGACGACGACCTGGATCGGCCTCCTGGTAGGCGCGCTCGCCGTGGGCGTGCTCGTGGGCTGGCTCGTGGCCTCCAACCGGGCCGGCGCAGCGCGACGCTCCGCCGACATGGAGCTGGTGCGCGGCCACGCGGAGCTCGAGGGCCTCCGCCGTGAGGCGGCGGGGCTGCGCGACCAGCTCGAGCGGGTGCGCGACGACGCCGCCCGGCGCGTCGACGAGGCGCGGGCCGAGGCCGATGCCCGCCTGCGCGAGCTCAAGGCGGACCAGGAGGCGGAGAAGCAGCGCTTCCAGTCCGTCGCGGGCGAGGCGCTGCAGGCGAACTCGAGGCAGTTCCTCGAGCTGGCCAACCAGACGCTGCGCGCGTCGACTGTCAAGAACGAGGAGGTGCTCGCGCAGCGCGAGCAGGCGATCCGGGCGCTGGTCGAGCCGCTCAACAAGTCGCTCGAAAAGGTGCAGACGCAGGTCACCGACGCGGAGGCCAAGCGGCGCGAGGGGCAGTCGCAGCTCACCGAGCACCTGCGCCAGCTCGAGCTGGCCAACGCCGATCTGCGCAAGGGCACCGGCGACCTCGTCACCGCGCTGCGCTCCTCGCAGACGCGCGGCGCGTGGGGCGAGCTCCAGCTGCGCCGCGTCGTCGAGGCCGCGGGCATGCTCCGGAACGTCGACTTCACGGAACAGGCGTCGGTCTCGACCGAGGACGGCATCCTCCGCCCCGACATGGTGGTGCACCTGGCCGGCGGCAAGAGCGTCGTCGTCGACGCCAAGGTCGCGTTCGTCGGCTACCTCGAGGCCCAGCAGGCCGACGACGCGACGGTCCGCGAGGCCCGCCTCGACGCGCACGTCCGGCACATGCGCAAGCACATGGAGGACCTGGCGGCGAAGCGGTACTGGGACCAGTTCGCACCCGCGCCCGAGTTCGTCGTGATGTTCGTCCCCGCCGAGGTCTTCCTCTCGGCCGCGGCGGAGCGGGACCCCGCGCTCCTCGAGGACGCCGTGCGCAAGAACGTCATTATCGCGACGCCGATGACGATGGTCGCGCTGCTGCGCACGATCGCCTACGCCTGGCGACAGGACGCGCTCGCGCGCAACGCCCAGGAGGTGCTGCGGGTCGGCAAGGAGCTGCACGCGCGGCTCGTCACGATGACCAAGCACGTCACCGCGACGGGCGCGGGCCTGGAGAAGGCGACCAGGTCCTACAACTCGATGATCGCGTCGCTCGAGCGCAACGTGCTCACCTCGGCCCGGCGCATGGTCGCGCTCGAGGTCGTCGACGAGAAGGAGTCGATCGACGAGCTCAAGGGCATCGAGGAGCTGCCGCGGCCGATCACCAAGCCCGAGCTGCTCGCCGCGGAGGAGGATCGGGTCGTCGCTATCGAGGCGCTCGCGCTCGCCGACCGGAAGGCACTGCAGCGGCTCGCCGCGCAAGACGACGCGGCCGCCGCGGGCTGAGCGGGTCTCAGACCTCGGCGACCGGCAGGGCCGTGCGGTTCTCCCGGCGCGGACGCTTGTCGTCCTGGCCGGCGGCCTTGAGCCCGGCGCGCAGCTCGCGCGGCAGCGAGAACATGAGCTCCTCGGTCGCGGTGCGCACCTCCTCGACCTCACCGAACCCGTGCTTGCCGAGGTGCGCGATCACGTCCTGGACGAGGATCTCGGGCACCGACGCGCCGGACGACACGCCCACCGTCGTCGCACCCTCGAGCCATGCGTCCTCGATCTCGGCGGCCCGGTCCACGCGGTACGCCGAGCCTGCGCCGGCCTGCAGCGCGACCTCGACGAGCCGCACCGAGTTCGAGGAGTTCGCCGAGCCCACGACGATGACGACGTCGGAGTCCGGCGCGAGCTTCTTGACGGCCACCTGGCGGTTCTGGGTGGCGTAGCAGATGTCGTCGCTCGGCGGGTCCTGCAGCGAGGGGAACCGCTCGCGCAGGCGCCGCACGGTCTCCATGGTCTCGTCGACCGACAGCGTGGTCTGCGAGATCCACACGACCTTGGCCGGGTCTCGCACGACCACCTGGTCCACCTCGGCGGGCGAGTTGACCACCTGGACGTGGTCGGGCGCCTCGCCGGCGGTGCCCTCGACCTCCTCGTGGCCGGTGTGGCCGATGAGCAGGATGTCGTAGTCGTCGTTCGCGAACCGCACGGCCTCCTTGTGCACCTTCGTCACGAGGGGGCAGGTCGCGTCGATGGTCGCGAGGCTGCGCGCGGCTGCGGCGTCGCGCACCGCGGGCGAGACGCCGTGCGCGGAGAACACGAGGCGGGCGCCCTCGGGCACCTCGTCGGTGTCGTTGACGAAGACGGCGCCGCGCTCGCGCAGCGTCTCGACGACGTGCTTGTTGTGCACGATCTCCTTGCGCACGTACACCGGGGCGCCGTAGGTCTCCAGCGCCTTCTCGACGGCGACGACGGCACGGTCGACGCCGGCGCAGTAGCCGCGGGGGGCGGCCAGCAGCACGCGCTTGGTGGGGGTCTCGGTGGCAGCAACGGTCACGCGGCCAGTCTAGGTGCGCACATGTGAAGACCCCGTGCCCCATCTGTCAGAGCCATGCGGCACGCTGGGCCCGTGAGCACAGCACCCGTCGCCGCACCCCTCACCACCCCCGAGGCACCCTGGTCGGTCGCCGTCGTGTCCGAGAAGGTACGCGGCTGGATCGCCCGCCTCGGCGACGTCTGGGTCGAGGGCCAGGTGGTCCAGTTCCGCGAGCGCCCCGGCGCCTGGATGCAGTACCTGACGCTGCGCGACGTCGACGAGAAGGTCTCCGTCACCGTCTCCGTGCTCACGTCGGTGCTGCAGGCGAGCACCGCGACCGTCGAGGAGGGGGCGCGCGTCGTCGTGCACGCCAAGCCCGACTTCTACAAGGGCAACGGCTCGTTCTCGCTGCGGGCGGCGGAGATCCGCCCGGTCGGCATCGGCGAGCTGCTCGCGCGCATCGAGCACCTGCGGCGCGTGCTGGCGGCCGAGGGTCTGTTCGACGAGGCCCGCAAGGTCCCGCTGCCGTTCCTGCCGCGGGTGGTCGGCCTGGTGACGGGTCGCAACTCGGACGCGAAGCACGACGTCATGAAGAACGCCCAGGCCCGCTGGCCGCAGGTGCGCTTCGAGGTCCGCGAGGTCGCGGTCCAGGGGGCCAGCGCGGTCCGCGAGGTCCGGGGGGCGATCGCCGAGCTCGACGCGCTGCCGCAGGTCGAGGTCATCGTCGTCGCGCGCGGCGGCGGCGCGCTCGAGGACCTGCTGCCGTTCAGCGACGAGGGTCTGGTGCGCGCGGCGGCCCAGTGCCGCACCCCGCTGGTCTCCGCCATCGGCCACGAGCAGGACTCCCCGCTGCTCGACCTCGTCGCCGACCTGCGCGCGTCGACCCCCACGGATGCCGCGAAGCGCATCGTGCCCGACGTCGCCGAGGAGCGCCGCCGCCTCGAGCAGGCGTGCCGCACCCTGCGACACGCCTTGCGCGCCCGCCTCGACCGCGAGCAGCACGGGCTCGACGGCGTACGCTCGCGCCCGGTGCTCGCACGCCCGTTGTCGATGGTCGAGAGCCGCGAGCGGGACGTCGCGCACACTCTGATCCACGCGCGGCACCTGCTCAACGCCGCGCTGCTGCAAGCGTCCGGCGAGGTCGGGCGGCTCGCCGCCCAGGTGCGCACGATGTCTCCGGCGTCGACGCTGGAGCGCGGCTACGCCGTCGTGCAGCGCGCGGACGGGCACGTGGTCCGCGAGCCCGACGACGCCGCCACCGGCACGCACGTGCGGCTGCGCCTCGCGCGGGGCGAGCTGGGCGCGACGATCGACTGACGCTTTACTCCAAGGTGAGTCTGGATAAACTCCCGCCATGACCTACGTCATCGGCAAGCCCTGTGTCGACGTGAAGGACAAGTCGTGCGTCGACGAGTGCCCTGTGGACTGCATCTACGAGGGCAACCGAACGCTCTACATCCACCCCGACGAGTGCGTCGACTGCGGCGCCTGCGAGCCGGTGTGCCCGGTCGAGGCGATCTACTACGAGGACGACCTCCCGGACGACCTCAAGGTCTACCTCCGCGACAACGCGGCGTTCTTCGCCACCACCCTGCCCGGCCGCGACGCCCCGCTCGACTCCCCCGGCGGCGCCGCCCGCCTCGGGCCCGTCGACTCGGACACGCCGCTGGTCGCCGGTCTGCCGCCGCAAGGGCCCACGTGACGGCTGGGGCGCCCGAGCGCGCGACCACAGGCCGGCGGCACGAGGTGCTCGCCGCCCTGCGCGACGCGCGCTCGCCCCTCACGGTCGGCCAGCTCGCCGACCGGCTCGCCGTGCACCCCAACACCGTGCGGTTCCACCTCGCCGCGCTGGTCGAGGCCGGGCAGGCCGTGCGCACGACGTCGCTGAGCAGCGCCGCGACCGCGGCGCCCGGCTCGGAGCCACGGGCGGGCGCACCCGGCACGCCCGAGCCTCTGGGCCGCCCGCCCGTGCGCTACACCGCCGCGCCCGGCATGGACCCGCGCGGCGAGCGGCGCTACGACATGCTCGCCGCCGTGCTGGCAACCGAGCTCGAGCACGCGCCCGACGCCGCCGCCCGCGCCGAGCGTGCCGGGCGCGCGTGGGGCGCGCAGCAGGCGCGGCACCAGGCGCGGCACCAGGCGCCCGAGGGCGACCGGCCGCGGAACGCGCCGCCGTCGGACGACGACGCGACCACGCAGCTCATGACGCTGCTGGCCGAGCTCGGGTTCGCCCCGGACGGCCGCGAGCACGACGGCACGCCGACGGCCGTCGAGAGTCGACCCGCGGCCGTCGGCCTGCGGAGCTGCCCGTTCCTCGAGCTCGCCACGACGAGCCCGGTCGTGTGCCCGGTGCACCTCGGCCTGATGCGCGGCGCGCTCGACGCGTGGGACTCGACGCTCACGGTCGAGCGGCTCCAGCCGTTCGCCGAGCCGGACCTGTGTCTCGCGCACCTGGGCAAGGCCCCGGGCGGCTGATCCGCCGCCGGGCAGGCCCGCGGCCTCACCGCGCCCGTTCGACCCGGCGCTCGTCCCACACGGGCTCGGCCGCCTCGCGCACCACGCCGTCGGACCCGAACACCAGGAACCGGTCGAAGGACCGCGCGAACCACCTGTCGTGCGTCACCGCGAGCACCGTCCCGGCGAACGCCTCGAGCCCCTCCTGGAGCGCCTCGGCGGAGTCGAGGTCGAGGTTGTCGGTGGGCTCGTCCAGCAGCAGCGCGGTGCAGCCGCTCAGCTCGAGCAGCAGGATCTGGAACCGCGCCTGCTGCCCGCCCGAGAGCTTCTCGAACGGCCGGTCGGCCGCGACGGTGAGCTCGTAGCGGCGCAGCGCGGGCATGGCGCGGCCCTTGTCCTGCGCGTGGTCCTCCCACAGGATCTCGAGCAGCGTTCGCCCGAACAGCTCGGGGTGGGCGTGCGTCTGCGCGAACAGCCCAGGCACCACGCGCGCGCCGAGGCGCCAGGTCCCCGTGTGCGCCACGGAGCCCCCGCCCAGCAGCCGCAGGAAGTGCGACTTTCCCGACCCGTTCGAGCCCAGCACGGCGACGCGCTCGCCGTAGAACACCTCGAGGTCGAACGGCTTCATGAGCCCGGTGAGCTCGAGCCCCTCGCAGGTCACGGCGCGCAGCCCCGTGCGCCCGCCGTGCAGCCGCATCGTGATCTCCTGGTCCCGCGGGGGCTCCGGGGGCGGCCCCGCCTCCTCGAACTTCCGCAACCTGGTCTGCGCCGCACGGTAGCGGGAGGCCATCGCGTCGCTGTTCGCCGCGGCCTGCCGCAGGTCGCGCACCAGCCGGACGAGCTGCTCGTGCTTCTCGTCCCAGCGTCGCCGCAGCTCCTCGAAGCGCGCGAACCGCTCGCGCCGCGCCTCGTGGAACGTGGCGAACGAGCCGCCGTGCACCCAGGCGTCCGCGCCCGACGCCGCCGGCTCGAGCGCGACGATCCGATCGGCCGCGCGGGCCAGCAGCTCGCGGTCGTGGCTGACGAACAGCACGGTCTTGCGGGTCGTTCGCAGCTGCTCCTCGAGCCAGCGCTTGCCCGGGACGTCGAGGTAGTTGTCCGGCTCGTCGAGCAGCAGCACCTCGTCCGGACCGCGCAGCAGCGCCTCGAGCACGAGCCGCTTCTGCTCACCGCCGCTGAGCGTGCGGACCTCGCGCCACTGCGCGCGCTCGAACGGGACGCCGAGCGCCGCCGTCGTGCACTCGTCCCAGAGGGTCTCGGCCTCGTAGCCGCGCGCGTCGGCCCAGTCCGCGAGCGCCTGGGCGTACGCCATCTGCGCGTCGTGGTCGTCCACCTCCATGACGGCCAGCTCCGCCTTGTCGACGGCGCGCGCCGCGTCGCGGATGCGCGGGGGCGCGACGGCGACCAGCAGGTCGCGGATCGTCGTCTCGTCGCGCACCGACCCGACGAACTGCGGCATCACGCCGAGCCCGCCGCTGATGGTGACGGCGCCCGACGACGGCGCGAGCTCGCCGGTGACGAGCCGCAGCAGGGTGGTCTTGCCCGCCCCGTTGGGGCCGACCAGTGCGGTGATGCTGCCCTCGCCGACGCGGAACGAGACGTCGTCCAGCAGCGTGCGCCCGTCGGGCAGCACGTACTCCAGCCGTCCGACCTCGAGATGTCCCATGCGGGCATGGTCCCCGCTGAGAGGGGCGACGGGCAACGCGATTGCGTCCGGGGACCTACTTTTCGGCTGCCGGCAGGTACTCGAAGCGCGGCACGCGCACCTCGGTGGTCGTCGGGCGGCCGTTGCTCGTGCCGTAGATCCCGAGCCACACGCCGGTGAACCCGCCCGCGGCGGTGCTGTCCAGCGTCCGCCCGTCCACCACGGCGAGCCGCTCGGGGTCGCCGTCGCCGACGGCGGCCAGCAGCGCGTAGTCCTGCCCCCGGGCGGAGACCGTCAGCGTGACCGGGCCGTCCGGCACCGCGAGCGCGGCCAGCTCGGTGTCGACCGCGGCGCGACGGTGCACGGCCCGGACGCGGCGGCCGCCGTCGTCGTCCGCGGCGATGGCGAGGCGCACGTGGTCGCGCTCGTTCTGCCGCACGACGAGGCCGGCCTCCTCGCCGGCGGCGAGGGACCCGTCCAGGACACCCCGGACGTCGACGTCGACGTGCTGCTGACGGACGCCGAGGAACGCCGGCGTGACGGGCTCGGTGAGCGTGGCCGGACGCAGCGCGAGCCGCCAGCCGTCGCCGTCGGGCGTCGCGAAGTCCGCGGGGCCGCGCAGCGAGCTCCAGCGCAGGCTCGACGGCGGCACGACGCCGCTCGCCGAGCCCTGCGCCTCGCCCGGCGCGACGCCGTCGGCGAACGGCACCTCGACCTCGGCCGGGACGCGCCCCGCCCCGGGTGCGAAGACGGGCCAGCCGTCCTCCCAGGTCACGGGCACGAGGAACGTCTCCCGGCCGAGGTTGTAGTGGTAGCCGCCGTAGGGGCGCATGCCCAGCAGCACGGCCCACCACGAGCCGTTCACGGCCTGGACGAGGTCGGCGTGCCCGACGCCCGTGACGTCGACGCCGCGGCCCAGGTGCCGGTGGGTGAGGACCGGGTTCGCCTTGTTGCCCTCGTACGGGCCGGTCACGGTGGCGGACCGGGCGACCGACGTCGCGTGGTGGATGTCCGTGCCGCCCTCGGCCGCGAGCAGGTAGTACGTGCCGTCGACCTTGTAGAGGTGGGGCCCCTCGGCCCAGACGGCGCCGAGGACGGCACCCTTCCAGACCACGTGCTCGGGGCCGGTCAGACGCATCGTGCCCCGGTCGAGCTCGCGCAGCCAGACCTCCGTCTGGCCGTCCCACTGCGGCTCGCGCGCCGGGCGGGTGCCGTGCACCCAGACGCGGCCGTCGTCGTCGAAGAACAGGGACGGGTCGATGCCGTCCTCGTCGAGCCAGACCGGGTCCGACCACGGCCCGGCGGGGTCGGTCGCGGTCACCACGAAGTTGCCGCCCGGCGCGCCCTCGGGCGTGCCGACGTGCGTGCAGACCACCCAGAACACGCCGTCGTGGTGGCGGATCGTGGGGGCGAACAGCCCGTGCGAGTACCGCACGCCCTGGTAGTCGAGCTGGTCGGCGCGGTCGATGACGTGCCCCACCTGCTCCCAGCTCACCAGGTCGCGGCTGCGGAACACCGGCAGGCCGGGGAAGTACTCGAACGTCGAGGTGACGAGCCAGTACGTGTCGCCGACCCGGCAGACGGAGGGGTCCGGGTAGCAGCCGGGAAGGATCGGGTTCGGCGTCGTCGTCGTCACGGCGCACAACCTACCGGCACCTTTTCGCGCCAGGCGCGCCGCCGGTGGCGGTCCGCGGCCCTGGGGCGCCGTCCGGCTCCGAGAAGATCGAGGACGACGTCGTGAGAGGCGGCCGCATGCAGTCCGTCCTGGAGTTCCTTTCCGCCCAGCCGCTCGTGTTCGCGTTCGCGCTGATCGCCCTCGGCACCGCCCTCGGCCGGGTCCGGGTCCGGGGCATCGGGCTGGGGCCCGCGGCCGTGCTGTTCGCGGCGCTGGGCGTCTCGGCGCTGGCGGACGCGCACGGCACGCCCGTCGTGGTGCCGCCGCTCCTCGGCATGTTCGGGCTGATGCTCTTCACGTTCACCATCGGCGTCGCGAGCGGGTCGGTCTTCTTCCACAACGTCCGCACGAGCTGGCGCCTGATTCTGACCGCCGTCGGCCTCCTGGTCGTCGTCGCGACCGGTGGTCTGCTGCTCGGCACGGCGCTGGGGCTGCCGCGCGCAGTGATCGCCGGGACCTTCGCCGGCGCGCTCAACAACACGCCCGCCCTCGGCGCCGCCGTCGAGGCCTCGGGCAGCGCCGCCCCCACCATCGGGTACTCGGTCGCCTACCTGTTCGGGGCCATCGCCCCGCTGCTCCTGGTCGGCCGGGCGCTCGGCCGCCGCGCCGGCGACAAGGACGCGCCCGTCCCCGTGGTGACCGTGCCCATCCGGGTGGAGCACACCCGGGGTTTCTGCACGCTCGGCGACGTCATCGAGCACTACGCGGAGCGGGTCACGTTCTCGCGCGTGCGCCACAACGAGGACGGCCCCGTCGAGACGGCGATGGTCGACGACCCGCTGCGCGTCGGCGACGTGCTGGTCATCGACGGTCCCGTCGACCTCGTCGAGCAGGTCACCGAGCGGCTCGGGCACGTCTCCACCCACCACATCGAGGCGGAGTCGCTCCGGCTCGCGATGCGGCGCATCACCGTCTCCAACCCGAGCCTCGTCGGGATGCCGCTCGCCGACCTCAGGCTGGCGTCGAGGTATCAGGCGGCCGTGACCCGCCTGCGGCGGGGTGACGTCGACCGGGTCGCGGCGCCCGAGAACGTCCTGCAGATGGGCGACAGGATCCGGGTCATCTGCCCGGCGGACACGATGGACGACATCACCGCCTACCTGGGCGACTCCTCCCGCGGGTACTCCGAGCTGAACCCGCTCGCCCTGGCGAGCGGCCTGGCGATCGGCGCGCTCGTCGGCCTGTACGTGCTGCCCGGGGTCCACCTGTCCCTGGGCATCGCGGCGGGCTGCCTGCTGACGGGCCTCGTGTTCGGTCGCATCGGGCGCGTCGGGCGCGTCGTGCTGGGCATGCCCGGGTCGGCGGCCCAGGCACTGACCGACCTCGGGCTGCTGCTCTTCCTCGTGCAGGCGGGCAACACCGCGGGCGTGCAGATCGGGGACGCCTTCGCCTCGGGCGCGTGGCTCCCGATCCTGGTGCTCGGGATCTTCTTCACCACGGCCCTCGTCGGGTCGGCCTCCGTCGTGCTCCGCCGGCTGTTCGACGTCGGCGGGACGAAGACGGCGGGCATGCTCGCGGCGGTCCAGACGCAGCCCGCGCTGCTGGCGTTCTCGAACGGGATGACGGGCAACGACCCCCGGGTCGCGATGGGGTACACGCTGATCTATCCCGCGATGATGATCGCGAAGATCCTGGTCGCGATCCTGCTCGTCGGAGCTGCACCGTGAGAGCCCGGTGCGTGCCGCTGCCGGAGCGTCTCTGACGCCGCCCGAGGGTCAGACGTGCAGCTCGACGTCGTGGAACACCATGTCGTCGTACCAGCCCCGGTTCTCCTGGGCGAGGTGGCTCGCGACCGCCCGGCACACGGTCCGCAGGTCCTCGTCGCACGTCACGGCCGTGAGGCGGTCGCGCAAGACGGTCAGCGCCACCGCGGACTGCCGGGCCCGGTTGGCGTTGCGCTGGTAGTCACGCTGGGCGCGCAGGCCACCGAGCGCCGCACCCACGGCCGGGAGGCTGATGGAGAACAGCGCGACGACGTTGGTCCCGGCCTCCACGTGCGCCCAGTCGAGCCAGAAGTGCAGCGCGGCGGCGGTCAGCGTCGCGGCGAACAGCGCCGAGATACCCGCCGACAGGCGGCGCTCGTGGGCCTCCAGCCTGCCGGCCGCGCGCGCCTGGTACTGCAGCTGGTCGACCACCCAGCCGTCGGCCACGAGCGCGCGCAGAGGCTCCAGCCCCACGGCCGGCCCGCCGCGGGGACGCGCGATCCAGATCTCCTCATATGCGCGCGGCACCCACCGTTCCGAACGCTTGAGCGCCGGTGCGGCCAGCGAGTCGTCGCCGTGCGTCAGCGCGAGGAAGAGCGCGCTCCGGCACGCCTCCGCCAGGGCGCGGTACCCGAGCCACCGGCCGTGCAGCTCCTCGCGGCGCGCGACCACCAGCAGCGCGAGCAGCGCCACCATGACGAGCGCCTCCGCGAGCACCAGCCAGACCTGGTCCCGCAGCAGGAGCACCTGGAGCGCGCCCAGCACGACCGCCAGCGCGGAGCCGAAGAACAGCGCGCTGCTGCCAAGGTTGTACAGCCGCTGGTAGTGGCCGGCGAGCAGGTCCGCGCGCGCGTACGGGCGGGCGATCCACCGCAGGGGCTCCTCGAGCGCTCCGTCGGGGAGGCCCGCCTCACCGGCCGCGCCCGTGACCATGGCCAGCCAGCCCTCGGGCGTGACTGCCCGCTCGCGGTTGAGCCGGTCCACGCTCCGGAACGGCGCGACGTCGAGGCGCCGCCCGTCCGGCCGCACGTCCCACGTGCCGGGCACCACCCGGAACACGGCCGGCCCGTGCGCGGCCTGCCGGGCGATCCCGACGACGTTCGCCGTGCCGCCCGGGCCCCTCGCCGCCCGGCCGTCCCACACCGCGACCAGGACGTCGCAGCGTTCGACCACCCGCTGCCCGGCCACGAGGTAGGCGGTCTCGCGGTCGTGCAGCGGCTCGGCACCCCGGACGATCGCCGCGCGGGCCAGCAGCTCGTCGAACTCGGTGCGGGACTCGCCCGTGACGAAGTCGCTCCGGTAGTCGTCGACCGGCATGGGCAGCGTGACCTCGAGAACGGCTCCGGGCTCCTCGAGGATGGTCCGCGACACCACGCGGTCGGCGCCCTCCGCGAGCGCGGACACGACCCCGAGCCGGACCTCGGTCACGCCCTGGGCGCGGAGCGTCTGGCGGCACGCGGCGACGACGGCGCGGACGGCTGCGCGCAGGCCGGGCTCGTCCGCGACCGTCCGGTGGCCGGTGACGCCGACCCACAGCCGGATCGGGACGGCGTCGTCCAGCGCGCGCCCGTTCACGCCGTCACGCCGCCGAGGAGGAGCCCTGCCGACAGGGGCAGGTCGCTGAACGAGTAGCCCTGCGACAGGGCGTAGCCCACGGCGCCGACGGCGTAGACCCACACGCAGAAGATCACCAGGAAGGCGATCCAGTACCGTGCCGCCGACCGGCCGACCTGGTGCGCGTTCGACGAGTGGATCGCCGCCGGGATCACTCCGAAGATCCCGAAGAAGAGCGTGATCCACACGGTCGTCGCGACGGACGGGACGGCGGGCTTACGCACTCTCGGCGCGCTCACCGCGGCGCTCGGCTGGGTGTTCGCTTGGGGGTTCGGCGTGAGGTTCGGCGTGAGGTTCGGCCGGGGCTTCGGCACCGAGCCCGTCCCCGTCGCCGTCCCGGGACGGCGCGGGCCGGTCGCCCTCTCGCTCGGCCGGGGGGTTGGCGGGCGGTTCGACTGCGGCTTCGGCGGGGAGCCCGGCCCGCTCGCCTGCTGCGTGCGAGCAGTGCCTGGCGCCGGCCCGGACCGCGGTGCGCTCCGCCCGTCCCGCCGGACGAGGTCGTCGATCCGGGTCTGGACGGCGACCGTCACGTCGGGGCGGTCGCGCAGCTCGGTCAGCACGGAGAACAGCCGCTGCCGCGCGACGGGATCGGACTCGTCCCCCAGCCGGGTGGCGATGCGCTCGAACGCGGCCGCCTGCTCAGCGGCCGACAGCGCCCGCACCCGGACGCTCTCGCCGAGGTCCCGGATGTACGACATCGGGGCGGGCGGACGGAACGCCGCCCCCTGCGGGCGGAGCTTCGGCGACACCGCGGCGTTCTGCAGCGCGGCGGTCAGGGCGATGTGCGAGTCGACGTCGCCCGCGGCGTACTGGACGTAGTGCTGGCTGCCGTAGGCACGCGTCGACAGGTCGACGTCGTCCAGCCGGACCAGGACGACCGGCACCCCGCGCGCCACCGCGTAGTCGTGCTCGTCGGCGCATGCCCGCGACACGACCGAGGAGGTGGACAGCGCCAGAAGGAAGACGTCGGCGGTCTCGATCTCGTCGAGGATCCGTTCCCACCACTGCTCACCGCCGAAGAGCTCGTGGTCGAACCAGACCGTGAACCCCGACCTGTCCAGGCGCTTGGCCATGATGTCGACGAGCTCACCGTCGACGCTCGAGTGGCTGACGAACACGCGCATGGCCGGCTCCGTTCCCGACGACGCCCGGAGACGGCCTGGGGCGGTGGTGATCCGATCGCCGTGAAACGCGACGGTCGTCCTGCGGACCTCGCCTGCCCGTAGCGAGTCCGTCGCGCGACGACGTGATACATCGGGGCCGGGCCCGCGGCGGGCGATGCTGGACAGCTCCGCGGTCCTGTCCCACCCGTGGGAGAGACTGTCCCCGTGAGCGCCTCCCCCGCCCCCGACCTGTCCGCCCTCCCCGACCCTGCCGGCCTCGGGTACGAGCAGGCCCGCGACGAGCTCGTCGCCGTCGTGCAGCGACTCGAGGCGGGCGGCGAGCCACTCGAGGTGTCGCTCGCGCTCTGGGAGCGCGGCGAGGCCCTCGCCGCGCGGTGCCAGGAGTGGCTCGACGGCGCCCGCGAGCGCCTCGCCAAGGCGTCCGGCGCCACCCAGCCCGCCTCCACCCGGCCCGCCTCCACCCAGCCCGCCGACGACGAGGAGACGGACGCGTGAACGCCCCTGAGCCCCTGCCGATGACCGGTGCGATCCCGACGATCCCGGCCCCGGCCGACCCGTCGCCCAAGGTCCCCGCGACCCGCACGCCCGCGGACTCGTGGGCCGCCCTCCGTGCCGGCAACGACCGGTTCATCAAGGGCGAGCCGGCGCACCCGTCGCAGAGCGTCGACCGCCGCCGGGAGCTGGCGGAGTCGCAGCACCCGCACACGGTGATCTTCGGCTGCTCGGACTCGCGGGTCGCGGCCGAGATCATCTTCGACCAGGGCCTCGGCGACGTGTTCGTGGTCCGCACCGCCGGGCACGTCGTGGACACCACGGTGATCGGCTCGATCGAGTACGGCACCGAGCTGCTGGGGGCGTCCCTGGTCGTCGTGCTGGGCCACGACTCGTGCGGGGCCATCGCCGCGACCGCGCACACGCTCGCCACGGGCGAGCAGCCGCCGGGCTTCGTGCGCGCCGTCGTGGACCGCGTGATCCCGTCGGTCGCGGGCATCACGGCGGCCGCGCACCGAGCGGGCTCCGACAGGGACGGCGACCTCTACGACCCGGCGACGCTGCGCACCGAGCACGTGCGCCACACGGTCGAGACGCTGCGCGGCTACTCCGCAGCGCTGCGCGAGCGTGTCGAGAAGGGCGAGCTCGCGATCGTCGGCGTGGAGTACGACCTGGCCGAGGGCAACGCCCGGCTGGTCAAGGTGGCGGGCGACGTGGGCGAGGAGCCGCAGGCCTGAGACGCGGTTCCAGGGCACCCGCGGCGGTGAGGCACGATAAGGGCATGACCCATGACATCGCCGTCGACGCCGCCGCGGGCGCCGAGGTAGCCTTCCGCATCGAGCACGACACCATGGGAGAGGTCCGCGTCCCGGCCCGGGCCCTCTACCGTGCGCAGACCCAGCGCGCCGTCGAGAACTTTCCGATCTCCGGCACGCCGCTCGAGCGCGGGCACATCGAGGCGCTGGCCCGCATCAAGAAGGCCGCGGCTCGCGCCAACGCGGAGCTGGGCGTGCTGGAGCAGGACGTCGCGGACGCCATCGTCGCCGCGGCGGACGAGGTCGCGAGCGGCAAGCACGACGAGGACTTCCCGATCGACGTCTACCAGACGGGCTCGGGCACGTCGTCGAACATGAACACCAACGAGGTGCTGGCCACGCTCGCCACGCGTGCGCTGGGCAAGGACGTGCACCCGAACGACCACGTCAACGCCTCGCAGTCCTCCAACGACGTGTTCCCGACGTCGGTGCACGTGGCCGCGACCGCCGGCGTCGTCAAGGACCTGGTGCCGGCGCTCACGCACCTCGCGGACGCGCTGGGCGCCAAGGCGGACGAGTTTGCGACCGTCGTCAAGAGCGGCCGCACGCACCTCATGGACGCCACGCCTGTGACGCTGGGCCAGGAGTTCGGCGGCTACGCGGCGGCGATCCGCTACGGCGTCGAGCGCCTGCAGTCCGCCCTGCCGCGCGCGGCCGAGGTGCCGCTGGGCGGCACCGCCGTCGGCACCGGCATCAACACCCCGGCCGGGTTCCCGCAGCGCGTGATCGCCCTCCTCAAGGAGGACACCGGGCTGCCGCTGACCGAGGCGCGCGACCACTTCGAGGCCCAGTCGGCGCGCGACGGGCTCGTGGAGCTCAGCGGCGCCCTGCGCACCATCGCGGTGAGCCTGACCAAGATCTGCAACGACCTGCGCTGGATGGGCTCGGGCCCCAACACGGGCCTGGGCGAGATCTTCATCCCCGACCTGCAGCCGGGCAGCTCGATCATGCCGGGCAAGGTCAACCCCGTCGTGCCCGAGGCCGTGCTCATGGTGTGCGCGCGCGTGATCGGCAACGACGCGACGGTGGCGTGGGCCGGGGCCAGCGGGAGCTTCGAGCTCAACGTGCAGATCCCGGTCATCGCGCAGGGCGTGCTGGAGTCGATCCGCCTGCTGGCCAACGCGAGCCGCGTGCTCGCGGACAAGACCGTCACGGGCATCACGGCGAACGTCGAGAAGGCGCGCGCCTACGCCGAGTCGTCGCCGTCGATCGTCACGCCGCTCAACCGCGTGATCGGCTACGAGGCCGCCGCGAAGGTCGCCAAGTACTCGGTCAAGGAGGGCATCACGGTCCGCGAGGCCGTGGTCGCGCTCGGGTTCGTGGAGCGCGGCGAGGTCACCGAGGAGGCCTTGGACAAGGCCCTCGACGTCCTGTCGATGACGCGGCCGCCGCAGGCCTGACCCGAGCCTGAAGCGTCCCAAGCCAGACCGACAGCGGCGTCAGCGGGTGCGCTCCACCGGGAGGCCGCCGCGGCGGGACCAGTCCTCCTCGAGCGCCGTCGCCGCTGCGCGCAGCAGCGGGAGGTGGTGGCCCAGCAGGGTCTCCATGGACGTCTCCGAAGCGTGGACCGTGACGTTCATCGTCGCCAGCACCGCGCCCGACAGGTCGTGGACCGGCACCGCGACCGACCGCACGCCCGGCGCGAGCTCCTCGTCCGCAGACGCCCAGCCCTGGTCGCGCACGCCCGCGAGCAGCGCCGACAGCTCGCCGTCGGGCGGCACGGGCGGCGCCGGGACGGCCGAGCGCGACGGTACCGCGAGCGCCGCGCGCGCCTCGGCCGGCGGCAGTCCCGCGAGCAGCACCTTGCCCTGGGACGTGCGCAGCGCGGGGAACCGCGTGCCGATCTCGACGCGCAGCGCGATGAGCTTGGGCACCGCGACCCGCGCGACGTAGACGATGTCGGACCCGTCGAGCTGCGCCATCGACGACGACTCGTGGGTCCGCGCCACGAGGTCCTCCAGGTGGGGCCGCGCGAGGTCCCACAGGCCGAGGGACCCGACGTACGCGGTGCCGAGGTCGAGCACCCGCGGCGTCAGGGAGTACGACCCGCCCGACGCGCGCACGTACCCGAGCTCGGACAGGGTCAGGAGGATGCGGCGGGCCGTCGGCCGCGCCAGGCCGGTGGCCTGCGCCACCTCGCTCAGCGACGCCGCGGGCCGCTCGGCGGAGAAGCTCCGCAGCACGTCGAGCCCGCGCGCGAGCGCCTCGATGAAGTCGGGCCCGCGACCCTCCTGCGCCATGCTGCTCCTCCCCCGGCGGCTCTTGACACGCCACCACACCTGAGCAAACCCTAGGGGCATGACGGAGTTCCGGACACCCGTCCGCCAGGCGGACGCCGACACCGAGCGCCTGCTCGAGGGCGTGCTGGTCGCCGACTTCTCGCGCGTGCTCGCCGGCCCGTACGCGACGATGCTGCTCGGCGACCTGGGCGCCACGGTCGTCAAGGTCGAGTCCCCCGGCGGCGACGACACGCGCACCTGGGTGCCCCCCGTGCGGCCCGACGGCGTCGGCACCTACTACGCGGCCGTCAACCGCAACAAGCGCTCCATCGTCCTGGACCTGCGCGACGACGCCGACCGCGCGGCCGCCCACGAGCTCGCGGCCCGCGCCGACGTCTTCGTCGAGAACTTCCGCCCCGGCGGCCTGGCGAAGTTCGGCCTGGACTACGAGTCCGTCGCCGCGAACAACCCCGGCATCGTCTACTCCTCGATCAGCGGGTTCGGCACCGGGCAGGGCGCGGCACTGCCCGGCTACGACCTCATCGTCCAGGCGATGAGCGGCCTCATGAGCCTCACCGGCGACGCCGACGGGCCGCCGTACCGCGCGGGCATCTCCGTCTTCGACGTCATGGCCGGCCTGCACTCCACCATCGGCATCCTCGCCGCGCTGCGGCACCGCGAACGCACCGGCCGCGGCCAGCACGTCGAGGCCTCGCTCATGGCCTCGGCGATGAGCGGGCTGGTCAACCAGACGATGGCCTACGTCGGCGCGGGCGTGACGCCCACGCGCATGGGCAACGCGCACCCCAGCCTCTTCCCGTACGAGGCGCTCGGCACCGCCGACGACGACCTCATCGTCGCGGCCGGCAACGACGCGCAGTTCCGCCGCCTCGCCGAGGTGCTCGGCATCCCCGAGGTGGCCGACGACCCGCGGTTCGCGGAGAACTCCGGGCGCACCGCTCGGCGCGACGAGCTGCGCCCGCTGCTCGAGGAGCGCCTGCGCACCCAGCCCGCCGCCGTCTGGTTCGACAAGCTGAACGACGCCGGCGTGCCGTGCGGCCCGATCGCCAGCATCGCTCAGGGCGTCGAGTACGCCGCCAAGCTCGGGCTCGAGCCGTTGGTCGACGTCGGCCGCGGGGACCGCGCGGTGCCCGGCGTGCGCCACCCGCTCGACTTCTCCGCCACGGCCCCGCGGTACGAGCTGCCGCCGCCGGCACTCGGCGAGCACTCCGCCGAGGTCCGGGCATGGCTCGGCGCACCCCGCGACGCGGCCCTGCCGCCCGTTCCGCCCGAGCCCTCGGGCACAGCGCATGAGGAGCCCGCGCCATGACCTACCCGACGTCGCTCGGCGTCTCCACGCCCACCCAGATCCGCCTGCTCGGCCAGGACCTCTCCGAGGACCTCATCGGGTCGGTGGGCTTCGGCGAGCTCGCGTTCTGGCTGGTCGCCCTGAGGCGCCCGAGCCCCAGCGAGACCCGCCTGTTCGAGGCGTGTCTCGTCGCGCTCGCCGACCACGGCTTCACCCCGACGGCGATCGCCGCGCGCCTCACCTACCTGTCCGCCCCCGACGCTCTCCAGGGCGCGCTTGCCGCGGGCCTGCTCGGCGGCGGCTCGCGCTTCCTCGGCGTCACCGAGGACACCGGGGCGTTCCTTGCGGAGGCGCTCGCCGAGGCCCGCGCGTCCGACGCCCTGCCCGAGCCGGACGCCGACGACGCCGCCTGGGACGCCCTCGCCGTCGAGGCCGTCGAACGGCAGACGGCGACCGGCAGCCGGGTCCCAGGCCTGGGCCATCACCTGCACAAGCAGCGCGACCCGCGCGTCGCGCGGCTGTACGCCGTCGCGCAGGAAGAGCACCTGGTGGGCCCGCACCTGAGGCTGTTCGCCGCCGTCGGGCGCGTGGCCGGCACCACTCTGGGCAAGGACCTGCCGCTCAACGGCGCGGGCGCCGTCGGCGCCGCGCTCGCCGACCTCGGGCTGCCCGTGGAGCTGCTGCGCGGGTTCGCCCTGCTGGCCCGCACCGCCGGCCTGCTCGGCCACCTGGCCGAGGAGACCCGCCACCCCATCGCCGGCCGGATCTTCGCCGCCGTCGAGGACGAGGCCGAGTACGTCCCCCCGGAGCCGCCCGAGGCCTGATCGGGCACGGATCGTTCGAAGGAGAATGATGGCCGAGCTCACCGCCGTGCTCGCGAGCACGCACCACCCCTTCTACTACAAGGCGACGACGTCGCCGCCCGACGAGCGGCCGCCGTTCGCCGCGGCGTGGAAGGCGAAGGTCGAGGCATACCGCGAGACGCTCACCGCGGCGGCCCCGGACGTGCTCGTCATGGTGGGCGCCGACCACTTCCACCAGTTCTTCCTCAGCGGGTTGCCGCAGTTTCTCGTCGGCAAGGCGCCGCGCTACGACGCGACGTTCTACAACGAGATCCGCGAGTTCGGTCTGCCCACCTACGTGCTCGACGGCGACACGGACCTCTCCGGGTACCTGCTCCAGGGCCTGATGGACCGCGACTTCGACATGGCGTTCAGCCACGAGCTCAAGATCGACCACTCGATCGTCTGCCCGATCATCACCACGCGGCCCCAGGCCGACCTGCCGGTCGTGCCCGTCTACACGAACATCTTCGCGCCGCCGATGCCGTCGCCCCGGCGCTTCTACCAGCTCGGCCGCGCGATCCGCGAGGTGATCGACGCCTACCCGCCGTACCTCAAGGTCGCGGCGATCGGCACCGGCCACCTGTCGCTCGAGCTCGGCGGCCCGCGCCAGTTCGGCGAGCACGGACCGGACCCCGAGTTCGACCGCAAGGCCATCGACTGGCTCGCCACGGGCGACGTCGACGCGATCCTCGAGAACGTCACGCACCAGTCGCTCGCCGCCGCCGGCAACGCGACCGCGGGCTTCATGGACCTCATCCTCATGCTCGGGGTCGCCGGGCCGGGTGCGGTCGCCGACTACGTCGACGAGCTCGACCTGTTCCACACCCGCGAGATGTACCTGACCTGGTACGCGAGCGGGGTGCCGGACGGCGCGCCGGTCCGGTCGCTCGCGCAGAACCGCAGCGAGCGGGGCCGTGCGGAGCAGAGCCTGGAGGCGGTGGCGCCATGACCACGTACTACGTCGACAAGTTCCTCTTCACGGTCGACCGCGACCCCGAGTGGCTCCGGCAGTACAAGGAGGACCCGGAGGGCTGCCTCGAGAAGTGGGAGAAGGAGGTGGGCTGCTGGCTCAACGACGCCGAGCGCACCACGTGCCTCGACCTCACCGACGAGGAGAGGGCGGCCCTGATCGGCCACGACTATGTGTGGCTGTTCGAGCACGGCGCGCACTTCTTCCTCAACCTGACGATCTTCATCGCCCTGTACGACGAGGAATACACGGCCCGCAGCGGCCCGCTGTCGTTCCAGCGCGAGTTCGGCGCCAGGCTGCAGCACTGGCTCGGCAAGGAGTACCCGAGCGTCGCGCTCTGAGCGCCGGTCACTCCTTCGACTTGTGCGTGTCCGCGCTCGCGTAGTCGGTGTACGTGTACGGGTTGTCGAGGACCTTGGACTCGGGGATCTCCGGGTTCATGCCCTTGACCCACTCCTCCTCGCCCAGCTGCCCGCGGAGGTACTCGACCGTCTCGCCGACGGCGGCGCGCGCGGCGCCGAGGTCCACGCCCACGAGCTTGTGGTCCCACTTGGCCACCTTCCCGTTGACGAGCACCGCCTGCACGTCCCCGCGCTGCGCCTGCATGACGACGTGCCCGTAGGGGTTGAGCAGCGGGAACATGACGGGCGAGTCCTCGTTGCGGATCAGCACCACGTCCGCGCGCCGGCCCGGCTCCAGGCTGCCGACGACGGAGCCGAGGCCCAGCGCGTCCGCCCCGCCGCGGGTGGCCCAGCCGACGACGTCCTCGCAGCGCAGCGAGATGTTCGTGACCGTGTCGCCGGTCGCGTGCGCCTCGTGGTGCTCGCGCGCCCGGTCGGCGTTGAGCGTCGCGCGCATGGCCGAGAAGCCGTCGCCGCTCCACCACACGCTCGTGTCGTTGGACAGCGAGATCGGGATCCCGTGCTTGCGGATCGACCAGCTCGACGGGTAGCCCTGCCCGCAGCTCGACTCCGACTCCGCGGCCACCGACGCGAACCCGCCGGTGCCGGCGATGCGCTGGTAGGAGTCGGTCGACAGCGTGGCCGCGTGCACGTAGATGTTCCCCTCCGTCATGAAGCCGTTCTCGTAGGCCAGCCGGATGCCGTCGTCGTTGGTGGCGCCCCACACGCCCGCGTGTGTGGTGACCTTGGCGCCGAGCTCGCGCGCGGCCTCGTAGGCGGCCTTCTCCGGGAACGCGGGGTCGCCGGTGACGTCGAACGCGAGCTGGAACCCGAACATCTCGTCGCGGGGGATCCGCCGGTTCACGAAGTCCGCGAGCTCGGGGCGCGTCGACCACTCCCAGGGCCCGGCCTGGATGTTGCCGTAGGCGAGCACGAACCGGCCGGGGGTCGCCTGCATCGCGTCGACGGCGGCCTCGGCGTGGTCGGTCGTCTGCAGGTTGTGCGACCAGTCGACGGTCGTGGTCACGCCGGCGTCGATCGCCTCTAGCGCGCCGACCAGGTTCCCGGCGTAGATGTCCTGCGGCCGGAACAGCTTGCCGTAGGACAGGTAGTTCCACACGAAGTACTGCGTCAGCGTCCAGTCGGCGCCGTAGCCGCGCATCGCCGTCTGCCACAGGTGCCGGTGGGTGTCGATCATGCCGGGCATGACGATGCCGCCCGAGGCGTCGACCTCCACGGTGCCCTCCGGCACCTCGAGGTGCGGCCCGACGGCGGCGACGTCGGTGCCGACGACCAGGACGTCCGCGTCGGGCAGGACGGTGCGCGCGTCGTCCATGGTCAGGACGGTCCCGCCGCGGAAGACGATGGGGCGGCCGGTCTCGGGTGCTGGTTTGCTGGTCATCGGACCCTCCGTCATCGCAGGTGCGCCGCGGCAGCCATCCGTCTGACGGACACGTGTCCGCTGGAGCCACACTACGACTCACGCGTGGCGGACGGCAACAGACGGCACGCCGCGGGAACGTTGGAATCCCGCCAGTTCTGGGTCACCGACGCCAAGGCCGCGTTGTCCGTGTCGCCCCGTAGGCGCGGGTCACCGTGGTGGTGCCGGAGGTGTCGGTCCTGGTGGAGGTGGTGCGCCGCCGGGGGTCGCGGCGCTGATCGCGGTGGCGGTCTGCGCGGTGTTGACCGGAGCGCGCGGCTTCACCGCGATCGCGCAGCGGGAAGGACGCCGGCGTAGAGGTCCACGACGTCGTGCACCTTGTCCACGAAGAACGGGTCGGTCGACAGCTTGAACCCCTCGACCCTATGCGGCTGCAGCCCGAACGCCCGCCACACGCGCGAGACCGTCGACTGCGACAGCCCCATCTGCTTAGGGCGGAGCAACGCCGAAGGTGTGATGCACAGACTGCTGCGCGCACCACCCAACCGCTCGGTCCCTGCGGGGTGCGCCTGCGGCAGCTCTCCACAAGCCCTCCACTGCTCAACCCTGGCTGGCCGTACGGCCCCGACGGCTCGCGATTACGCTCTCCCTCCGTGAGTCCTCGCCACGTCGTTTCGCAGCGCCCCACAGCGCACCGAAGCACCGCCCCCGTCAC
This sequence comes from Xylanimonas sp. McL0601, assembly GCF_049852175.1. Lineage (GTDB taxonomy): Bacteria > Actinomycetota > Actinomycetes > Actinomycetales > Cellulomonadaceae > Xylanimonas. Next base: position 3,244,114 of record NZ_CP187527.1, read on the forward strand.
CGAGGGCATCCCCCGCGCGAGTGCTCCGTCGCACGCGCGCAGCTGGGTGCCGGTGCCGTCGTCGGCCCACGACGTGGTCGTCACGGCCGTCACTCTGGGACCGTCAAACACCGAAAGTGCGGAACACGGGCATTAATGATCGGGCTTGTCTGTTCGTTCTGGACCATTCCGATTCTCTCGGGTCACCAGTACCATTAGTGCGGTGCATATCAGGCCCGGTAGGAACCATAGTGGGTCAAACAGATATCCCGCTGCTCCAAAAATGCCGGCCGCAACGAAGAGTATGAAGACGGCCGCCCCGCGGAATCGCTTCACATTCAGACCTCCTCACCAGCCTCGGTGTGCCCCGCGTGTGACGCCGAGGCCCCACTTCAATGTCCCCATGCCGTAGTGGCGATACTTCATCCAAGAGCCAACACCGGGGGCGCGGAGATACCCGCACGCGGTCGCGACGTGGAAGGCCGCGTGGGAACGGTTCACGCCGTTCCTCGCGTTCCCGCCCGAGCTGCGCCGGGTCATCTACACCACGAACTCGATCGAGTCGCTGAACTACCAGCTGCGGAAGGTGACCAAGAACCGCGGCCACTTCCCGACCGACGACGCGGTGCGCAAGCTGCTGTGGCTCGCGATCTGCAACATCGAGGACAAGCGCGCCCGCGACCGGGCGAAGGAACGCGGCCTGCCCGCCGGCAAGCGCAAGGCGTCCGGCAGGCTCGTCGAGGGCCAGGTCACCACGAACTGGAAGCAAGCCCTGGCCCAGCTCGCGCTCGCCTACCCCGAGCGCATCAACCCCTACCTGACCTACTGACCAGGCCACTTACACAGAGAAGTTGACAGGCTCGTGGATACCGCCGTGGTGCGCCCCTGCACGTCGCCCAGCCATTACGCAGCTACGCGCTGTTCGGGAAGATTAGTCAAAGCGTGGGCCAGTTCACGATCGCCCACCGCACATCCGCGGGCATGTGGTTGAAGTCCATGCCCGAGACGAACACGCAGACCAAGTGCCCACGATGTCCCGAGACCGACTGCGCACGACGTCATGGGACACAACCGTCCACGATGTTCAAAGACTTCACACCGAAGGCCGCGCTACACCGTCAACTGTGATGAGCGGGCAAACGCGCTACAATCAACCGGCCGTGGACGTTACACGCCTAGCCGCACTGGCCGACGAACCATTCCAGAAATGGCACGTCTTTAGTCGGGACAACGATTTCCCAATCCCCTCGCTGGCTTGTTCCCGTCACTGACATCATGACTATGTCCTTCACCTTAACATCGCGAGCATCTGTTACTCCAGTGATCGCATACGGCGGGCGGCCTATCTGCTCAGCCAGCACAGACGCCGCTTGGGGTCCCTTTCCGATTGGGAGGACGTTGCGCACCAACCGCGACCCTGTGCGCACATATGCGCCGAGAAGCACCGTACCGCCTGCCTTAACGGCCTCGACATCCGCAGTGGTGGAATAGCGCTTTGACGGCACGATAAGCCGCGAGAGAATATCCAACCCGGTACGTGTACCCGAAGATCGACGAACGGGGGATTCAAATCGCTGAAAACGCCTATTCACTACGGTCTCCAGTACTTACGGTTGGAGAATAGCTTCCGCCGATCGCAGTTGCGGAGCCCCGGAATCTGAGCGAAGCAGCGGCGCGGAACGCCACCCTGCCCGCATACAATCCACCCACACTCGCGACCGCCCCGGCACCCGCCGCGGATAGATAACCGCGCCGGGTCTTACGTCCGGTACCGAGGCCATACGTCGCCGCCCCTGCCGCGGCTCCGAGCCCGGCCGTGACCGCATACGTTGCGATGAGGCCGCCGCACAAGCCAGCAGTTGCAGCGGCACATAGCGTGCCGCCAATCAGAGCTGCAGCAGTAACGCCGATCTTCGCATAGGTGCGCCAGTGCTTCTTGAAGTGATGGCCGATGGCTCTCCCCGCGCTGGGGGTCCATCGCCACGCGTTGGACGCCCAGGAGCGAGGTTGCCAGTGGCGCCATTCTCCGTTGAGATCGAAACTATTGATTGGATCCTGCGGGTAAGTGTAGGCGGTGGTGTTGCCGCCGGGAACGGGGTCGCGCGAGGTGAACTGGCCCGTGACGGCGTTGTAGAGGCGGGCGCCCATGAGGACCAACCCGGTGGTGTCGGTGGAGCGTTGCTTTGCCCCGAGCCAGCCGTAGGCCATGGCCCCGGTGGCGGGCACGTTCTTTGCGCTGGCCTCGGGTCGGGTGGCGGTCCCGTCGACGCCGACGCCGGCGGCGAGGTCGGTGGCCGGGTTGCCGTACTCGTCGTAGCAGGCGACCGCCCCGATGCCGGTGGCGTTTCCGGTGGCGGGCACGGCGACGGTGGTGATGGTGTCCCCGTGCGGGTCGGCCAGGTCCAGGGACGCGGCACCGTCGGTGACGGTGAACCCGAGGTCGCCGCCGATGGAGGACCCGTACACGCTGACCGACGCGGGGTCGGTCCCGGTCACGGACTGTGCCCAGGACGGGTTGTCCGACCCGTCGCCGTAGCGGCGGGTGACCGTGGTCGTCGCGCTCGCGTTCGTGGTGGTGGAGGCGGAGCGGCGACCGGCCGGGTCGAGCGTGAAGGTGGTCTTCGTGCCGTCCTGCTCGATGGATGCGGCGGCGTCGGTGTCGTAGTACCCGATCGTGACGTCACCGGCCGTCGGCGCCGCACCTGCCCCGACGGTCGCGGCGTTGGCCGGGGTGTCGATCGCGGGCAGAATCGTGACTCGTCCCAGGGCGTCGAACGTGTACTGGCCACCGCCGAAGCTGGTGTCGGTCCGGACGGGAGTGGCGTCTGCCTCGTCGGTGGTCCATGCGGTGGCGGTCACGGCGGCGCCGGCGGTCAGGCGGTCGGCCGCGTCAAATGCCGATCCCCAGTCCTTGGTCATCTGGAGCGTCTGACCGGTGGTGCAGTCACCGCCGTAAGTGCCGCTGGTCAGGCTCTGACGGTTGCCGTTGTCGTCGAACGTGTAGGCGCGGGTCTGGCACACGTCGGGGCGTGCGTCCGTCACGCTGGCCAGGCGGCCGGCGTTGTCGTACCGGTAGTCCAGGTTGCGCCCGATCGAGGTCTCTCCGGTCCCGGCGTTCGTCGAGGCGTGCGTGGTGCGGCCCTGCGCGTCGGAGTCCACCGCCCACCCCAGCAGCGGCACCGGGGTGCCGTCGGCGGCCGTGCCCTGGTAGCTGAGCGTGAGCAGCTGCCCGTCAGCAGAGTAGGTGTTCTCCTGCGACACCCCGGCCGGCAACGTCTGGGTGAGCAGGTCGCCCAGCCCGTCCCACGTCGCGGCGTACGTGTAGGTCTTGCCACCGGTGGTGGTGGCCTGCGAGGTCACGTTCCCCGAGCCGTTGTAGCCGTAGGTCACGGCCGACTTGGAGTCGGTCACCGTCTTGACCGAACCCGCCCCCGGCTGCCCCGACGGGACATACACGGTCGTGGTCAGCTCGTTGTTGGCGTCGCGGTACTGCGTGGTCCGACCCCACGTGTCGAACACCGTGCTGATCCGACCGGTCTCGGCGTCGGTGTCCGGGTTCCGGCTGGCCGTGTAGTCGACGAGCCCGTCAGCGGTGTAGTGCGTGAACGTGTCGTCCACCGGGGTCGAGCCGGTCAGCGCGTCCACGGCCGTGTGCGACAGGGTCGGGCGCCCCGCCGTGTCGAAAGTCGTCGTCGTGGTGCGCGTGGTCGCACCGGCGACGTCCGTCGTCTCGGCCGCGTCCAGCCACAGCGAGTACTTCGTCGTGGCCTGCGTCGGCACGCTTGGGCTGCCGTCGGCGGGCGCCGTCTGACAGACCAGCCCCGCCCACTCCACGTGGTTGCGGCAGTCGGCGACTGCCGCCGCCCCGTCCGCGGTGTAGTAGGTGGTCAGCAACGTGCCTGCGTCGGTTCCGTCCGACTTCGCCCCGACCGTCTTGGTCGTGCGCCCCTCGGCGTCGAACTGGGTCTTGGTGGTGATCCCGGCGTTCGCGGCGAAGTCGGTCACCGTGGTGGAGACCGTCGGCATCCCCAGCACCCAGCCGGACGTCTTGCCCAGCCGGTCCGCACCGTCGATCGGGTCGTACCCGCTGATGGTGCGCGACAGCACCGCCTCACCCGGCTCGGAGGTCGTGTCCAGGGCGTCGACCTGGGTGGTCGTGACCGCGGTCGGCAGGCCCCACGCCAGGCCCGTGGCCGGGTTCACACCGTGGTTCAGGTCCGCGGCGCCCGCGTCGTAGTCGGTGTGGGTGTGCACCCGGACCCTGACCCGGCCCTCGCCCGCGTCCGTGAACGGCGCCCACGTGTCGGTCACCCGGGTCCCGGCCGCCGCGATCACCGCGCCGGCCGCCACGGTGCCCACACCGTTCGGGCCGTCCGCGACGGCAGGGGAGAGGATGTCGGAGTCGTTGTACGCCGTGACGGTGGCGTACGAGTCCAGCTCGTCCTGAGCCAGGGCGCTCGCCCCGCCCTCGGCGAGGATCCCGGCGATACCGCGCGCGTCCAGCGACCTGATGACGTTGTACGTCGGGGCCGTCGCCGACCCGCGGACCTCGTCGTCGTACACGGTCCGTGTGAACTGCCAGGCTCCCTCGCTCGAGGAGGCCGTGTTGACCACCCGCCCGTTGGCGTCGGTGTACTGCAGGTCCCCAAACGGCCAGTCGGCCGCGGCCATCGCGGCCGGGCTCGACGTCGACACCGGATGGTCGGGCCCGAACACCGCCGCCCCATACACCGGCACGTCGTCCTGCCCCCACCGGCCCACACCCACCGCCGGGTCAAGCGACCCGTCGGCCAGCATGGCCGTGCGCATGTCCGGCAGGCCGGCCACCACCGCGGCCGGGTTGATGCCGTACACCATCCGGGCGACCTGCGCCGTCCCGCCGGCGGGGTCCGGGCGCGTCACCGCCTGCAGCCCGTGACCGTCCAGGGCGGCCCCGTCACTGCCGGTGACCGGCCCGTAGGTCAGGGTGTACGACTCCTGCCCAAGCGTGGGCCGGTCGCCGGTCAGCAGCGGCTGGCCGGAGGTCGAGCTGCCCGAGTACGAGTACCGGTGTGCGATGCCGGTGCGCGGGTCGGTGACCTGCTTGAGGTAGCCCGACGCGTCGTACAGATAGTTGGTGACGGGCACCGTGGCCATGGCCCCGCGGACGGGCTGGCCGTCCGCGCCCGTAGTGCCGGTGTCCTTGTCCGGGTCCCACGCGGTGTAGTCGATGCTCGTCACGCGTCCCAGGTAGGCACCCTCGGCCGCGCCCGTGGCCGTGGTCGCGGTGGCATACCGGACGGTCAGCGCCCGGCACCCCTTGACCAGGGTCGCGCACGAGACCGCGGGCGTGCCGTCGCCCTTCGCGGGCACGGCGCCGAGGATCTGCGTCACCCGGCCGGTCTTGGAGTCGTGGGTGTACGTCGTCGCCGAGACCGAGCCGGGCTGGGTCACCTCGGTGGCCTGCCACGTGTCCGCGGCCTTGTCGTTGTTGGTGTCAGTCCAGGTGAACACGGTCTTGACCCCGGCCGCGTACCGAGTAGGTCATCGACGTCTGGCTCGCCGCCACGACCAGGACGCCGCCGTCGTCCTTGGTGTCCTGGTCGGCCGCGGTGTACGTGCCCTTCTTGCGCAGCTCATGCCCGGTGCCCGGCTGACGGAACGTCAGCGCGTCCCCCGCGTCGTCGAACAGCACCATCGTGCCGTCCCAGCCGGTCTCGTCATCCACCTGCCAGCCCGCCACCCCCCAGTCGTCCCCGTCGAACGACGCCGACCATCCCGGCCCGAACACCGGGTCCGTCTCCGGCGCGGCGAGCGAGGAGTAGGTGCGCGACACGCTCAGCGAGCCCGTGTACGCCGGCACGGTCACATCGGTGTCGGAGGTCTGGAACTCCCCGGTCCACAACGCCACCTGCCCCGGCCCGGCCTCGGCGGTCGGGAAGTCGTCCCCGAACGCGTGCGGCACCCGCGTCACCGTCGGCCGCACCGACTCCTTCGAGCTGTTCCACGTGCAGCGCGTCGTGCCCGTGGAGTAGGCGAAGCAGACCTGGACCGCCAGCCGCACCGGCACACGGCTGTAGTCCACAGCCGGGTGCAAGGCCGGGTCGTTCTTCATCGCCGCGACCACCGACGCCGCCGACCACGGCTTGGAGTACGAGACCGCAGCGCCCGCCGCGAACGTCTGCGCGGAGTTGTCGATCTTCGTCCACCCCGACGTCGACCCGTTCGCCGTGCTGTCCCCCGCCGCCGCGGTCCCATCCGAGACCCGCCAGTACGCCGTGGCGGTCACCGCACCGGCCGCGTCCGGCGGCCCCGAGGCCGTGGTCGTGAACAGGTCGGTCGACTTGCGCCCGTCGGCCGGGCCGCTCAGCGTCGCCCCGCCCGCACCGAAGTTGAACGTCTGGGTGGCCGACGGCCAACCCGCCTTGTCGAGCGCCTGCACCTGCAGCTTGTGCGCCCCGCCGGTCGGTGCCCACGACAACGTGGTCGACGTCGTCCCCGGGTTCAGCACCGTCCAGGCGGCGTCGGAGTCCTTCTTGTACTGGAACTTGACCACGTCCGAGGAGGTGGACTTGAACGTGAACGTGTTGCTCGTGGCAGCGGTGTCCCTCCACTGCCCGTTCGTGTACCCGGACGCCGTCACCGTCGGTGTCACGGGCGGGGTCAGGTCGACGATGAACGTCCACAGCTTCCGCGACGCCGTGGACAGCAACGTCCCGTCGTTCGCCCACACCTCGGCGGTGTAGGTGGCCCCGTCCACGAGCGGTGCCCAGCTGGTCGACGGGGTCGCCGTCGACGTCCCGCCCGAGGCGACCATCGTGCCGTTCATGTTGCTCCAGAACGCCGTCCCGGCCGTCGTGGTCCCCGAGTGGACGGTCCAGGTGGCTCGGACGTCGCCGCCGTCCGGGTCGGTGACCGGCTGGAACAGCTTCGGGCGGACATTCTTCACGTACAGCGTCCCCGACGTGTCCGGGTACCACGTGTGGTAGGACAGGTTGCCGCCGCTACCGGGCGTGTTCGGGTAGGAGTTGTACGTCACGGTCAAGGTCGGCTTGCCCGTGGCGGCGTTGCCCGAGCTGAACTTCTTCCACCCGTACGGGTCGGTCTCGCTGGTCGCGCGCAGCATCATCCCGCGCACACCCTGACCACTGTCTCCGGACCACGCCTTGACCAGCGAGGTCACGTCCACGCTCGACGTGGCCGCCGGACACCCCGCGTCGTGCCCGCGCGTGTCCGTCGAAGAGGAGAACTTCGACCCCAGGCCCGGCTGGGATGTCCACCGGGTGTCCGTCGAGGCGGTGTACGCCGACCAGACCTCCCACGAGGTGGCCGTGCACGAGTAGGACCAGAACTGCCACAGCTTCAGCGTGGCCTTCGAGACCACCTTGCCCTTGATCGGCGGAGCGTCCACGTTCAGATACGAGCGGGCCACGTGCGTCCCGTCATACGTGCCCACCCGCAGCTCGCCCGACGCCGACTGATCCGACGAAAAGTCCGACTCCACGAACGCGTCGAACGTGAAGGACAAGTCCACCGTCGGGTCCACCACAACCGGGAACAACATGTCCGGGTCCGCGAGCATCTCCGCGACCGTGCGGGCCCCCGGCGCGGCGGCCACACCCGCCCCGGCTGCGTCCGGGACCGTCAGGTTCAACGCGGCCACCCGGCCGTGATCGGTGACTGCCACGCCCGTCGCGACCGGCACCTGCGCCGGGTCCGCCGCCACCGGCGCGGCAGCGACGTCGCGGGCCGCCGCCGCGCGCTGCGTCTGCGCCTGCCCCTGGGCGGTGCCCGCCCACAGCCCCGGCTGCGCGGCCGGGTCGAACGGCTCGGTCACCGGGTTCGCCCGCTGCAGGTCCGCTCCGTGGTCCCACATCAGCGGCGTCGCCACCGAGGCCACCACGTCCCCGTCCGCGCTCGTGACCCGGGCGACGTCACCCCCACGCGCCCCATCCGGCCCCGCCTGCACCCGCGCCGCCGTACTTTGCGCCCCTGGGGTACGCAGCCCCGTCGACAGCTCGAGCGCGGCCGGGACCGCGGGACGGTCCTTGACCACGAAGAACTGCTCGAGCCCCGACCCGGTGACCTCGACCACCATGTCCACACCCGGTTGCACATCCGGGTACGTCGCCCGAGGACCGGCCACCGTCGGGGCCGGCAGGTCCCCCGGATACGTCAGCTGGGAGGCCGCACCCGACCCCGGGTCGGTGAACGACGCCACCACCGACGACCCGCCCGTGGCGGTCGTCGCCCCGGCGATCTCGACGTCCCCGACCTGCGCGACCGGCGAGAACGACCCATCACCGTTGGCTCGCAGGTTCGAGTCGGCCGCCGCCCAATCGTCCAGGCGCGTCCCGTCCCCGCCGCGCCGGACCCACACGTCACCCGTGGCCATCGCCGACTGCCACGACCCATCCGGCAGCGCGAACGTGGACGACGTCGTCGTGCGTTGCGACAGGTCCTCCACCCGCTCGCCCGCCAGGCGTGCGTTCACCGACGCGGACACCGCACCCGGCGCCGTCAGGTCGCCCTGCGGGTCTCGCACCGAGCTCACGCCGCCAGTGGTTGCAGTGGGCGCGGAGGTGGGCACTGAAGCCGGCGTGGACGCGTTCGCGGGCACCACGAGCCCTGCAGCGAGCACCGCAGCCGATGTCCCGGCCGCGGCCAGCACAGCCCTCCGCGACCACCGACCGGGCACACCAACAAGCGACACCAACGCACGCACAGCGCACTCCCATGACACCGAGCCCGGGAGCACCCGAGCGGAGGCCACCGGCCTCCACCACGGAGCCGGCCCCAGCCCGGGAGCCAGCAACACTGCGGATCGCTCTGGTGAACGCAGAACATAGCCACTACTTCACCCGAGCAACAAATTCGGCTCCTCAGGGCGTTCGGTCGTGAGCGCGGCGCACGCGAACACCGAGACCTGGACGCTCCGGGTCGCCGCCTTCCATCACACGCATGGGCACCAGCCCCGTCAGTACACGGCCCTCTCCGCGCACGGCGGACGAGGTCCGGCTCGGCCGCGGGCTCCACCACACCCGGGCAGCGCGAGGGAGGGCCGACTGACAAGCGGGGCGCACGCGCAACCTCTCAACCGCATTCGATGTGTGCCCTGTACTGCCGCGGATGCTAGGCCGGGAGCCTGTCATCGCAGGTCAGCGCACGGATCTCTCTACGGACTGCCCGGCGATACACATCCTTGTTGACGTAGCACGCCATGTGCTCCAGGCCCAGGTAACGGTAGCCGCCCGTCAGATCGGGGCGCGGACCGCGGGCCCGTTCCTCGAACGCGGCGGCCGCCCTCGGGTTCTCGGTCCGCGCCCGCAGGTATGCCGCGACCATCGCCGACTGCTCGTACCGCCCCTGCCAGCCGATGCCGGGGGCCTCGACCATGCCAAGCACGAACAGGCCGGGCGCGTCCGGGTTCACGACGTTGAGGTACAGGTCCGGGGCCGCCGGCGCCTCCCAGCGCAGCAGCGCGGGGTCGATGAACGGGGTAGTGCAGCCGGTACCCGGTGGCGAGGACCACGACGTCGTACGTGCCGCGCGTGCCGTCACGGAACACGACGTGGTGCCCGTCGAACCGCTCGACGTCGGCGCGCACGGCCAGGTCGCCGTGGCCCAGGTGGTGCAGCACCAGCGAGTTGACGATCGGGTGCGACTCGTAGATCCGGTGGTCCGGCTCCGGGAACCCGAAGCGCACCGGATCCCCCGTGAGGAGCTTGAGCAGCCGCCCGTCGACGGCCTGCCTGAGCCGGGCCGGCAGCCGGCGGCCCGGGCGGAGTGTGTCCGCCGGGCGGCCCAGCACGTACTTGGGCACGAAGTGGTACCCGCGCCGCACCGAGAGCGAGGGCCGGCCTCCACCACGGAGCTGGCCCCAGCCCGGAAGCCCGCAACACTGCGGATCGCTCTGGTGCGCCGACAGTAGCGTCAGGCAAACAACACCGCGCCCCTGGACAAGCGAACTTCACCCTCGGTCTCGATGGTCGTGCCATCGAACGCGAAGCGGTCCCAGCAAGACCAGGCCGGCCTCGCCCTCGGCGGCGAATCGGGCTGGCCAGTACCGCACGTGTCGACGACGGTCACTCCTCGGGCGGACGTTCGGCATGAACGGAGCGATCCGCTCCCACTGCTCATCGGTCGACACCTCGGTCCGCGAGCTCACGCCCGAGGCTGCCGCGCACCTCACCAAGAGGTTTCGAGACAAGCCAGTTCCGGTGCAGGTCAGCGCGTTGCCGCTCCCGCAGGCCGGAGTCACACTACGACTCATGAGAGCCGCCGTCATCACCCTCGCGGGAGTCGCGCCGGCCCACGCCGAGCACCCCGACCCGGCGCCCGCGCCGGGGCGCACCGTCGTCCGCGTCGAGGCGGCGCCGATCGCGCCGCTCGACCTGCTCGCGGCGAGCGGCACGTCGTACTTCGGCGTCCCCGCCACGCCCTATGTACCGGGGGTCCAGGGCGTCGGCCGCACGCCCGACGGCACCCCCGTCTGGTTCTCCACCGACGCCGGCATGCGGCCCGGCGACGGCAGCCTCGCCGAGCTGTGCTCGGTCGCCGACGGCGACCTCGTCCCGCTGCCCGACGGCGTCACGCCGGTGCAGGCGGCGGCGCTCGGGCTCTCGGCCGTCGCGGCGTGGGTGATCCTCACCGACTCGGCCCGGTTGGCCGCGGGCGAGCGCGTGCTCGTGCTCGGCGCGGGCGGGATCGTCGGGCAGGTCGCCGTCCAGGCCGCGCGCGTGCTCGGCGCCTCCCGCGTCGTCGGTGCCGCCCGCAGCGCCGCCGCACGGGCGCGCGCCGACGACGACGAGCCCGCCGCGCTCGCCGCTCGGCTGCGCGATGCCCTCGGCGGGGAGGCGGACGTCGTCGTCGACCCGCTGTGCGGGGTGCCCGGCACGGCCGGGGCGCTCGCGCTCGCGCCCGGCGGGCGGCTGGTGAACCTCGGCTCGGAGGCCGGCCCCACCCTGGCGGTGGACTCGGCGTCGATCCGCGCGCGGCACGCCGCGGTGCTGGGCTACACGAACAACGCGCTCTCGCCCGCGCAGCGACGCACGGCGCTGGAGGCCGTGCTGGGCCACGCCGCGGCCGGGCGGATCATCGTCGGGCACCACGAGTGCCCGCTCGACGACGTCACCGCCGCGTGGGAGCGGCAGGCGGCGCGCAGCGGCACGCGGCAGGTGGTCCGGATCGCCGCCGGCCGCTGAGGGCGCCGGCCCTCAGAGCGGCGTCTGCCGCGGCGCCAGCACCTGCGCGACGATCGCCTCGATCGCGAAGGCGCTCGCCCCCGCGAGCTCCACGGCCGTCGGGTCCAACAGCCACTGGACCTGCAGGCCGTCCATCACGGCGAGGATCGACGCCGCGGCCATGTCGATGGTGGCGGGCTCGGTGACGCCCTCCTCCACGCACATGACGTGGAACGCGTGCGCCACCTCTTCCCGCAGGGTCGTGTACCGCCGCTCGAAGAAGTGGCGTGCGGGATGGTCGTCGGTGACCGACTCGGCCGAGAGCACGGCGTACGTCTGGACGATGCCGGCGCGGTGGGCGTTGAGGAACGCCGTGCGCACCAGGTGCCGGAACAGGTCGGCGCCGTCGGGGATGTGGTGCTCGGGGAGCTCTTCCACGTCGGTCTCGTCGCGGTACTGCAGCACCTCGAGCAGCAGCGCGTTCTTGGACCCGAAGTGGTGGAGGATCCCGGCGTGGGTCATGCCGACCTGCTCGGCGATCTCGGTGAGCGGACCTTTGTTGTAGCCTTTCGCGCCGAACGTCACCATCGCGGCGCGCAGGATCTCCTCACGCCGCGCCCGCGTCTCCGGGCGCGACCGGCGCTCCGGCCTGCTGGATGCCATCTCGTCCACTTCCCCTCCGCCGGCGCCGCGTCCGCCGCCCCGAGGCGCCGTTGCCGAACCGTGACGTGCTTTCATCCGCATCTGGTTGAGTCGCTTACTAACCGGACTGTAACCTCCTGCCAGCGCACTCGACGACGAGGTGCACCCGGCGCGTCCGGGTGCCGCGCAGACATCTCGATGAGGAGTTGACATGAGGTCGAAGATCACTGCCGCGGTGGCGACCGCCGCCGTTGCAGCCTTTCTCCTGACCGCCTGCGGAGGCGGTGGCAACGGTTCCGGCGACGCAACCTCGAAGGAGCCGGCAGCAAGCGGAGCGGCGCTGACGGTCGCGAAGCCCGACGGCGCGATCTCCACGGAGTCGAACAACCCGTGGCTCGGCGACTCGTCGGCCAACAAGCTCGGCTACAAGAACGTGCTGTTCGAGCCGCTCGCGATGGTCAACCCCGTCGGCAAGAACGAGACGACGCCGTGGCTCGCCGAGAAGGTCACGTGGAACGACGACTACACCGAGCTGCGCGTCACCCCGCGGTCGGGCGTCAAGTGGAACGACGGCCAGGACTTCACGGCCGACGACATCGTCTTCACGTTCAACCTGATCAAGAACAACAAGGCGCTGGACACCGGAAACCTGCAGCTGACGGACGTCGCCAAGGACGGCAACGACGTCGTGCTGAAGTTCGCCGAGTCGAAGTTCGTCAAGCAGGCGCAGGTGCTGCACATCGACATCGTGCCCGAGCACATCTGGAAGGACGTCAAGGACCCCACGACGTTCACCAACGCGGGCAAGCCCGTCGGCACCGGCCCGTACACGCTGGACAGCTTCACCAGCCAGTCCGTCACGATGAAGGCCCGTGACGACTACTGGGGCGGCAAGCTCGCCGTGCCGACGCTGTACTACGTCTCGTACAACGACAACACCGCCCTCACCACCGCGCTCGCCAACGGCGAGGCCGACTGGGCGCAGGCGTTCATCTCCAACATCAAGAGCGCCTACCTCGACAAGGACGCGGACCACAACGTGTTCTGGGCGGCCAACACGATGTCGCCGGACGTGCTGTTCGTGAACACGCAGCGCAAGCCGTTCAACGACCTCGCCTTCCGCAAGGCCGTCAACATGGTCATCGACCGGCCGTCGCACACCAAGATCGCCCGTGAGGACGCGGGCCCGGTGCTCACCAGCATCACCGGACTCCCCACCCCGGTCGGCGAGCAGTACATCGCCCCGGAGTACCAGGGCAAGGAGTTCTCGATCGACGTCGACGGCGCGAAGAAGGTGCTCACCGACGCCGGCTACACCTGGGCCGGCGGCAAGCTGATCGACCCCAGCGGCGCGCCCGTCTCGTTCACCCTCCAGGTCCCGCAGGGCTGGAACGACTACGTCACCGGCATCAGCCTCATCGCCGACCAGGTCAAGAAGACCCTCGGTGCGGACGCCAAGGTGGACACCCCTGACGTCGATACCTGGTGGGCTGCCAAGCGCTCCGGCGACTTCGACGCGATCATGCACTGGACCGACAGCGGCACCACGCCGTACGACCTGTACTCCGACACGATGGACGGCCGCTGGCTCAAGGCCGGCAAGGACGTGGACTACAACTTCGGCCGCTTCACCGACGACAAGGTGACCGCGCTGCTGAACACGTACGCCACGGCCTCCTCGGCCGACGAGCGGAACGCCGCGCTCGTCGAGATCCAGAAGACCTTCGTCGAGCAGGTGCCGGTCATCCCGGTCGGCACGCACCCGGTCCTGGCCGAGTACAACACCCGCAACTACGTGGGCTGGCCGAGCGAGGACGACCAGTACGCCACGGCCGACCCGCTGCAGCCTTCCGCCGCGATGGTCGTGACCAAGCTCAAGCCCGCGAACTGAGCCGCACCACCTGATGGCCGAGCGTGCCGGGACCCCTCTCGGCGCGCTCGGCCACCGGGCGTGTTCGGTCTCCCCGAATCTGAACGGATACAACGCTGTGACCAGTGAGAACGTGCTCACGGTCCGCGACTTCAGCGTGGTGTACGACGTCGACCCCCCTGTCGAGGCGGTCGTCGACGTGTCGCTCGAGCTGAAGCGCGGCGAGATCCTCGGCCTGGCCGGTGAGTCCGGCTGCGGCAAGACGACGTTGGCGTACGGCATCCAGCGCCTGCTCAAGCCGCCCGCCGTCATCACCTCCGGAAGCGTGGTCTTCCACGACGAGTCCGGGACCGACGTCGACCTGCTCGCCCTGAACGACGCCGCGCTCCAGCGCTTCCGCTGGGACAAGGCCTCCATGGTGTTCCAGGGCGCGATGAACGCCCTGAACCCGGTGCTGCCGATCGGCGAGCAGCTCGAGGACGTCTTCGAGACCCACCGGCCCCGGATGAGCCGCGAGGAGCGCGCCCACGAGTGCGCGCAGCTGCTCGAGATCGTCGGCGTCGGCCGCGACCGCCTGCGGTCGTACCCGCACGAGCTGTCCGGCGGCATGCGGCAGCGCGTGATGATCGCGATGGCGCTGGCGCTGCGCCCGCAGCTCATGGTCATGGACGAGCCGACGACGGCGCTGGACGTGCTGGTGCAGCGCGAGATCCTGGAGCAGATCTCCGAGCTGCGCGAGGAGTTCGGCTTCTCCGTCATCTTCATCACGCACGACCTGCCGCTGCTGCTCGAGATCTCCGACCGCATCGCCATCATGAAGGCGGGACGCATCGTCGAGCTCGGCACGGCGTCGAACATCTACCACCACGCGCAGCACGAGTACACCCGCCGGCTGCTGGGCTCGTTCCCGAGCCTCACGGGCGACCGCGGCGGGTTCCTGCGCGCCAGCGAGCAGGAGGGGGCGGCATGACCACCCTGGAGCTGAAGGGCGTCTCGAAGAGGTACCGCGTGCGCGGCAGCGGCACGATGCTCGCGCTGGACGACGTCGACGTCACCGTCACCTCGGGCCGCACGGTGGCCCTCGTGGGCCAGTCCGGGTCCGGCAAGTCGACGATCGCGAAGATCGTCACCCAGCTGGAGCGCGCGACGTCGGGGCAGGTGCTGCTGGACGGCACCCCGATCCCCCGTCGCGGCAAGGCGCTGCGGCGGTACCGCCAGCAGGTGCGCATGGTCTTCCAGGACCCGTTCGCGTCGCTGAACCCGTACCACCCCATCCGTCACCACCTCGAGCGGCCGCTGCGGCTCGACCATGTGGTGCCCAAGGCAGACGTCGAGTCCGAGATCGTGCGCCTGCTCGAGCTCGTGCGGCTCGACCCCGCCGCGACGATCGACCGTCGCCCGCACGAGCTGTCCGGCGGTCAGCGGCAGCGTGTCGCCATCGCGCGCGCCATCGCGTCGCGGCCGGCGCTGCTGGTGGCCGACGAGCCCGTCTCGATGCTCGACGTGTCGATCCGGCTCGGCGTGCTGAACCTCCTCGCGGAGCTCCAGCGGTCCCAGAACCTCGGCGTCCTGTACATCACGCACGACCTGGCCACGGCCCGGCACTTCTCGGACGAGATCATGGTGCTCAACCACGGCCGCGTCGTCGAGCAGGGCCCGTCCGACGAGGTGATCCTCAACCCGCAGCACGAGTACACGAAGGCGCTGCTGGCGGCCTCGCCCGACCCCGACAAGCACTTTGCGAGCGCCGAGGGGGGCGCACGATGAACACCTTGCGCTTCTTCGCCCGCCGGACCGGCTTCTACCTGTTCACGGCCTGGGCGGCCATCACCATCAACTTCCTCCTGCCCCGGTTCATGAAGGGCGACCCGATCCAGGCGTACCTCGCCCGCAACCAGGGCCGGGTCTCCCCCGAGGCCACCGAGTCGCTGAAGATCCTGTTCGGCCTCAACACCGACAAGTCGCTGCTCGAGCAGTACGCCGACTACTGGCGCCTGATGCTCTCGGGCGACCTGGGCCGCTCGCTCTCGCACGGCCTGGCGCCGGTGACCGACGTGATCGCCTCGGCCCTGCCGTGGACGATCGGCCTGGTCGGCATCGCGACGATCCTGAGCTTCGCGATCGGCACGCTGCTGGGCTCGCTCATCGGCTGGAACCGCGGCTCGCGCGCCGACGTGATCGTGCCGATCTCGACGTTCTTCTCGACGGTCCCGTACTTCTGGATGGGCCTCATCGCGATCGCCGTCTTCGGCTCGAACCTGGGCTGGTTCCCGACGTCGCACGCCTACGGCCAGGGCACGGTCCCGGCCTGGAACCTCGACTTCATCCTCGAGGTGATCCACCACGGCACCCTGCCGGCGATGACGATCGTCATCGCCTCGCTCGGCGGCTGGATCCTCGGCATGCGCAACATGATGATCACGATCCTCGACGAGGACTACGTGACGGTCGCGCAGGCCAAGGGCCTGCCGGCCCGCCGCGTGCTGAGCCGCTACGCGTCTCGCAACGCGGTGCTGCCGCAGATCCAGAGCTTCGCCCTCGCGCTCGGCTTCATCGTCGGCGGCACGCTCGTCATGGAGCTGGTGTTCTCCTACCCGGGCGTCGGCAAGATGCTGCTGGACGCGACCGCCGCCAAGGACTACCCGCTCATGCAGGGCCTGTTCCTGATCATCACCCTCACGGTGCTCGTCGCCAACATCCTGGCCGACGTCGCCTACGCCGTCCTCGACCCGCGCACGCGCCAGACGGAGGCCTGAGCCATGACCGTTACCGCTGTCTCCGAGACCCTGGTCGGCCAGGTGCCCCCGCCCCGCAAGAAGGGAGTGGGCAGCGCGTTCGCTATGTTCCGCAACGCGAAGTCCATCACCGGGCTGGCGATCCTCGGCGTGTTCACGCTCATGGCCGTGTTCGCGCCGCTCATCGCACCGTTCGACCCGCTGGCGAAGGACTTCCACGCCCTGCGGCAGCCGCCGTCGGGCGCGCACTGGCTGGGCACCACCCACATGGGCGAGGACATCTTCTCCCAGATCGTCTACGGCACCCGGGGCGTGCTGGTCGTCGGGTTCTCCGCCGGCATCATCGCCGTGTTCATCGCGATCACGATCGGCGTGACCGCCGGCTACATCACCGGGTGGAGGTCGGAGTCGCTGTCCGCGCTGACCAACGTGTTCCTGGTGATCCCCGGCCTGCCGCTGATGATCATCGTCACCTCCCAGCAGGAGAACCCGTCGCTGCTGCTGGTGGCCAGCATCCTGGCGGTCACCGGCTGGGCGTGGGGCGGGCGCGTGCTGCGCGCCCAGACGTTGTCGCTGCGCAACCGTGACTTCGTCCAGGCCGCCCGCGCCAACGGCGAGCCGCTGTGGCGGATCATCGCCGTGGAGATGCTGCCGAACCTCATGGCGATCATCGCGTCGTCGTTCGTCGGCACCGTCACCGCGGCCGTCCTGGGCCTGACGACGCTGGCGTTCATCGGCGTCATCCCGATCACCAACCTCAACTGGGGCACCATCCTCTTCTGGGCCCAGCAGAACGGGGCATTCCCCGACTTCTGGTGGTGGTACGTCCCCGCCGGCCTGGCGATCGCCCTCCTGGGCGTCGCGCTGTCGCTGGTCAACTTCGGCATCGACGAGTACGTCAACCCGCGGCTGCGGTCCGCGGGCGAGCGCGCCCGCGCGCTGCGCAAGCGCGGCATGAAGGCGTCGTCGTCCGTGACCGAGGTGCGTGCCGTCCGCCCGACGACGCCGGCCGCCCCTGTCCCGGCCGCGGCCGACGACCCCGTGACCGTCCCCTCTCTCGCGAAGGACGAAGCATGACCTCCGAGCGGTACCTCGACACGGCCCTGCCGGTCGCCGATCGCGTCACCGACCTCCTCGGGCGCATGACGCGCGAGGAGAAGGTGGGCCAGATGCTGCAGCTCGACGCCCGCGACGGCGTCAAGGAGCACATCCTCGACAAGCACGTCGGCTCGATCCTGCACACCTCCCCTGAGCTGGTGATCGAGGCGCACGAGCTCACCGACCAGACGCGGCTGCAGATCCCCCTGCTGATCGGCGAGGACGCGATCCACGGGCACTCGTTCTTCGAGGGCGCGACGATCTTCCCGACCCAGCTGGGCATGGCCGCGTCCTGGTCGCCCGAGCTGGTCGAGCGCATGGCCCGCGCCACGGCCGTCGAGACGGCTGCCACCGGCATCCACTGGACGTTCTCGCCCGTGCTGTGCATCACGCGCGACCTGCGCTGGGGGCGCGTCGACGAGACGTTCGGCGAGGACCCGTTCCTCATCGGCGAGCTCGCGAGCGCCGCCGTGCGCGGCTACCAGGGCTCGGGGCTGAACGACACCACCGCGATCCTCGCCACGGCCAAGCACTTCGCCGGCTACTCCGAGACGCAAGGTGGGCGCGACGCGTCCGAGGCGGACATCTCGCGCCGGAAGCTCCGCTCGTGGTTCTTGCCGCCGTTCGAGCGGGTGGCCCGCGAGGGCTGCCGCACGTTCATGCTCGGCTACCAGACCACCGACGGTGTGCCGATCACGGTCAACGACTGGCTGCTCACCGAGGTGCTGCGCGGCGAGTGGGGCTACACCGGCATGCTCATCACCGACTGGGACAACGTCGGTCGCATGGTCTGGGAGCAGAAGATCCAGCCCGACCACACCCACGCCGCCGCGGCCGCCGTCAAGGCCGGCAACGACATGGTGATGACGACGCCGCAGTTCTTCGAGGGTGCGCTCGACGCCATCGAGAAGGGCATGATCGCCGAGGACGACCTCGACGCCGCGGTCTCTCGGATCCTCACGCTCAAGTTCGAGCTCGGGCTGTTCGAGGACCGCCGCCGCCCGTCGCCCGAGCGCATCGCCGCGGTGCTGGGCTCGCACCAGGACCTGAACCTCGAGGTCACGCGCCGCTCTCTCGTGCTGCTCCAGAACGACGGCCTGCTGCCGCTCGACACCACCGCGCCGAAGAAGGTCGCCGTCGTCGGGCCGCTGGCCGACGACGCCCAGACGCAGCTCGGCGACTGGGCGGGCTCGTCCGGCCAGGTCACCTGGCTGCCGGACGGGCACCCCCGCGACATGATCACCACCGTCGTCGACGGTCTGCGCGCCCACGCCTCGGCGGGGTGGGAGATCACGTACGCCCAGGGTGCCGACATCCTCACGCTCGAGCCCGACCCGGAGGGGGCGTTCTTCCCCGACGGCCAGCCGCGCCCGCCGGTCGTCGCGCCCGCGCCGGTCCACGAGGCGCAGCTCGCCGAGGCCGTCGCCGCGGCGGAGGCGGCCGACGTCGTCGTCGCCGTCGTCGGCGACCGCATCGAGCTGGTGGGCGAGGGCCGCTCCACCGCGACGCTCGACCTGCTCGGCGGGCAGGTCGCCCTGCTCGACGCCCTCGCCGCCACGGGCAAGCCGGTCGTCGTGGTGCTCATGGCGTCCAAGCCGCTGGTGCTGCCGCCGTCGGCGACGAACGCCGCCGCGGTCGTCTGGGCCGCGAACCCCGGCATGACCGGCGGCCAGGCGCTCGCCGAGCTGCTGCTGGGCCAGATCGAGCCGTCGGGGCGCCTGCCCATCTCGTTCGCCCGGCACGTGGGCCAGCAGCCGACGTACTACAACCAGGTGCGCGGCCAGCACGGCGACCGCTACGCCGACCTCACGCAGTCGCCGGCGTTCGCGTTCGGCGAGGGCCTGTCGTACACCACGGTCGAGTACACGGACCTGGTCGTGGAGACGCCCGAGCTGACGTCGTCGGACGTCGTGCGGGCCCGCGTGACGCTGACTAACACGGGCGCACGCCCCGCCATGGAGACGGTGCAGGTCTACGTGAGCGACCTGGTGACGTCGGCGAGCTGGGCGGACCGCGAGCTCAAGGCGTTCACGCAGGTGGAGGTGGCCCCGGGCGCCTCGGTGACGGTGCCGCTCGAGCTGGCTGCGTCGGCGTGCACCATCGTGGACGCGCGCGGAGACCGCGTGGTGGAGCCGGGTGCCTTCGAGCTCCAGGTGGGCCGCAGCAGCCGCACGGCGGACCTCCTCCGCGCGGGCTTCACGATCCGCTGAGGTTCCCCACCTCGGTGGTTGAGCCTGTCGAACCACCACCCACCCGCTCCAGGGTGTGGTTTCGACAGGCTCAACCACCGAGGTGTGCGGTCGTCAGAGCTCCAGGGTCTCCAGCATGTCCGTCACCAGGGCCGCGATCGGGCTGCGCTCCGAGCGGGTCAGCGTCACGTGGGCGAACAGCTGGTGGCCCTTGAGCTTCTCGATCACGGCCGCGACGCCGTCGTGCCGCCCCACGCGCAGGTTGTCGCGCTGCGCGACGTCGTGCGTGAGCACCACGCGCGAGTTCTGGCCGATGCGGGACAGCACCGTGAGCAGCACGTTGCGCTCGAGCGACTGCGCCTCGTCCACGATCACGAACGCGTCGTGGAGCGAGCGCCCGCGGATGTGCGTCAGCGGCAGCACCTCGAGCATCTCGCGGTGGACCACCTCGTCGACCACCTCGGGCGAGACCAGCGCGCCGAGCGTGTCGTAGACCGCCTGCGCCCAGGGGTTCATCTTCTCGGACTCGCTGCCGGGCAGGTAGCCAAGCTCCTGCCCGCCGACGGCGTACAGGGGCCGGAAGACCAGGATCTTGCGGTGCTGCCGGCGCTCGAGCACCGCCTCGAGCCCGGCGCACAACGCGAGCGCCGACTTGCCCGTGCCGGCGCGCCCGCCGAGGGACACGATGCCGATCGACTCGTCGAGCAGCAGGTCGATCGCGACGCGCTGCTCCGCCGAGCGCCCGTGCACGCCGAACACCTCCTGGTCGCCGCGCACGAGCCGCACCTTCTTGTCGGCCGTGACCCGCCCCAGCGCGGACCCGCGCGGCGAATGGACCACGAGGCCCGTGTGCACGAGCAGCGGCGCGGCCGCGTCGACGGTGGCCGGGTCGAGGTCGGCGACCTCGACCTCCTGGTGCTCCCACAGCGCGGACATCTGCTCGTCGGCGACGTCGACGCTCGCCATGCCCGTCCACCCGGAGTCGACGGCGAGCTCGGCGCGGTACTCCTCGGCGTCCAGCCCGACGGCGGATGCCTTGATCCGCATCGGCAGGTCCTTGGAGATGACGCTGACCCGCCGCCCCTCCGCGGCGAGGTTCGCCGCCACGGCGAGGATCCGCGTGTCGTTGTCCCCGAGCCGGAAGCCCGTCGGCAGCACCTCGGGGTCGACGTGGTTGAGCTCCACGCGCAGCGTGCCGCCCGCGTCGCCGATCGGCACCGGGGCGTCCAGTCGCCCGTGCAGGACGCGCAGGTCGTCCAGGATGCGCAACGCCGAGCGGGCGAAGTAGCCCAGCTCGGCGTGGTGCCGCTTGGCCTCGAGCTCCGTCACCACCACGACCGGCAGGACGACGTCGTGCTCCGCGAACCGGGACAGCGCCCGCGGGTCCGACAGGAGGACCGACGTGTCGATGACGAACGTGCGGCGTCCGCCCTCGTCACGACCGTCGGTCACGGCCTGGGCTGCGGGATTCTGTGTGGTCTCCACGGGGATGCTCCCTCCGGCGCGGCGGCGCACTCGGTAGGTGAGGCAGGCGGCCGGCCCGCGGTGCGACGTCGTGCCGCAGGGCCGGTGCCGGCCCTCCTGCGCGGAGCAACGACTCCATCGGCTGGCCTCCCGGAGGACGGCTGGGTGCCGTCCCTGTCTGCCAACCTACGGACCCAGGATTCTGCGGAGCGCACCTCGGAGGGCGTGTCGCCGACTTGCCATGCACTGTTCACGCGTCGGTCGGCCGCTCGCTGGACGGTGCGGCGGTTCGCGACTCATCGGGGCAGCATGGACCCCATGAACGCCATCTCGCGCAGCGCGGCCGAGCGGCTGAGGAAGGCGGGCCTCGTCTGGCGCCCCGAGCCGGGCGACCGCTTCGTCGTGCTGGCGGAGGCCCTCGCGGACGAGGTCTTCACGGTCAGCGACATGGTGGTCGAGAAGCACGACCACCCCACGGGCACGATCCTGGGCTTCAACGGCACCACGGAGTGGGCCCTCGACTCGGTGCGGATCGAGGACGCCCTGTGGCTCCCGCGCGAGGACCAGCTGCGCGACATGCTCGGCCCCGCCTTCCGCAGCCTCGCCCGCTCGACGACGGGCTGGTACCAGGTGCTGGTCGAGGTCCCGGGCCGCCCGGAGCAGGTGTTCGACTCGGAGAACCCGGCGGACGCGTACGCGGAGGCGCTGCTCACGCTGGTGACGGCGGCGATGAGCTGAGCTTTCGTTATCCTGACGCTGGTGAGCCGGGAAGTCTGGTCGGCGGGACCGGCGGCAGCGCCGGTGCCGACGACGACCCCAGGAGCCGCCCCGTGACCTCCCCTGCTCGCCTGCGGCGCTGGGTCTCGCGCGAGACGACCGGCGGTGCGCTGCTCATCGGGGCGGCGCTGCTCGCGCTCGTGCTCGCGAACTCGCCGTGGCGCCACGCCTACGAGGCGCTCTCGGAGACCGTCATCGGGCCGCGGTTCTTGCACCTCGACCTCACCGTCGCGACCTGGGCCGCCGACGGTCTGCTCACCATCTTCTTCTTCACCGTCGGCCTCGAGCTCAAGCACGAGCTCGTCGCAGGCTCGCTGCGCAACCCGCGCGAGGCAGGCGTCCCCATGCTCGCCGCAGTCGGCGGGATGGCGCTGCCCGCGGCGCTCTACGTCGTCGTCGTCACCGTGCTCGGCGACCACGACGCGCTGCACGGCTGGGCCGTCCCCACCGCCACCGACATCGCGTTCGCGCTCGCCGTGCTCGCCGTGTTCGGCAGGGGCCTGCCGATGGCGGTCCGGACGTTCCTGCTCACGCTCGCCGTCGTCGACGACCTCCTGGCGATCGTGATCATCGCGGTGTTCTTCGGCAAGCCCCTGCACTGGTGGGCGCTGCTGGCGGCGCTCGCGGTGATAGCCGTCGCCGGGGTCTGGGTCCGCGGCCCACGCCGGCAGTGGTGGGTGTTCGCCGCGCTGGGCGTGGTCGCGTGGGTGCTGATGCACGAGTCCGGCGTGCACCCGACGATCGCCGGTGTGCTGCTCGGCCTGACGGTGCCCGCCCGGGCCGTCGACGGCGAGGCGGAGGCGCGCACCGAGACGTTCACGCGCGGGGCTGCGCCGTGGTCGCAGGGCCTCGCCCTGCCCGTCTTCGCATTCTTCGCCGCGGGCGTGAACCTCGTCGACTACGGCGGGGCCGGCGCCGTCATCGCGCAGCCCGTGGTCCTCGCCGTCGTCGTCGGCCTCATCGTCGGCAAGCTGGTGGGCGTGCTGGGCACGACGGCGGTCGTGACGCGGCTGACGCCGCTGCGGCTCGCGCAGGGTCTGGGCGTGCGCGACCTGCTGCCGGTAGGACTCCTCGCGGGCATTGGGTTCACCATCGCGCTGCTGGTGGCCGAGCTGTCGTTCGAGCACGGATCGGCCCACTCCGGCGGCGCCAAGGTGGCCATCCTGCTGGGCTCCGCGCTCGCGGCCGTACTGGGCGCGGCGTGCCTGCGCTGGGACGCGCACCAGGCGCGCTCCGCGGACATGAACCGCGACGGCGTCGCCGACGACGTCACGGACCGCATCGGGGACGAGCGCTCCGCCGGCTGACGCCTGACGCGCACCTCCCCGGCGGCGGGTGCGCGTTCTGCGACTGCCACCCGCGGTCAGCGCTCAGGGCTGGGCTCCGGCGCCCGTACGCCGAGCAGGGCGTCGCGCTGCAGCGCGACCTGCCGGCGCAGGCCGTCGACGACGGCGGCCACGGCCGGTCGCCGCCACGACTCCGGGTGCACCACGACCCAGTACGGCAGGCGGTCGCGCACGACGTCGGGCAGCAGCCGCACCAGGTCGGCGTGACGGTCGGCGGCGAAGCACGGCAGGAACCCGATCCCGGCGCCCGCGCGCGTCGCCTCGACGTGGACGAACACGTTGGTCGAGGTCAGGGCGTCGCGGGCGCCCGGCAGGAGGCGGCGCGGCACGTCCAGGGAGTCGACATGGAGCATCGAGTCGACGTAGTAGACGAGGCCGTGCCGGCCCGCCTCGGCCGCGGTGGCGGGCGTCCCGTTCCGGGCGAGGTAGTCACGCGACGCGTACAGGCCGAGCTCGTACTCGGCCAGGCGGAAGGCCTTGGCGCGGTGGACCTGAGGGTCGCCCACCACGACCTCGACGTCGACGCCGGAGCGGTGCTGCGCCGCGCGGCGCGTGACGGTGACGATCTCGACCGACAGCTCGGGGTGCCGCGCCCGGAGGTCGGCCACGGCCGGCGCGGCCAGATACGCGCTGAAGCTGTCGGTGGCGGTCATGCGCACGACACCGGCGACGGGGTCGGTGACAGCCTCCCCGTCGGCCAGGCGGGCCAGCGCACGGGCCACGGCCTCGGCCGCGCGCGCGGCGCGCTCCCCCAGCTCCGTGAGCTCCCAGCCGTCGGCGCCACGCACCAGCGCGCGGCCGCCGAGCGACCGCTCGAGGGCGGCGACGTTCCGGGCCACGGTGGTGTGCGTCAGCCCGAGGACCTGCGCCGCCGTGGTGTACCGGCCGGTGCGGGCGACCTCGAGGAGCACGAGCAGCTGGTCGGCGGAGGGGGTGCGGGAGGACGACGTCGTCACTTCCCCACGGTAGGCAGTGATGTGCATTCCTGCACATGCGGTGTGCCAGGTTGCGCGTTGCGCGCACATCGCCGCAACGGACACACTCCGGGCCGCTCACCACCTCGCGGGCGTGGGTCACCTCGCAGGCTGGCGTCGGTCACCTCGCTGCCGGGGCGTGGCGGTCCAGGAACTCGTAGACCTCCGTCTGGTCCACGCCCGGCATCGCGCCCTGCGGCATCGCCGCGAGCATCGACGCGTGCGGGCGGGCGCTCGGGAACGCGTGGCCGGCCCAGCGGGCCGCGAGCGGGGCCGGCGGGCGGCGGCAGCACGA
This sequence comes from Xylanimonas sp. McL0601, assembly GCF_049852175.1. Lineage (GTDB taxonomy): Bacteria > Actinomycetota > Actinomycetes > Actinomycetales > Cellulomonadaceae > Xylanimonas. Next base: position 3,268,645 of record NZ_CP187527.1, read on the forward strand.
CTCGTCCGGGCAGCGCGACGACGCCCGCGCCGTCGTCTCGCGGCCCAGGAACCACTTGACCTGCGCGTACGGCACGCCCACGGAGACCGAGAACAGCCCGTCGGCGGTGTCGCTGACCCGCGACGTGCACCAGTACGTGCCCGTCGAGGTGTCCGTGTACTGGTAGTAGGGCGCGAGCCGGTCGGGCACCGTGAACACCACGCGCGCCGTCCAGTGCTTGCACACGTACTGCCCCTCGACCGTGCCGAGCGCGTCCGTGGGGAACCGGACGCCGTCGTTCTCGTAGGCCTTGTGGATGACCCCGGACTCGTGGACCTTCATGAAGTGCACCGGGATGCCGAGCTGCCGGGTCGCGAGGTTCGTGAACCGGTGCGCGGCCGTCTCGTACGAGACCGCGAAGGCGTCGCGCAGGTCCTCGATCGAGATGGCCCGCTGCTCCTTGGCGCCGCGCAGGAACCGCACGGCGTCCCGCTCGGGCAGCAGCAGCGCGGCGCACAGGTAGTTCGCCTCGACGCGCTGCCGCAGCAGCTCGCCGTAGTCGCGCGGCTCGGTGTGCTCCAGCACGTGCGACGCGAGCGCCTGCAGCAGAGCCGAGCGGGCGTCGGAGCGGCCGCGGATGCCGTCGCTCGGCAGGTAGACGCGGTGGTGGCGCCGGTCGATCACCGCGCGCGTCGAGTGCGGCAGGTCCGGCACGTAGTGGATCTCGAACCCGAGGTGGGTCGCGAGGTCGCCGGCCTGGCGCTGCGGCAGCGGCCCGCCGCGGTGCCCGACGTCGTCGAGCAGGCGGCGCGCGACGATCTCGAGCTCGGGGAAGTAGTTGTCCTGTGCGCGCATCGCGGCGCGCAGCTCGGTGTTGGCGCGGCGCGCCTCCTCGGGCGTGAGGGCTCGCTCGGTGTGCAGCCGCTCGAGCTCGCGCTGGAGCGCGACGATCGCCTCGAGCGCGTCCGTGGGGAGACTGCGTCCCACGCGCACCGGCCGGACGCCCAGAGTGTCGAAGAGCGGCCCGCGCTGGGCACGCTCGAGCTCGATCTCCAGGGCGTCGCGGCGCGACGGCGGCTGCGGGGCGAGCAGGTCCTCGACCCCCGCGCCGAGCGCCCGTGCGACGGCCTGCAGGCGGGCGACCGTGGGCCCACGCTTGCCGTTCTCCAGCAGCGAGACCTGCGACGGCGCCTTGCCGATGGCTGTGGCGAGCTGCTCGAGCGTCATCCCCTTCTGCGTGCGCAGGTGGCGGATGCGACGGCCGATGGTGAGCGCGTCGGGCTCGTCCGCGAGAGGCACGGGACTCGGGCCAAGATCTCTCGACGTCGAGATAACCATGACTCAGGGTGACACACGCCACACCTTCGCTCAAGGAGAAGAACGCCGAAACTTCTTCCCCGCAGCGCTGGCGCGAACGATGCCAGCCGGAGGAACGTCGATGTCACGCCCCGCTGCGACGCCGTCTCACCGCCGTCGAGCAGGGCCGAGAGCCACGACGCGACGACCCGAGGAGCACCCCATGACCGCGCTCACCGACCGCCCCGCCCCGACGACCGCCGGCCGCCCGGGAGACACGGTCCAGACCGCCACCGAGCTCGCCGAGCAGTGGGCCACCGACCCGCGCTGGGCCGGCGTCGAGCGCACGTACACGGCGGACGACGTCGTCGGGCTCCGCGGGTCGGTCCAGGAGGAGCACACGCTCGCCCGCCGCGGCGCCGAGCTGCTGTGGGAGCGGCTGCACACCGACGACTTCGTCAACGCGCTCGGCGCGCTCACCGGCAACCAGGCCGTGCAGCAGGTCAAGGCCGGGCTGCGCGCCATCTACCTGTCCGGCTGGCAGGTGGCCGGCGACGCCAACAACGCCGGCCAGACGTACCCCGACCAGTCGCTCTACCCCGCCAACTCCGTGCCCACGGTGGTGCGCCGTATCAACAACGCGCTGCTGCGCGCCGACCAGGTCGAGCGCACGGACGGCATCCGCACCGTCGAGGACTGGCTCGCCCCGATCGTCGCGGACGCCGAGGCCGGGTTCGGCGGCCCGCTCAACGCCTACGAGCTGATGTCGGCGATGATCAGCGCCGGCGCGGCCGGGGTGCACTGGGAGGACCAGCTCGCGAGCGAGAAGAAGTGCGGCCACCTGGGCGGCAAGGTGCTGGTGCCCACGCAGCAGCACGTCCGCACGCTCAACGCCGCCCGCCTCGCCGCCGACGTCGCCGGGGTGCCCACCGTGGTCATCGCCCGCACCGACGCCGAGGCCGCGACGCTGCTGACGTCCGACGTCGACGAGCGCGACCGCCCGTTCCTGACCGGCCGTCGCACGGCGGAGGGCTTCTACGAGGTGCGCAACGGCATCGAGCCGTCGATCGCCCGCGCCCGAGCCTACGCCCCGCACGCCGACCTGCTGTGGATGGAGACGGGCACGCCGGACCTCTCCGTCGCGAAGGCCTTTGCCGAGGGCGTGCGCGCCGAGTTCCCGGACCAGCTGCTCGCCTACAACTGCTCGCCGTCGTTCAACTGGCGGGCCCACCTCGACGACGCGGAGATCGCGACCTTCCAGCGCGAGCTCGGCGCGATGGGCTACGCCTTCCAATTCATCACCCTGGCCGGCTTCCACGCCCTCAACCACTCGATGTTCGACCTCGCCCACGGGTACGCCCGCGAACAGATGACCGCGTACGTGCGCCTGCAGGAGGCCGAGCTGGCCTCCGAGCAGCGCGGCTACACCGCCACCAAGCACCAGCGCGAGGTCGGCACCGGCTACTTCGACCGCATCGCCACCGCGCTCAACCCCACCGCCACGACCCTGGCGCTCGCCGGCTCCACCGAGACGGCCCAGTTCCACTGACCGCTGCCGAGCCGGTGGTCGAGCCCGTCGAGACCACTCCGCCGCAGCCCCCTTCATGCCAGGAGGAACCCAGAATGACCACGCTCACCGAACGCCCCATCCCCGACGCGATGTCCGAGACCCAGCTCACCGTCACCCGCCGCGCCACCGCGCGCGACGACGAGATCCTCACGCCCGAGGCGCTCGAGTTCCTCGCGATGCTGCACGAGCGGTTCGCCGAGCCGCAGGCCGAGCTGCTGGCCGCTCGCGCCCGGCGCGCGGCCGCCGTCGCGGGCGGTCAGGACCCTGACTTCGACCCCGTCACGCGCCCGCTGCGCGACGCCGCCTGGCGCGTCGCGGGCAGCGCCGGCGCCCCTGGCCTCGAGGACCGCCGCGTCGAGATCACCGGCCCGACCGACCCCAAGATGACGATCAACGCGCTCAACTCCGGGGCGCGCGTGTGGCTCGCCGACGCCGAGGACGCCTCCGCGCCGACGTGGGAGAACGTCGTCGGCGGCCAGCTCGCGCTGCGCGACGCCATCCGGGGCACGCTCTCGCACACCACACCGGAGGGGCGCGAGTACCGCCTGCGGTCCGAGCGGCTCACCGACCTGCCGACCATCGTGTTCCGGCCCCGCGGCTGGCACCTGCCCGAGGCGCACCTGCGCGTGCAGCACGCCGACGGGACCGTGACCGCGGCGTCGGGCTCGCTGGTCGACTTCGGGCTGTACTTCTTCCACAACGCCGCCGAGCTGATCGCGCGCGGACGCGGACCGTACTTCTACCTGCCCAAGCTCGAGGGGTACCGCGAGGCGCGGCTGTGGAACCGGGTGTTCGAGGCGGCGCAGGACGCGATCGGCATCCCGCGCGGCACGATCCGCGCGACGGTGCTCATCGAGACGCTCCCCGCGGCGTTCGCGATGGAGGAGATCCTCTTCGAGCTGCGCGAGCACGCCGCCGGCCTCAACGCGGGGCGCTGGGACTACCTGTTCTCGATCATCAAGAACCTGCGGACCCGGGGCTCGAGCTACGTGCTGCCGGATCGCAACCAGGTCACGATGACTGCCCCGTTCATGCGCGCCTACACCGAGCTGCTCGTCGCCACGTGCCACCGGCGCGGGGCCCACGCCATCGGCGGCATGAGCGCGTTCATCCCCGACCGCCGACGGCCCGAGGTCACATCACGTGCCCTGGACAAGGTGGCGGAGGACAAGCGCCGCGAGGCCGGCGACGGGTTCGACGGGACGTGGGTCGCGCACCCGGACCTCATCCCCACGGCGCTCGCGGAGCTCGACGCCGTGCTCGGCGACCGCCCGCACCAGGTCTCGCGGCTTCGCGAGGACGTGCGGGTGGGTCAGGCCGAGCTGCTCGACGTCGCCTCCGCCGGGCGTGCCGGCGCCTCGGTGACGGAGTGCGGGCTGCGCTCCAACATCTCCGTGGGCGTGCGCTACATCGCGTCGTGGTTGCGCGGCACGGGCGCGGCGGCCATCGACAACCTCATGGAGGACGCCGCGACCGCCGAGATCTCGCGCTCGCAGGTGTGGCAGTGGATCGCGTCGGGGATCCGGACCGAGCACGGCGAGGTGACCCGCGAGCGGGCTCTGGGGGTGCTCGAGGAGGTGCTGGCCGGGCTCGACCGTTTCGAGGGCGACCGGTACGACGACGCGGCATCGGTGTTCGGGGAGGTCGCGCTGGGCGAGGACTTCCCGCCGTTCCTGACGACGGTCGCGTACCAGCGCTACCTGGCAGGCTGAGCGGGATCCGGCTGCGATCTGGTCGCGAGCGGCGGGCGTCAGTCCGTGCCGCCCACCGGATGCCTGGGACGCCGCCCCTCGACGGCCCGCGTACCGTCGAGGGGTGGCCTCCCCGACGACGACGCCGCTGCCCGCCTGGGCCCGCCGCGCGTTCGCGGCGCCCAACGCCGTCTACGACCGCGGCCTCGGGCGGCTGCTCGGCCACCGGTTCCTGCAGCTCGTGCACACGGGCCGGCGCACCGGCGTGCGTCATCGGGCGGTGCTCGAGGTCCTCAGCTACGACGCCCGCACCGGCGAGGCGGTCGTGATCGCGGGCATGGGGCCGAACGCGGACTGGCTGCGCAACCTGCGCGCGGGCAGGGCCGCCTGGGTGAGCTTCGGCCGCGGTCCGCGCCCGGCGACGTGGCGCGCGGTCGGCGACCAGGAGGCGATCGACATCCTGCGGGCCTACGAGCAGCGGTACGGCCCGCTGCGGCCCATGCTGCGCCGCCTGCTGCGGGACCTCGCCGGGTTCGACTACCGGGACACCGACGAGGCCCGTCGGCGGCTGCCGCACCGGCTGCCGCTCGTCGCGCTGCGGCCGTCCGTCCACACGCCGGACGGCTCCCCGCGCACCTAGCGCCGCTGGGTCGTCACGGTCCCATCAGGCGCCCGTGCCGTGCATGTGGTCGACACACCTCGCGCACCCGACCACCTCACAGCAGCCCGCTGCGACGGAAGATCTCGATGCAGGTCGGCCGGCGCCGGTTCGCCTCGACGGTGGCAGCACGGAACGCCTCGAACCGTGCGGTGTGCGCCTCCCCGGCCGCCTGAGCGGCGGCACGCATGGACAGCAGGTCCCGCGCGGCCTGGTGGTAGGCGCTCTTGTCCGTGACGGACAGCGTCTGCTCGATCCGGGCCCGGTAGATCGGCAGCACGTCGGCGGGGTGGGTCGCTGCACGCCGGTCGAGGAGCCGCCCCCACCCCTCGTGCGACGTCGCTCCGGCGTCGGCGTGCGCGAGCTCGGGCGTCGTCGTCGCGCCCCTCGGCTAGGAGGACGGCGAGCAGCACGTGCGGTGCGCGCTCGCGCAGCATCTCCTCGGTGCGCTCCTGCGCGGAGACGGACCACTGCTCGGACGCCTGCGCGGCGGCGCGCCACGCGGCGAACGTCGCCGTGCTGGGCGACACCGCCAGGTGCCGTTCGCGCAGCTCCTCGACCTCCTGCAGGTCGCCGCGCTCGTCGGCGTCGCGCACGAGCCGGTCGACGAGAACGCCATGCCGGTGCGTGGGGCTCAGTGCAGCGCCGGCGCGCGCCCACCGAACCGCGTTGCGCGGCAGCCCGGCGTCGTCGTAGGCCTCCACCAGGGCGATCGCCTCGTGCTGCGCGGTCGGCTCGCCGCCGTACGCAGCGAGGATCCGGTCGGCGTCACGGGCCGCGATGGCAAGCCGCTGCCGCGCGTACCGAACCTCGGACGCCGGGGACCGGAAGCGGCGACGGTCTGCCAGGTCGGCCTCGGTGAGCCCGGCCGCGGCGGCGCTCTTGTCGACGAGGGCCGCGTAGTGCGCGACGCCGACCTCGCCGAGCGCCGTCGCGTACCGGTCCACGTCGACGACGAAGAAGTCCTGCTTGCCATCGAACATGAACTTGTGCAGCCACGTGGCCAGGCGCCGGCGGGCCTTGGCGTCCAGGGTGCCGTGCAGCCCCGCAGCCGCAGCGCGGTGCGCCTCGAGGAGCTGCGCGACGACGTCGCCGATCATCCCGGACGAGTCGTCGGCGCGCAGGATCGTGCGGACGACGAGCGTCACCGCGCGCTCGACCAGCGGCAGCAGCTCCGGCGTCGCGGTCTCGGCGAGCTCGGCGACGGTGTCGGCCACGCTCGCGGCCTCGGTCGCGTACGCGTTCGCATGGCGGTACTCGTAGAACGAGCGCCGCGGCTTGAGCACGTCGTCGACCAGGGCCTTGAGCTCCGTGAGGTCGCCCGTCGCGGTGAGGTACGCCGCCGCGAGCAGGTCGTAGACGCCTGGGACCGTCTCGGCCGCGAGCGCCATCAGGTCGGCGAGCGCCGCGCGGTCGAGCGCAGCCGCCCAGGCGAGCACGGGGTTGGTGCCGGCGGCAGCACCCGCGCCGTCGGCCGTGGCAGTCCCGGCGGCTCCGGCACGGACCAGCCCCTCGTCCAGCGCGACGACGACGGCGACGCAGTGCTTGCAGAACCCGCCGACCGGGCAGTCGCACTCGCCGCCCGTCGCGGTGACGCGCACGTGGTAGTCGTCGGTGCCCGCGACGACGGCCTGGACCTCGGTGCCGGAGCGTCCGACGACGGTGACCCGGTCCTGGCGGGCGTACCGCTCGCCGCGGCCGATCGTGCCAGGGTCGGTCAGGAGCGGGAGGTCGCGGGTGGTGAGCACCGGGCGATTGTCGCAGGGACGAGCGCCTCAGAAGGGTGGGTCACCGCAGTCAGGTACGAACTCTTGAGCTGGCGGCCGGGTGCTCCGGTGGAGGGTCGTCGGGACGGGGTCGGGACGGCTGGTGAGGGTGCGGCCCGTCGGCGTGGTCCAGATCAGGGTGCCGTCCCGACTGCTCGTGTGGCGGACCGTGAAACGTGACTGGTGCTTGAGCACGTGATGGCGACGGCATAACGCGGCCAGATTGCCCGCCTCGGTGCGGCCGCCGTCGGCGTGGGCGAGCGTGTGGTCGTCGTCGGCGGCCGATGCCGGACGCGCGCAGCCGGGGAACCGGCAAGTGGAGTCGCGGACCTTGAGGTAGTGCCGTAGGTCGGCCGGTGGCCGGTACGACTCCGAGCCGACCGCCAGGATCTGCCCGGTCTCGGGGTGGGTCAGCAGCCGGGTGAACGACGTCGCCAGGCCAGCCAGCTCACGGGCGGTGTCCGGGGCGATCGGGACCGTGCCGTCCAACAGGGCGGGCTCATCCGTGCGGTCCAGCAATGTGAGGACCGGGACTGTCACGTAGATCTTCGGGCGCACCGAGCGGGCCACGGCGGCCAGGGAGAACCCGTTGCGGCCGAAGGGTTCCGCCTCGAGCTCGGCGTTCTCGGCGCCGCTCCCGGGTTGCAGGTCCAGGGTGCCGTCGTCCAAGGTGCCGTCGTCCAGCAGGAGGGCGCAGGCCACGTCGGCACGCAGCTGGGCCAGGGTGCGCCCGTCACCCTCCCCACGGGCCGAGCGCCCGACGGTGGTGATCCGGTCGGCGATCGCGTGCACCGCCGGAGCCGGGGCGAACAGCGTCAGGTATGCCATGCCGTCGGCGGCCGGATCGACCCACACCCCGCGCTTCGTCGCGGCCTCCGCGTGCCGCACCTCCGGTGGCGTGGCGTGGACACGCTCGCGCGCCCTGCGCACCGTGCGCGCAAACCGGCGAGCGTTCTGACAGCTGGCCGCGTGTGCGACCTCGGCGTCCAGCCGGGCAGCCGCTCGCTCGTCGAGCTCGGCCACGGCGTGTGCGACGCGCGCTGCGTTGGCCCACGGCACCTGCCCTTCCACCGCCCCGGCCAGGGTGCGCGGCGCCCGTGCCACCAGCGCCTGGGCGCGATCCATGCGCGCGGCCACGGCGTGCTCCTCCTGGTGCACCGCCAGCGCGACCTCGGCCACCACCGCCCGATGGGCCAGCTCACGCCGTCGGTCGACGCTCGCCGCGCGCACCATCGGCTCCGCCCCGTCCAGCAGTGCGGTCTCGGCGCGCAGCGCCTGTCGGCGAACCCGCTCCAGCAGGAGCGCCTCCCGCGCCTCCAGTGCGTTCATCTGCGTGCGCACCGCGATGATCGCCTCGAGGGTGGCGTCCAGCTCTGCGGGCCCGACGGCGCCGTGCACGTCGATCAGCGCGACCGCTTCGGCAGGCAGCCCGTCTCGCCCGCCCACCGCGCCTGACGGGTCCAGGAAAGACCGGCCCAGCATCGAGTCGACGAGTCCCGGCTGGTCGCCCAGCCGCGCCGCGAGAGAACCGTCGTCCTCGATCACCGCGCCTGCGAGAGGGGCCAGTGCGGCCAGCGCGGAGGCAGCATCCACCCGTCGATGGTCACCGCTCAGACGATCCGTCGAGGGCACGCCAATGCCTGGGCTACCGCCCATCATCTGACCCTTCGCGCCTCCGCCGACCACGCTGGAAGCCTATCGAACATGTGTTCGATCAACCAGGGTCAGATGGCAGACTGTGGGCAACTTCGTTGCCCACGGACCCGATCTCCGGCGTGGGTGGGAGCGCCTCAGAGGAGCTTGAACGGTCGCTCGGCCTCGGCCGACCGGGAGGATCGCCACGGGGTCGTGAACGGTCCGCCCACCCCACCGCCTCGGCGCGGGCGCCCGTCCGCGCGCTTCTTGGTACGTTGCGCGCATGCCCGGCTTCGAGCAGAGCACACCCACGCCGACCGGTGTGGTCGACCCGGGTCCCGTGCCGCCGCCACCCCCGCCGTCGGCCGCGCCGGTCGCACTGGCCGCGACAGTCCCGCCCGCTGCGCCGGTGCGCACCATCCCCGCGACCGGGGCCAAGGTCGGCCCGTTCACGGTCGGCGAGGCGCTCGGCCACGGCGGGTTCGCACACGTGTACCGCGCCGTCGACGACGACGGCACGGAGGTCGCCCTCAAGGTGCTGACCAGCCAGTACGACGGCGCCCGCGAGCGCTTCGCGCTGGAGGCGCGGCTGCTGGAGAAGGTGGGAGGCCGAGGCTTCCCACGGCTCCTCCAGACGGGGCTCGGCGAGGCCCAGCCGTGGTTCGCGATGGAGCTCGTGCCGGGCCGGACCCTGAGCGACCACGTGCGCGAGGCCGGTCCGCTCGACGCGCGCCGGGCGCTGCGCCTGGCCGACCAGCTCGTGTCCGCCCTGCGCGTCCTGCAGGAGCAGCAGTGCATCCACCGCGACCTGAAGCCCGCGAACATCATGATCGACGGCGACCGGGCGGTCCTGATCGACCTCGGCGTCGCCAAGGTGTTCGACGCCGCGACGTCGACCCAGCCGGCCGGGACCCTCGCCTACATGGCGCCGGAGCTGTTCACCCGGCGCGTCCACCCACGCTCGGACGTCTACTCGCTGGGCTTGCTGCTGGTGTTCGCAAGCACCGGCAGCCTGCCGCCGGACCTGAACTTCCTCGGCCGAGACGTCCACGCGGAGGACCTCGTCGAGGTAGCCCCCGGCGACGTACGCACGCTCGCCCTGTCGCCGGCGATCGACAGGCACGTGCTCGGGCTGGTCCTCGCGATGACCCGGTACCGGCCCGACCACCGCCCGGCGCTGGAGAGCCTCACGCAGGTGCTTCGCGCCCGGCTCGCCGGCGAGGCCGACGACGGGACGCTGCTGCTCACCGACACGATCGTGGGCGGCGGCCTGACGGCGGCCGAGCAGGCGCTCGGCCCGGTCGCCGGGCTCACCTTCGACCTGCACGCCTACGCCGGACGGCCGACGAAGATCATGGTGCGGCCGGGCACGGAGGCGAAGGCGGCTGCGGCCGCGGCGACGGCGACGGCGCCCTGGCACGCGCTGGTCTACGACGCCACGCTCATGAGCGTGCTCTGCGAGCTCCACGACGACGGGTTCGACGGTGCCGCCGAGCAGGTCATCGCCGACCACGTCGCCAGCATCGGTGCGCAGGTCGCCCATGGCAGCACGCCGGCCCAGATCAAGGACTGGATCTGGCAGGCCATGCGGTGGCAGGCCGCCGCTCCCCCGGGCGGGTACCCCGACAGCCTGCGTGGATGGCGGGCATACCGGAACCCGCAGTCGGCGCCGCCCCCAGCGCGTCCGGCCGGCGCGCCCCGGCGAGGACCCGTCCTTCCGTCGCCGACGCAGGTCCTGCGCGGCCCGGACGCGGCCGCCACCGTGGTGGCGCGCCTGGCGCCGCCGTCGTACCGCCCTCGTACGAGCCCGGTGAAGCACCTCGGCCCGTCGCCGCAGCCCCCGTCGGTCCAGGCGGCCGGCCCCGCGACGATGCGTGGGCCTGCACCGGCGCTCGGGCAGCCGCCGACCGTCGCGCAGCCGCCCGCCGGGTTCGGCGATCCCACCCGGCCGTACCCCACCCCGGAACGACCGGCGGCCACCGAACCCCAGGCGCCCTCGGCACGACGTCGGCGCTGGCCCATGCGGGCATGCGGCGCGCTGCTTCGCACGGTGCCGCGCCTGCTGGCGCTCGCGGCGGTGGCCGGCACGGTCCTGATGTTCCAGGTCGGGCCCGTCCAGCGGGGCGAGCCGATGCTCGACCTGCCGCGGGAGCTCCTGCGCGCGATCCACGTCCCACCCGACCAGGCGGGCGTCGTCGACGCTCCTCTGCTCGCCGTGGCGGCGCTCGTCGTCGCCGCCCTGCTGCGAGCGGCCGGCCACCGCATGCGGTTGTCGTTCTACGTGTTCGTCGCGCTCGTGACGATCGGGGCGGCCGCAGTCGTCGCGGTGACCGGCGTCTGACCTGCGCGTCCACCGATCGGTGGACCCAGCGCCCCGTCTGCCGGTCGTCGCGGCGTCGCCCCTGCCCCCGACAGGCTGGCTGCCATGGACGACAACGACCTCGCGGTCCGGGTGACCGGGCTGCAGAAGCGGTACGGCGACAAGCACGCCGTCGACGGGCTGGACCTCACGGTGGCACGCGGCGAGGTCGTCGCCGTGCTCGGGCCCAACGGAGCCGGCAAGACGACGACCATCGAGATCCTCGAGGGATACCGGCACCGGGACGGCGGCGACGTCCGCGTGCTCGGCGTCGACCCACGGACCGCGGGGAGGGACTGGCGCGCCCGCGTCGGCATCGTGCTGCAGGGCACGAACGACCTCGCGGAGGCGACGGTCTCCGAGCTCGTGCGCCACTTCGCCCGGTACTACCCCGACCCGCGCGACCCCGACGAGGTGATCGACGCCGTCGGGCTGCGCGAGAAGGCGCGCAGCCGCACCCGGCAGCTCTCCGGCGGCCAGCGGCGGCGGCTCGACGTCGCCCTCGGCATCGTCGGGCGGCCCGAGCTGCTGTTCCTGGACGAGCCGACCACCGGGTTCGACCCAGAGGCCCGGCACGCGTTCTGGGATCTCATCACCGGCCTGCGCGACGGCGGTACGACCATCCTGCTGACGACGCACTACCTGGAGGAGGCCGAGCACCTGGCGGACCGGGTCGCCGTCGTGCGGTCCGGCCGGGTCGTCGCGGTCGACACCCCCGCCGACCTCGGCGGCCGGTCCGCGCGGCAGGCCGTCGTGCGCTGGACGGAGAGCGGCGTCAGGTGCGAGGAGCGTACCGACGCCCCCACCGCGATGGTCACGGCCCTGGCCTCGCGGCTCACCGGCGCGACCGGCGAGGTGCCCGGCCTGCAGGTGCTCCGGCCGACGCTCGAGGACGTGTACCTGGGCCTGATCGCCGACGACGACGCGGCTGCTGCCGCCACCCCCGCCCCTGCTCTCGCGATGGGGGCCGCCCGATGAGCGCCACGACCCTGCCGACCCGTCCTGCCGCCACGCGCGTGCCGGGCACGCTGCGCCTCGGCGTCGAGCGCGCACGGTACGAGGTCCGCGGGTTCTTCCGGGAGCGGGACGCGATCATCTTCATCTTCGCTTACCCGATCGTCATGCTGACCATCTTCGCGACGGTGTTCGGCCGGGACGGCGCCGAGGTCGCGGCCAGCGTGCCGTTCACGCAGTACTTCCTGCCCGGCATGATCGCGACCGGCGTCCTGCTGTCGTCGTTCCAGTCGCTGGCCATCTCCATCCCCGTCGAGCGGGACGAGGGCGGGCTCAAGCGGCTCCGCGGCACTCCGCTGCCGCCGGCCGCGTACTTCCTCGGCAAGGTCGGCCAGGTGCTGCTCGTGTCGGTGGTGCAGGTCGCGCTGCTGCTCACGGTCGCCGCGCTGCTGTTCGACGTCGACATGCCGGACGCGTCGGGCTGGGTAACGTTCGCGTGGGTGTTCGTGCTCGGCGTCGCCACCGGCGCGGTGTGCGGCGTCGGGTTCTCCTCGCTGCCGCGGTCCGGCCGGTCCGCGAGCACCGTGGTCACGCCGGTCGTGCTGGTGCTGCAGTTCATCTCCGGCGTGTTCTTCGTGTTCTACGACCTGCCGTCGTGGATGCAGCGGGTGGCGTCGGTGTTCCCGCTCAAGTGGATGGCGCAGGGCATGCGGTCGGTGTTCCTGCCGGACGAGGCGGCCTCGCTGGAGCCGTCGGGGTCCTGGCAGCACGGCGCCATCGCGGCGGTCCTGGTCGCCTGGCTGGCCGTCGGGCTCGTGGTCGGCGTGCGGACGTTCCGGTGGCGGCGGCGTGACGACGGCTGAGCTCTCGGCACGCCACACTGGACCCGTGGACGGGCTCGAGGTGCGCACGGCGTCCGGAGCGGGGCGCGCGCCTGCGGCCGCCCGCACCCCGCGGACGCAGGAGCGTCAGGAGTTCTGGCGGCGTGCGCTGCTCGGCTGGGACATCTTGTTCTACGCCCTGCTGGCGATCTGCGCGGTGTCGATCGCCGTCGTCGACGGCCTGCCACCCGGCCCGCCGACGCTGTCCGCGGTCGGCGCGCTGGTCCTCCTGCTCGTCGCCTACCTGACGTTCGGTAGGCGCGGAGGAGTGCGGGGCGACGTCCGGCTGACCCGCGCGTACCTGGCCGTGCTCATCGCAGTCGTGGCGCTGGCGAGCGGCACGAGCTCGATCGGCTCGATCCTGCTGTTCATCGGGTTCTCGCAGGTGTGGTTCTTCGCGTCCCGTCTGGCCGAGGGCGTCGTCGCGTCGGCGATCATGGCCGTGACCTCGTGCGTCGGTACCGCGCTGGAGGTCGACGCGCACGGTCCGGAGGTGCTGGTGCTCGCGGGCCAGATGGCCGTCGGGCTGCTGTTCTCGCTGGCGCTCGGCTTCTGGGTCACGCGGGTCACCGAGCGGTCCGAGGAGCGCGCCCTGCTGCTGGAGCAGCTGGAGGCCGTACAGGCGCAGCTCGCGGCCGGCAACCACGCCGCCGGCGTGCTCGCGGAGCGGGCGCGGATGGCGCAGGAGATCCACGACACCCTGGCGCAGGGCTTCACCAGCGTCGTCATGCTCGCGCAGACCGCGCAGGCGGAGCTCGACGCCGGGCGGCCCCAGCTGGCGCGGCACCGGGTGGAGCAGGTCGAACGGGTTGCCCGGGAGAACCTGGCAGAGGCGCGGGCGCTGGTCGCCGCGTTCGGGCCCGCGGCGCTCGCGGACGCGACGATCGCCGAGGCACTGGAGCGACTGGCCGAGCGGTTCCAGGCCGAGACCGGCATCCAGGTCGACGTCCGCCTGGGCGACGCAGGCGCCCCCGACCGGGACACCGAGGTCGTCGTGCTGCGGGCCGCGCAGGAGGCGCTGGCCAACGTCCGCAAGCACGCGGGCGCCCACCGGGTGCTGCTTCGCCTCGCGCGGGACGACGGCACGATCGCGCTGGAGGTGCTGGACGACGGGCGGGGCCTGGCACCGGGCACCGCCGAGGGCGTCGGGCTGCGCGGTATGCGCGAGCGCGTCACGGCCGGTGGCGGGACGCTCGACGTCGCCGGGGAGCCCGGGCGCGGGACGCGGGTACGGCTGGAGCTGCCTCCGCGGGACGAGAAGGAGGCGCCGCTCACGGCGCCAGAGACGAGGACACTGTGACGGCGGCGAAGGCGGTGGGCACGGTGCGGGTACTGGTGGCCGACGACCACCCGGTGGTCCGCTCGGGGCTTGTCGGGATGCTCACGGTCGAACCCGACGTCGAGGTTGTGGGCGAGGTCGCCGACGGCGCCGCGGCGGTCGAGGCCGCCCGGGTGCTGCGGCCGGACCTCGTGCTCATGGACCTGCGGATGCCGGTGCTGGACGGCGCCGCCGCCACCGCGCGGATCGTCGCCGAGCTGCCCGGTGTCCGGGTCCTCGTCCTCACCACCTACGAGACCGACGCCGACATCCTGCGCGCCGTCGAGGCCGGGGCCACCGGGTACCTGCTCAAGGACACTCCGCGGGACCAGCTCGTCGCCGGCGTGCGCGGCGCGGCGCGCGGCGAGTCGGCGCTCTCCCCCTCGGTGGCCTCCCGGCTCGTGCAGCAGATGCGCAGCGACGGCGAGCGGCTCACCGCGCGCGAGCTCGAGGTGCTGGCCGGTGTGGCACGCGGGCTGTCGAACGCCGCGATCGGGCGCGAGCTGTTCATCACCGAGGCCACCGTGAAGACGCACCTGCTGCGGGCGTTCGCGAAGCTGGGCGTCGACGACCGCACCCACGCGGTCACGGTCGCGATGCAGCGCGGTCTGCTCCCTGCGCCCTGAGCCTGCCGGCCCACGCCGACTCCGGCGCGCGCCGCGATGGGTGGGCTCGTCGGGAGTCCATCCACGGCGGCGGGCACGTCGGTGCTACAGCCCCTGGAACGTGAACCGGAACTCGAGCTCCTGCCCGCGCGGCAGCAGGTACTCCGGGTGCGTCCGCGCCCCCCACGAGTCGTCGCCACCCACCCCGCGGCGCATGAGCGCGGGGCGCAGCACCGTGCGGTGGATCGGCGGCAGCTCGGTGTGATGACGCGCGTTCTCGATCTCGAACGGCGTCCACGGCAGGGCCGAGAGCTCCATCCCCAGGCTCTCCGGAGCACTGGAGCAGGAGAGGCGCAGGCCCCGCCCCCGGTCGTCCGTCACGGTCGCCCACCGGACCCCGGTGTGGTTCCCGGCCTCCTGCGGTCGCAGGTACGGCGTGAGCTGGTCCTCGACCTCGGCCGAGAACACCCCGAGCCGCGCCCCGCCACGCCGGTCGACGTACGACTCCTCCGGCCCGTCCCCGTACCACCGCAGGTGCGACAGGTCCGCCGACGTCTCGAGCAGCAGCCCCACCTCGGGCGGATCGGTGAGCCCCGCCCCCGGCCGCAGCGACTGCGTCACCTCGATGCGCCCGTCCCCGAACACCCGGTAGGCGACGTCGCACTTCGACGCCGGCGCCGTCGGCAGCTCGTACGTGTACCGCACCTCGACCGAGTCGAAGTGCTCGGTGACCGCGGGGCCGCCGCGGGCCGCCCGCGCGTAGCGGGAGGCGAGCAGCCATGAGCCGTCCTCGAACGGCATGCCCCAGCCCGACTCGTTGGACGTCGGCGCGTGCCAGAAGCTCGGCCGCGGCACGGACGCGAGCAGCTCGCGGCCGCCGTCGTGCGTCAGGCCGAACCGGTAGGAGGCGAGGCCACCGTGGATCTGCGAGAAGAGCGCGCTGAAGTGCGTGCCATGCACGCCGATGTTGTGGATGCCGCGCACCACGCGAGGCGCCGGCGCCTGCACGACTGCGCGCACGCCCGGCCGCACCACCACGCCCTGCCCGAACGCCACCTCGTGCCCGGCGTCGGCCCAGTCGGTCGCGGACCTCAGCCGGAACGAGACGTCCACGGTGTACTCGCCACCTACGGCGGGCACCGCGACGGGCAGCGGGAACGTCGCCTTGTCCCCCGGCGCGAGCGCCAC
This sequence comes from Xylanimonas sp. McL0601, assembly GCF_049852175.1. Classification (GTDB taxonomy): domain Bacteria; phylum Actinomycetota; class Actinomycetes; order Actinomycetales; family Cellulomonadaceae; genus Xylanimonas. Next base: position 3,284,545 of record NZ_CP187527.1, read on the forward strand.
GTCGAGCGGCGCCCTCGCGACCGTCACGCCCTCGCGCCGGACGACGACGTCGGCCGCGAACGCGGCGGCGTCCGTGAACAGGTGCCGGTTCTCCACTGCCACCGACGACTCGTCCACCACGACGCGCAGGGGCTGGTAGACGTGCCGCACCTCCTGCAGCTTGGGCGTCGGGCTGTGGTCGGCGAACACGATGCCGTTGCCGCAGAACTCTCCGTCGTGCGGCGCCTCGCCACAGTCGCCGCCGTACCCCAGGAACGGCCGGCCGTGGCGGTCGCGCAGCGCGATCGCCTGGTCGGAGAAGTCCCAGATGAAGCCGCCCTGGAACAGCGCCTCCCGATAGGCCAGCTCGGTGTAATTCTCGACGGCGCCGAACGAGTTGCCCATCGCGTGCGCGTACTCGCACAGGATGTAGGGCTTGTCGCGGTGCTCGGCCAGGAACGCCTCGATCTCCGCGGCCGGTGCGTACATCCGCGAGACGACGTCGGTGGTCTCGGGGTAGCGCGGGTCGTGCGCCACGCCCTCGTAGTGGACCGGCCGGGAGTCGTGCGCGCGGAACCAGTCGGCGACGTCGCGGAAGTTGGTGCCGCCGAACGCCTCGTTGCCGCACGACCACATGACGATCGACGGGTGGTTCTTGTCGCGCTCGAACATCGCCTCGGCGCGCGCCAGCAGCGAGGGACGCCACTCGGACCGGTCCCCGGGCACGGCCTCCTCGATGCGGCGCCGCCCCTGAATGATCTCGTCCCAGACGCCGTGCGCCTCGACGTTCATCTCGTCGACGATGTAGAGGCCGTACTGGTCGGCGAGCTCGTAGAAGAACGAGTTGTTCGGGTAGTGGCTGGTGCGGACGGCGTTGATGTTCGCCCGCTTCATGAGGCGCAGGTCCGCCTCCGTCTGCTCGCGGCTCATCACGCGGCCCTGCAGGCCGAACTCGTGCCGGTTGACGCCGCGGAACACCACCCGCTGCCCGTTCACGCGCAGCACGCCGCCCTCGATGCCGAAGCGGCGGATACCCACGCGCTGCGGCACCACCTCGACGACGGCTCCCGCGCCGTCGAGCACCTCGAGGCGCAGCGCGTACAGGTGCGGGTCCTCGGCGCTCCAGAGACGCGGCTTGTCGACGACGACGGCGAGGTCGCCGGTCTCGTCGGCGGTGAGCGCGCCGACGCCGTCGAGCGTGGCCCGCACGGAACCGTCCCCGTCGAGGGCGACCCGCACGCGCACGACGGCGGACGCGCGGTCGGGGGCCACCTCGGTGGTGACGCGGACGTCCTGCAGGTGCACGGCCGGACGCCGGTACAGCACCACGTCGCGGAAGATGCCGGAGAACCGGTAGAAGTCCTGGTCCTCGATCCACGACTGCCCAGAGAACTTGATGACCTGCACGGCCAGGCGGTTCAGGCCGGGGGCGACCGTGGGCGTGAGGTCGAACTCCGACGGCGTGTACCCGTCGGTGCCGTACCCGACGTACGTGCCGTTGTGCCAGACGGCGATCGCGCTCTCGGCGCCGTGGAACGTGACCGACAGCCGCTCGCCCGGGTCGAGCGGGCGGTCGAGCTCGTAGTCCTTCACGTAGCTGCCGACCGGGTTGTACCCGGTGGGCACCTCCCCTGGCGCCACCTGCTCGTGCCCGTCCCACGGGTACTGGACGTTCGTGTACTGCGGCCGGTCGTAGCCGAGCAGCTGCAGATGGGCGGGCACGGGCACGTCGTCCCACCCCGAGGTGTCGGCTGCCCAGAACTCGGGCAGCGTGCCTGCGGGGTTCTTCGCGTAGTGCAGCTTCCACAGGCCGTTGAGGCATTGCTCGAAGCTCGATGCCCCGGCGGCCGCCTCGCCGTCGTCCGCGAACCAGCGGTGGTCGGAGTGCGCGGGAAGCCGGTTCTCGGCGACGAACGTGGGGTCGGCGATGCGGTTGAGGTCTCGGGTGAGATCGAAGTTCACTTGACTGCTCCAGTGATGCCCTGGGCGAACGACCGCTGCAGGACGAGGAAGATGACGACGGTCGGCAGGGACGCGAGCAGCACGGCGAGCATGAGCACCCCGTAGTCGGTCACGTACCCGGCCGTGAGATTGGACAGGAGCATCGGCATCGTCTGGTAGGTGTTGTCGACGAGGATGACCTTGGGCCACAGGAAGTTGTTCCACGCCGTCATGAACGTGATGACCGCGGCTGCGGCGAACGTCGAGCGCATCGTCGGCAGGTAGATGCGGCCAAAGATCGACAGCTCGCTCAGACCGTCCAGGCGGGCCGCCTCCAGGATCTCGTGCGGGAACCCGCGCGAGGCCTGGCGGAAGAGCAGGATGAGGAACGGCGTGGAGATCGCGGGCAGGATCACTGCGAACGTCGAGTTCACGAGATCGAGCCTCGCGAACATCCGGAACAGCGGGATCATCGTCGCGGCGAACGGGATCATGATCGCCAGCAGCAGGATCCGCATCATGCGGTCCTTGCCCCGCGAGTGGAACACCTCGAACCCGTACCCGGCGATCGAGCAGATCACCAGCGCCCCCACTGTGGTGAGGGTCGCGTTCACGAACGAGTGCCACATCGCGCTCGCGACGTCCTGCTGCGCGAAGAGCTTGTCCAGGTTGCCGAGCAGCGCCCCGCCCGGCAGCAGCCGGGAGTCGAGGACGTCCTTGCTGGTGTTCGTCGCCGAGACGACCATGTAGTACAGCGGGAAGACGGATACGACGGCGGCGACGGTGAGGAAGGCGTAGCGGGGAAGCCGCCGCAGCGAAGGCCTCGGCGCCCGTGTGGCGGGCGGGGCGACGACGGGTTCGACCTTGGTGGCGAGCTCAGTCACGCCGGTCACCCACCTTCATCTGCAGTGCGGCCAGCGCCGCCACCATCAGCAGGATGGCGTATGACAGCGCAGAGGCGTAGCCGAAGTTCGGGTTTCGGTGGAACGAGATCTCGTAAAGGTAGTGCGCCATCGACATCGAGCTGTTGGCCGGGCCGCCCTGCGTCAGGTTGTAGGACTCGTCGAAGAGCTGGAGCGTGCCGTTCGTCGACAAGATCGCCGTCAGCAGGATCATCGGCTTGAGCTGCGGCACGGTGACGTACCAGAAGGACTTGACGGGGCCGGCGCCGTCGATGCGCGCCGCCTCGAACGTCGTCGGCTCGAGGTTCTGCAGCGCGGCCAGGTAGAAGACCATGTTGTAGCCGGTCCACCGCCACAGCAGGCCCAGGATGATGACGAGCCGCGCCGTGCCGGGCGTGCCGAGCCAGTTGATCGGGTGGTCGATGAGCCCGACGGCCCGCAGAGCGTCGTTCACCAGGCCCTCGTTCGAGAACAGGGTGCGGAACACGAGCGAGTACGCGACCAGCGAGACCGCGCAGGGCAGGAAGATCGCCGTCCGCCACATGCCGCGCAGCCGCAGCCGGGGGTCGTTGAGCAGCGTCGCCAGGATGAGCGCGAGCAGCAGCATGATCGGCACCTGCACCACGAGGTAGATGAAGGTGTTGAGAAGCGTGGTGTGGAAGATGTCGTCTTCGAGGAGCCGCTGGTAGTTCGACCACCACGGGTCGGCCCACTCGAGACGCGTCCCGCGGCCGGTCTTGAAGGAAAGGATGAACGCCTGGATCATCGGCCAGAAGTTCATCCAGGCGATGAGCAGTGCGGCCGGGAACAAGAACGCCCAGCCGGTGAGGCTGCGGCGCCGCTCCGGCACCGAGAGTGTCGCCGTCGACACGGGGACCACCTTTCGAGGGGCCGGTGGTGGGGGCCGGTCGCCCGGCCCCCACCCAGGTCACGTCAAGCGGGTCACTTCATCGCGAACTCGACGGTCTGCTGTGCCTCCTCGAGCGCGGCCTTCGGGTCCGTGCCCGACATGATCTTGGTGACTGCCGCGCTCACGGCGTCGCGGCCCTCGTAGTAGTAGGCGCCGGTGTTGTTGCTGGGCACCTTGGTGGAGAAGCCCACGACCTTCTGGAAGATCTTGTCGCCGCCGAAGAACGGCTGCGGCTGGGCGTACACGTCGCTCTCGCCCGCGGGGGTCCAGTTCGCCAGGGCGCCCGACTTCGGCAGGATCGTGTCGTACAGCTCGGTCGAGCCGGCGAACGTCGAGTTGAGGAAGTCGATCGCCAGGTCACGGTTCGCGTTGGAGCTGACGGCCCACGACGAGCCGCCGTTGGCCGAGTAGTTCGTGGCGTCGGGGACGCCCTCGAGCTTCGGCAGGTTGGTGATGCCCCACTTGCCGGACTGGTCGGCGGCCGTCTGGATCGAGCCGACGATCCAGACGCCGTTGATGGTGCCGGCCACGTCCTCGTTGACGAACGTACCGATGTACTCGTCCCACGAGTTCACCTCGACGAACACGCCGGACTGGACGAGCTTCTGGTACGTGTCGATCGCGGCGAGAAGGGCCGGGTTGTCGGCGATGGTGGGCTTGCCGTCCTTGTCGAACAGCGACGCGCCGGCCGACTGCAGCATCATCATGATGGTGTCCGACGCCCCGGCCTGGCCCGACAGGAGCGGCTTGCCGGTCTTGGCGAGGACGTCCTTGCCCTGCTCGAGGAACTTGTCCCAGCTGATGTCCGTGAAGTCGGCGACCGTGTACCCGGCCTGCTGGAGCACGTCGGCCCGCAGCGCGGTGATCGCGGTGCCGTTGTCGAACGGCATGCCGTAGTTGACGCCGTCGACCGTGGAGTAGTCCACGACAGACTTCGGGAACTTCGAGAAGTCGACCTTGGAGTCGGCGTAGTCGTCGAACAGGTCCGGGTAGTTGATGACGTTCTTCTGGAACGCGTTGTTCTGCACCAGGAAGATGTCGGGGAGCTGGTCCGTCTGCTGCGACTGGGCGAGCGTCGTGAGCTTGGTCTGGAGGTCGTCCCAGGGCGTCTCGACGACCTTGAGCGTGAAGTCCGGGTGGTCCTTCTTGTAGATCTTCGCGGCCTCGTTCATCGCGTAGATGTTGAAGTTGGGGTCCCATGCCCACACCGTCAGCGAGTTGCCGCCGCTCGAGGCGTTGGAGGAACCGTCGTCACCGGAACCGCCGCAGGCGGCGAGGGACGCCAGCAACGGCAACGCGGCGGCCGCCGCGAGCCAGGCACGTGCCGTGCGCTTCGGTGCGCTCATCGTGTCGAACTCCTTCGTCCGGATGCGGTCGACCATGACCGACAAATGTTGACGTGAACATACGCCCGGCGCCGGAGTCTGTGTCAACGGTCCGAGCGTCACGGAATGATCACGACTGCAGCGCGCCGCGCGGGATGTCGACGTCATCAGGCGGGCTACGATCCGCTCTATGGCCACCCCTCGTCGCGGGCCGTCCATCCAGGACGTCGCACGCCTCGCCGGTGTCTCGTCCCAGACGGTGTCGCGCGTCTCGACCGGGGCGGACTACGTCCGCGCCGACACCCGGGCGCGCGTGCTCGAGGCGATGGACCTGCTGGGCTACTCCCCCAACCACGCCGCCCGCGCCCTGCGCAACGGGGCGTTCGGCACGATCGGCCTGCTCGCCCACCGGTTCGAGCGCACGGGCGAGGCCCTGACCACCGAGGGCGTCCTCGAGGCCGCCCAGGCCGAGGACTACGCGGTCACCCTCGTCGACGTCCGTCGCCCCGAGCCCGGCGACTGGCAGGACGCCGCGCAGCGCCTCACCCACCTGGCCATCGACGGCCTGGTCATCATCCGCGCCGAGACTGCGACGCCGGAGTCGCTCGCGCTGCCCCCCGGCCTCGCCGTCGTCGTGTCCGACTCGCGCCTCGTCGGCCACTACCCCGCCGTCGTCGCCGACCAGCTCGAGGGCACGCGCGCGGCCACGCAGCACCTCCTCGAGCTCGGCCACCGCACCGTCCACCACCTGGCCGGCCCGGAGGACTCCGACCCCGCGAGCATGCGCGCCGCCGGGTGGCGGCGCTGCCTCGAGGAGGCGGGCATCCGCCCGCCGCAGCTGTGGCGCGGCGACTGGACGGCCGCGTCCGGCTACCGCGTGGGGCAGCAGATCGCCGAGGACGACGACGTCACCGCGGTCTACTGCGCCAACGACGAGATGGCGATCGGGCTCGTCCGAGCCCTGCACGAGCACGGTCGGCGCGTCCCCGACGACGTCTCCGTCGTCGGGTTCGACGGCATTGCTCTCGGCGAGTTCACCTACCCGCCGCTGACGACGGTGCGCCAGGACTTCCGCGCCATCGGGCGCGAGCTCGTGCGGCTGGTGCTGGAGCAGTTCCGGTCCCGCACCCGGCTGGGGAACGAGCGCGTGGTCCTCCCGACCGAGCTCGTGGTCCGGGGGACGACGGCGCCACCGCGCCCGCGCTGACGACACCTGACGGCGTCGGCGCGCCGCGCCGCGCGGGTGGTTCCGCCGCACCGGCGTGCGCGCTACCTTGCGTGCGGGCCGAGGCTCGGCGACGACGCCGGGCCGTGAGGGGAGGACGCGTGGACGTCTTGCTGTGGGTCGTGGCCGGGCTGCTCGCGGCCGTCTACCTCGTGATCGGGTGCGTGAAGCTGCTGCGCGGGCGCGCGCTCGCCGACCGGATGGCGTGGGCCGGGGCCTTCCCCGACGTCGTCGTGCGGTTCATCGGGCTCTGCGAGATCGTGGGCGCGCTGGGGCTGGTGCTCCCCCTGGCGGCCGGCAGGCTCGTATGGCTGGTGCCGCTCGCCGCCGCAGGGCTGGTGCTGCTGCAGCTGCTCGCGATCCTCGTGCACGTGCGCCGCGGGGAGACGCAGCAGCTCGGCGTGAACGTGGTGCTGCTGGTGCTCGCGCTGGTGGTCGCGGTCGGGCGGTTCGCGGAGTGGACGATGGCGACGGCGGCGGTGACCGCTTAGGAGTGCGGGCAGGCCTCGCTGCGGCGATGGTCTACCCATGACGATCTACGAGGAGCGCCGGGCCCTGCACGCGGACCTGCTGGACGACGTCGCGCGCTACGTCGCGGAGGCGAGCCACGGCCCGCTGGACCTGGCCACGCCCTGCGCGGGCTGGGACCTTGCCGCGCTGCTGTCGCACATGGTCGGGCAGAACGCCGGCTTCGCGGCCGCCGTCGGGGCCGGGTCGGCGCCCGAGGTGGCATACGCCGGGCCGCAGATCACTCCAGCGAACGCCGTCGCCGCGTGGGACGAGTCCGCCGCCGCACTCCGGGCCTCGTTCGCGCGGGCCTCCCCCGACGACGTCGTGCACCTCGCCGAGCTCCGCCGCGACGTCACCGCCGCCGGTGCGCTCGCTATGCAGCTCCTGGACACCGCGGTCCACGCCTGGGACGTCGCCACGACTCTGGGCCAGCACTACCGACCGTCCGAGGAGGTCGTCGGCCTCGTGCACGACCAGGCCCGCATGATCGCGGCGCGCGGCGGGACGCCCGGCGTCTTCGCGGCGCCGCTGGACGAGACCGGTGCCGACGCCTGGGCCGACGCGCTGCGGCTGCTCGGCCGGGACGCGGCGGCGTAGGAGCCCGTCGGGGCGCGTCCGGGAGCGCCGCCTGAACCTCCGTCCACATGCTGGTCCCATATTTCGAGACACTGCCCGCCAGGTGGACGAATCTCGGCCCGGACGTGGTTGCGTACACGGTGAGCGGCCGCGACGACGCCGGCCGCAAGGACCACGCAGGAGGCACCCATGCCCGCACCCCTCGACCCGTCCCCGCGCATCGCCGAGTACGCCCACCCCGAGCGCCTGGTCACGACGGCGTGGCTCGCCGAGCAGCTCGCCGCCGGCACCACCGACCTCGTCGTCGTCGAGTCCGACGAGGACGTGCTGCTCTACGAGACCGGCCACATCCCCGGGAGCGTCAAGGTCGACTGGCACACGGATCTGCTGCAGCCCGTCGAGCGCGACTACCTCGACGGCGCCGGCTTCGCCGAGCTGCTCGGCTCCAAGGGCATCGGCCGCGACACGACGATCGTGCTCTACGGCGACAAGAACAACTGGTGGGCCGCCTACTCGGCGTGGGTCTTCACGCTGTTCGGCCACCAGGACGTGCGCCTGCTCGACGGCGGCCGCAACCTGTGGGTCGCCGAGGGCCGCGAGCTCACCACCGACGCCACGACGCCGGTCGCGGTGGACTACCCCGTCGTCGAGCGCGACGACGTCACCTTCCGTGCCTTCAAGGAGGACGTGCTCGCCCACATCGGCCGGGGCCCGCTCGTCGACATCCGCTCGCCGCAGGAGTTCACGGGCGAGCGCCTGCACATCCCGGACTACCCGGAGGAGGGCGTGCTCCGCGGCGGCCACATCCCCACCGCGCGCAGCGTCCCCTGGGCGACGGCGGTGGCCGCGGACGGCACCTACAAGTCCCGCGCCGAGCTCGAGGCGATCTACCAGGCCGGCGGCCTGGGCATCACCGCCGACGACGAGGTCATCACCTACTGCCGCATCGGCGAGCGCTCGTCGCACACCTGGTTCGCGCTGCACTTCCTGCTCGGCCTGGAGAAGGTGCGCAACTACGACGGCTCGTGGACGGAGTGGGGCAACGCGGTGCGCGTCCCGATCGTCGCGGGCTCGGAGCCGGGCGCGGTCCCGGCGTCGCTGGCCGCCGCGCACGCCTGAGCCGCACCACCTGGTCTCGACAGGCTCGACCACCGGCCCCGTCGGTGGCCGAGCCTGTCGAAGCCGTTTCCACGAGAGACTGGGACCTATGACCGACTCCTCCGAGCTGCCTGAGGCGCTCGCCGAGATCCGTGACGGCTTCCTCGAGCTGGGCGAGCGCGACCGGCTGCAGCTCCTCCTCGAGTTCGCCGGCGAGCTCCCCGCGCTGCCGCCGCGCTACGCCGACCACCCGTCGCTGCTCGAGAAGGTCGAGGAGTGCCAGTCGCCGGTGCGCGCGTTCGCCGAGGTCGAGCCCGACGGCGTGCACTTCTACGCGACGGCGCCGCAGGAAGCACCGACGACCCGCGGGTTCGCGTCGATCCTCGCGCAGGGCCTGACGGGCCTGTCGACGGAGGAGGTCCTCGCCGTCCCGGACGACTACGCGATGACCCTGAGCCTCAACCGAGCCGTGAGCCCGCTACGCCTGAACGGCATGACAGGCATGCTCACCCGCGCGAAGCGCCAGGTCCGCGAACAGCTCGCACGGGTGTCCTGACACCCCCGTTGTGGGACCCTCCGGCTCCGGCCAACAGCCCCGAAAACCGGAGCCGCAGGGTCCCACAACGGGCTCTCTTACGGCTCGAAGCGGTAGCCCGCTCCCGGGTGGGTCAGGATGTGCTCCGGGTGGGCCGGGTCCTTCTCCAGCTTGCGGCGGAGCTGCGCGCTGTAGACCCGCAGGTAGTTCGTCTCCGACGAGTACGCCGGACCCCACACCTCGTGCAGGAGCTGCTGGCGGCCCACCATGCGGCCACGGTTGCGCACCAGCACCTCGAGCAGCCCCCACTCCGTCGGGCTCAGCCGCACCTCGGCCCCGGCGCGCGTCACCGTGCGCCGGGCCAGGTCGATGACCAGCTCGCCCGCCTCGACCACCGGCTCGTCCGACTCGGCCGCCGGCTGTGCGCGCCGCACTGCCGCGCGCAGCCGTGCGAGCAGCTCGTTCATCGCGAACGGCTTGGTCACGTAGTCGTCGGCGCCGGCGTCGAGCGCGTCCACCTTGTCCTCGCCCAGCTGGCGTGCGGACAGCACGACGATCGGCACGTGCGACCACCCGCGGATGCCAGCGATGACGTCCAGCCCCGCCACGTCGGGCAGCCCCAGGTCGAGCACGACGACGTCGTGCCGCGCCGTCGACGCGGCGTCGAGCGCCTCGGTGCCCGTGTGCGCGACCGTCACCTCCCAGCCGTGGGCGCGCAGGTTGATGGACAGGGCCCTGGCGAGGCCCGTGTCGTCGTCGACGACGAGGACGCGGTTGCCCAGGCTCATCGGGAGGCCTGCTCAGGGGCCGAGGTGGACTCGACCACCGGAGGCGCCTCGAGCACTGCCGCCGGCACCTCCGTCGCGGGCGACGCCGTCGGGACCGTCACCACCATCGTGAGCCCGCCCCCGGGGGTGTCCTCGGCGACGACGCTCGCGCCCACCGCGCGCGCGAGCCCGTCCGCGACCGCGAGACCCAGGCCGAGCCCGGTCCCCGACGTGTCCCCCAGGCGCTGGAACGGCTGGAACATGGTCTCCTTGCGGTCGTCCGGGACCCCCGGCCCGGTGTCCACGACGCGCACCACGACGCCGTCCGGCAGGCGCCCGGCGCAGACGCGGACCCGCGAGCCGGAGTGCCGCACCGCGTTGGAGACGAGGTTGGCCACGACGCGCTCCAGCAGCCCGGGGTCGGTGCGCACCAGCGGCAGGTCCTCGGGCACGTCGAGGTCGAGGCCGTCGAGCCACGGCTCCACGGCGAGCAGCACGATCTCCTCGAGCGACGCCGCGCGCGTGACCGGCCGGACGGCCCCGGTCTGCAGGCGCGAGAGGTCGAGCAGGTTGTCGATGAGCCGCTCGAGCCGCGCGGTCGACTCGGCGAGTGTGGTCTCGAGCGCCTCGGTGTCCTCGGGGTCGAGCTCGACGTCGGGGCTGGTCAGCCCGTCGACGGCGGCACGGATCGAGGCGAGCGGCGTCCGCAGGTCGTGCGAGACGGCGGCCAGCAGCGCGGTGCGCGTGGCCTCCGCCTGCTCCAGCGCCTTCGCCCTGAACGCGGCCTCGCGCAGCCGCCGGTGCTCGAGCACGATGCGCGCCTGCGCGCCGAACGCCTCGACGGCCTGCCGGTCGCTCGCCGGCAGCGCGCGTCCCACGAGCACCAGCCGGTGCTCGTCGTCGATGCGGACCTCGGAGGCCTCGCCGTCGGCCGACGCCGGGCGCGGCGACGCCGTCGCCACGACCTGCCAGGGCTCGCGGTCGCCGGCGCGCTCCTCCAAGCGGACGGCGTCGAGCCCGAACGTCTCGGCCAGCCGCTCGACGACGGCCTGCGCCGTGTCCTCCCCGGACAGCACGGAGCGGGACAGCGCGGCGAGCGTGGACGCCTCGGCCCGCGCCCGGTACGCCTCGACCGTGCGCCGCGCGGCGATGTCCACCACCGTGGCGACGGCGAGCGCGACCACCACGAACACGGCCAGCGCCAGCAGCTCGCTCGGCTTGGCGACGGTAAACCGCCCCGTCGGCTCGGTGAAGAACCAGTTGAGGCACGCGAAGGACACGAGCGCGGCGAGCTGCGCGGGCCACAGCCCGCCCAGGATCGCCACCCCCACCACGAGCGCGAGGTAGAACATCAGCGGGCTGGACAGATCCGCGGGCGCGGCGTCGACCAGCAGCAGCAGCGCCGCGAGCGCCACGGGCCCGACGACGGCGGCGACGAACCCGAGCACCCGCCGGGTCAGGGACAGCGAGGACCACCGTGAGCGCGCGCGCCGGCCGGCGCCGGCGCGCTCGTGCGTGACGAGGTGCACGTCGACCGTGCCGGACAGGCGGGCGATCTCGGCGCCGGTGGAACCGAGGAACGCCTGCCGCCAGCGCGAGTGCCGTGAGACGCCGACGATGATCATCGTCGCGTTGACGCCGCGCGCGAAGTCGACGACGGCGGAGGCGACGTCCTCCCCCACGACGGTGTGGAACGTCCCGTCGAGGGACTCGACGAGCGCGCGCTGCGTCGCGATGGCGGCGGGCGTGGCGGCGGGCAGGCCGTCGGTGGGCAGCACGTGGACGGCGATGAGCTCGGAGCCGGACGCGCGCTGGGCGATGCGGGCGCCGCGCCGGATGAGCGTCTCGGTCTCGGGCCCGCCGGTGACGGCGACGACGATGCGCTCGCGCGCCGGCCAGGTGCCGGTGATGGCGTGGTCGGAGCGGTAGCGGGTCAGGGCGTCGTCGACGCGGTCGGCGAGCCACAGCAGCGCGAGCTCGCGCAGCGCGGTGAGGTTGCCTTCGCGGAAGTAGGACCCCAGCGAGGCGTCGATCTGCTCGGGCCGGTAGACGTTGCCGTGCGCGAGGCGCCGGCGCAGCTGCTGCGGCGAGAGGTCGACGAGCTGGATCTGGTCGGCGTCGCGCACCACCTGGTCGGGCACGGTCTCGCGCTGCCGCACCCCGGTGACGGCCTCGACGTCGTCCGTGAGGGACGCGAGGTGCTGGACGTTGACGGTGGTGACGACGTCGATCCCGGCGTCAAGCAGCTCGTGGACGTCCTGCCACCGCTTGGCGTGCTCGGAGCCGGGCGCGTTGGTGTGCGCGAGCTCGTCGACGAGGACGACCTCGGGGCGCCGGGCGATGATCGCCGGGGTGTCCATCTCGGTGAGCGTGGTGCCCCGGTAGTCGATCGCGCGCCGCGGCACGATCTCGAGGCCTTCGAGCTTCGCCGCGGTCGCCGCGCGTCCGTGCGTCTCCACGAGGCCCACGACGACGTCGGTGCCGCGCCCCTTGCGGCGCGCCGCCTCGTCGAGCATCGCGAACGTCTTGCCGACGCCCGGCGCGGCGCCGAGGTAGACCATGAGGCGGCCCCGCCTCGTCACCTCGCCCTGATCGTGCACCGTCACGGGACGATCGTCTCTCACCCGAGCTGCCGGATGGCGATGTTCAGCGCCAGGACGTTCACGCGCGGCTCCCCGAGCACGCCGAGCGGGCGCCCGGACGTGTGCTCGTCGACCAGCCGCTGGACCGCAGCGGGCTCGAGGCCGCGCGCCGCCGCGACCCGCTCCACCTGGATCGCCGCGTAGGCGGGCGAGATGTCGGGGTCGAGGCCGGAGAACGATGCCGTGACGGCGTCGGCGGGGACCTGCGACGGGTCGACGCCGTCCTCGGCGGCCACCTGTGCCTGGCGCTCGCGGACTGTCGCGGCGAGGTCGGGGTTGAGCGGGCCGAGGTTCGAGCCGCCCGAGGCGCGGGTGTCGTACCCGTTGCCGGCCACCGAGGGCCGCGGGTGGAACCACTCGTCGCCGGTGAAGGCCTGCCCGACGAGGGCCGAGCCGACGGCCTGCGCGCGGTCGGTGGTGCGCTCGCCGGTGGCGGTGACGAGCGAGCCGTTCGCCTGCCATGGGAACGCCACCTGCGCGACGCCGGTCATGGCCAGCGGGTACGCCAGGCCGAGCAGCACGGTGAGCAGGAGCAGGACGCGCAGCCCGGCGAGGCCGTGGCGCCCGAGGGCGGCGAGGCTGCTCGCGGTGCTGGCTGCCGAGGTGGTGGTCAGAGTGGACATGAGTCAGATCCCCGGGATCAGCGTGACGAGCAGGTCGATGAGCTTGATGCCGATGAAGGGCGCCACGATCCCGCCGAGCCCGAACACCAGCAGGTTGCGCCGCAGCAGGCTCGCGGCCGACGACGGCCGGTACTTCACGCCCTTGAGCGAGAGCGGGATGAGGGCCACGATCACGAGCGCGTTGAAGATGACGGCCGAGAGGATCGCGGACTGCGGCGAGGACAGCCGCATGACGTTGAGCACCTCGAGCTGCGGGAACAGCCCCATGAACATCGCGGGGAGGATCGCGAAGTACTTCGCGACGTCGTTGGCCACCGAGAACGTGGTCAGCGCCCCGCGCGTGATGAGCAGCTGCTTGCCGATCTCGACGATCTCGATGAGCTTGGTCGGGTCCGAGTCGAGGTCGACCATGTTGCCGGCCTCCTTCGCGGCTGTGGTCCCGGTGTTCATGGCCACGCCGACGTCGGACTGGGCGAGGGCCGGCGCGTCGTTGGTGCCGTCGCCGGCCATCGCCACGAGGCGCCCGCCGGTCTGCTCGCGGCGGATGAGCGCCATCTTGTCCTCGGGCGTGGCCTCGGCGAGGAAGTCGTCGACGCCGGCCTCGGCCGCGATGGCCGCGGCGGTGAGCTTGTTGTCGCCGGTGACCATGACGGTGCGGATGCCCATGGCGCGCAGCTCGTCGAACCGCTCGCGCATGCCCTCCTTGACGACGTCCTTGAGGTGGACGACGCCGAGCACGCGCGCCGGGCGGTTGCCGAGCTGCTCGGCCACCACCAGCGGGGTGCCGCCCGACGTCGAGACCTCCTCGACGAACCCGGCCAGCGTGGCGGCGTCGGCGTCGGGGACCTGCGCCCCGGTGGAGTGCAGCCAGGCGGCGATCGCCGTGCCGGCACCCTTGCGGATGCGGTAGGCCTCCCGGCCGCGCGCCAGGTCGACGCCAGACATGCGCGTCTGCGCGGTGAACGGCACGAGCTCGGCGTCGGCGGGCAGGTCCGCGGCGTCCTGGAGCAGGGCGTCCACGAGCTCGACGATCGACCGCCCCTCGGGCGTCTCGTCGGCGAGCGACGACAGCCGCGCAGCGACGGCCAGCTCGTCCTCGGTCACTTGCCCGACGGCGAGCACCCGCGCGGCGCGGCGGTTGCCGTAGGTGATGGTGCCGGTCTTGTCGAGCAGCAGGACGTCCACGTCGCCCGCGGCCTCGACCGCGCGGCCCGACATCGCGAGCACGTTGCGCTGCACCAGGCGGTCCATGCCGGCGATGCCGATCGCGCTCAGCAGCGCGCCGATCGTCGTCGGGATGAGGCACACCAGCAGAGCCGTGAGCACCAGCAGCGACTGGCGCTGCCCGCTGTAGGTCGCGAAGGGCTGCAGCGTGGCGACCGCCAGCAGGAAGATGATCGTCAGCGAGGTCAGCAGGATGTTGAGCGCGACCTCGTTCGGCGTCTTCTGCCGCTCCGAACCCTCGACCAGGGCGATCATGCGGTCCACGAACGTGGAGCCCGCGGGGGCGGTGATCCGGACGACGATGCGGTCCGACAGGACGACGGTGCCGCCCGTGACGGCGCTGCGGTCGCCACCGGACTCCCGGATGACCGGGGCCGACTCGCCCGTGATCGCCGACTCGTCCACGGACGCGACGCCCTCGATGACGTCGCCGTCGCCCGGGATGGTCTCCCCGGCCTCGACCACGACGACGTCGCCGACCCGCAGCGCCGTGGACGGCACCGTGGTGGTGTCGAGCGTGGCGAGGCCCGAGCCGTACACCAGGGTGTCCGTGGGGGCGACGACCTTGCGGGCGGTCGTGAGCTGTTGCGTGGCCCGCAGCGAGCTGGCCTGCGCCTTGCCGCGCGACTCGGCGACCGACTCGGCGAGCGTCGCGAACAGGACGGTCAGCCACAGCCAGACGGCGATCCACCAGGCGAACACCGCGGGCTCGACGATCGCGAGCACCGTCGTGACCACGGCGCCGACCTCGACGACGAACATGACGGGCGACCCGATCATGACGCGCGGGTCGAGCTTGCGGACGGCGCCGGGGAGGGCGGCCTTGACTTGGGCCCAGCTCAGGCCGCGGCCCGCGCCGACCTGGCGCTTGGCAGGGCGGCGCGCGGCGCCGTCGTCGGACCGGGACCCGCCCGGCTGCTCGGGGCGGAGAGGGGTGCGCAGGGAAGTACTCATGCACGTACTCGCTTCGCTCCGTGCGCGCACGAGGCACGACGCGCACTGTGTTGGTTGATTCGCTCGCTTCGCTCGCTCATGAGAGGGACTCCACGATCGGGCCGAGTGACAGCACGGGGATGAAGGTGAGGCCCACGACGATCAGGGCCACACCGCCGACCAGGCCGACGAACATCGGCTTATAGGTGGGGAGGGTGCCCGCCGACGGCGGCACCGCTCGTTGCGAGGCCAGCCGCCCGGCGAGGGCGAGGACGAATGCGATGGGGACGAACCGGCCGAGGAGCATCGCCAGGCCGATCATCGTGTTGTAGTACGGCGTCGCGGCGCCGAGACCGGCGAAGGCGGAGCCGTTGTTGTTGGCACCCGACGTGAAGCCGTACAGCACCTCGGTAAGGCCGTGGGGGCCTGCCTGCGAGATGCCGTCGAGGCCGGCCGGGACCACGACCGAGATCCCGGTCATGACCAGCACGATCGCGGGCATCGTCAGGATGTAGAGGGCGACGAGCGTCATCTCCTGGCGGCCGATCTTCTTGCCCAGGTACTCGGGCGTGCGGCCCACCATGAGGCCCGCGATGAAGACGGCGAGGATCGCCACGATGAGCATGCCGTAGAGGCCGGAGCCGACGCCGCCCGGCGCGACCTCGCCGAGCATCATGTTGAAGAGCGCGAGGCCGCCGCCCGGGGCCGTCAGCGAGTCGTGCGCGGCGTTGACCGCGCCCGTCGAGGTGCCTGTGGTGGAGGCGACGAACAGCGCGGATGCGGCCGGGCCGAAGCGCACCTCCTTGCCCTCCATGGCGCCGCCCGCGAGCTGGGGCACGAGGCCTGGGCCGGCCATCTCGGACCAGGTGATCAGGGCGACCATCCCCGCCCACAGGCCGCCCATGACGCCGAGGATCGCCCAGCCCTGCCGGCGGTCGTCGACCATGAGGCCGAACGTGCGCGGCAGCGCGAACGGGATCAGGAGAAGGAGGAAGACCTCGAACAGGTTGGTGAACGCGTTGGGGTTCTCGAACGGGTGGGCCGAGTTGGCACTGAAGAAGCCGCCGCCGTTGGTGCCCAGGAGCTTGATGGCCTCCTGCGACGCGACCGGGCCGCCGAGCGCGCTCTGCGAGCCGCCCGTCAGGGTGGTGACCGCGTCGTGCGGGCTGAGGTTCTGGATCACGCCGGCCACCATGAGGACGACGGCGCCCAGCACGGCGATGGGCAGCAGGATCCGGAGCGTGCCCCGCACCAGGTCGGCCCAGAAGTTGCCGACGCGACCGTCGGTGCCCGAGCGCGCGAAGCCGCGGACGAGCGCGACCGCCACGGCCATGCCGACGGCCGCCGAGACGAAGTTCTGCACGGCCAGGCCGGACATCTGGACCAGGTGCCCGGCGAGCTGCTCGCCCGAGTAGGACTGCCAGTTGGTGTTGGCCACGAAGCTCGCGGCGGTGTTCCACGCCGTGGCAGGGTCGAAGTTGCCGAAGCCGAGGTTCCACGGCAGGAAGTGCTGCAGGCGGGCCAGCGCATAGAGGAACAGCAGCGACGCCGCCGAGAAGCCGAGCAGCGAGAGCAGGTAGGCGCTCCAGCGCTGGTCGGCGTCGGCGTCGACCTTGGCGAGGCGGTAGAAGGCGCGCTCGGCGCGCAGGTGCTTGGGGGTCGTGTAGACGTGCGCCATGTAGGCGCCCAGCGGGTGGTGCACGACGGCGAGCGCGAGGACGAGGATCCCGACCTGCCCGAGGGCGAGCCAGACTGCGGTGGTCACGGGCGGCTCACCGGACCTTGTCGCTGCGCAGCAGCGCGACGAAGAGATAGACGAGCAGCGCGGCGGTCAGGACGAGCCCGAACCAGTCGGAGATGTTCACGACTCCCTCCCCTCGTCGCGCGGGGAGGGCTGGGGGGTCGCGCCGCCGTCGCCCAAGCGACGGGCGACGACGGCGATCGCGGCGAAAACCACCACGGTCAGCAGGGCGTAGGCCACATCGGTCATGGGGCTGTTGTACGTCTCGCCCCGGCGCGCGGAGCGAGTCCTGACGGTTTTCTGATGCTGGTTGCTCGGGTGTGGACGGGGTGCTAGCGGTTGCCCGCCCGTCCTCGGAGTCCGCCCAGGCAACTATCCTCCGTTGCGGTGGCGCGTAGAACCCGATCGGCGGCGTCTGCAGGTGGAGCGTTGCCTCGACCTGCTACAGCTCGATGCTCAGGTAGCCGAAGCGAGCACTGGAGCTGAGCTGAGGCTCGCTCGGGCTCAGCACCAGTGCGACCACGACGAGTGCGGTGGCATCAACCAGAAACGAAGTGAGCACGAACCTGATGAGCATCGAACGCCTTTCAGGTTGAGTCCCAACCCGACGATCTTGGGTCGCCTGACCCCGTTTGGTGGACACGCTCGATCCGGCTCGTGCCGAAGGAAGCGAGACTCTGTCCGTCGCAAACAAGCGCTACTCGGAGGAGTTCCGACGTGATGCCGTCGAGCTGTATCGCGTGACGGAGGGTGCGAGCCTCGTCGAGATCGCTGACGAGCTCGGTTGTCTCGAAGTCGGCGCTGACGCGCTGGGTAGAGCAGGCAGGCATCCCGACCCGTCGTCCGAGGTCGGGCACCCGCACGGACGTCGCGGAGGCGACCCAGGAGAGCTCCGAGCAAGAACTCGTACGGCTGCGTGACGAGGTGCGCAGGCTCGCGGCTGACAACCAGCGCCTGACGGCCGAGCAAAACATCCTGCGAAAGGCAGCGAAGCATTTCTCTAATGATCCCAGCTGGCCTGGGGTCGGCTGACAGGCTGGGCTCGGCCTCGCTCGGCCAGACCCGAAGTATTTCTGGCGGCGTGTCACTTGCTGTGGTCGTCTGCTCTTCCTGCGACTTGTCCGCCGGGCGAGGTCGTGGCCGGTCCTGTCCGGTCCTGCTGGCTTGAAGCTCGTCCGCGCCGTGCGCGCGTGACTCGTTAGAGCACTGCTGCGAGACCCCCTCCAGGTTCGGCGCTGCCCTGCTGGAGAACTACAGAGGAGTCTTCGTTGCCCAAGTTGCCGAGCTGGTCGAGTACGTCATCGGCGTGGACACCTATGCCGCCACCCACGACTACGCGGTCCTGGCCGCCGCCGCCGGCGCCGTCGTCGATCAGGCGCAGTTGGTTGGTCGTAACCCAGAGGCAGAAGACTGGGTGTACAACGAACGGATGCTCCAGCGTCATAGCGCCTTGGTCGCCAGGCTCACAGGACAGGTTGCCGCCGACGGGCCCGCCGGTGAAGAAGCCGAACCCACCCGACCAGGACCGCTACCGGACGCGACTGCCCCCGAAAATTGACTGCACTCGTGCCGCAGTGATGGGGGCGCTTGCGGTCCTCCACGTCCAACCCAACGCGCATTTCGCCACGCTGTCGACGACGGTCGAAAACTAGGCCAGGACGACGCCGGAACGGCTCACATTTCGAGCGTCGTCGACACACGCGCTATCGACGGCAGCGATCGCCGGAAGGTTCACTGCGCGCCGGCTCGCGATCTGCCGTGGTGGTATGGCGGCGCTTCGCTGATGCTCAGCGGAGCGCGACACGCTGGCGCCTCGCGAGCGTTTCGGTGAGCGAGGCGGCGGAGCCAGGTGCCGGATTGGGAGCGAAAACGCACACCGCCTCGCTCCGTGAGACGGTGCGTGGCGGTGCGGAACGCGGGCAACGGCGCGGACTCGGCAGGGCTCAAGAAAACGGGACGTGAGCCTGAGGAGTGCCTGCTAGTCCGTCCTCACCAGATCGACGTCGGTCTCGGTGGCGATGACACATGCTCCAGTGCGCGCCAACCGTGAACTGGGCGGCAGGGCTACGACTGACACTGCTCATCGACACGTGACTCGACGCGAAAGGTGAGCAGCATGACGGTGCAGACCCCAGCAGGCTGGTATCCGGACGGCACGGCAGATGTTGTGCGCTGGTGGGACGGCAATCAGTGGACACAGCACACGAGGCCACACCCGCCTAAGGCCGCGACACCGCCGGAACCGGTCGCGAGCGACACGATCACCGACCTACCGATCAAGGTCACGCGACTTGGCGCGTACAAGCAGGCGCAGGAACTCGCCGCGGCGCTGACGGCGGAGAAGCGACGATGTGCCGTCTTGGCGAACAACCTCGCCAAGACCGGCGCGTTGCCCCTCGCCGAGATTCAACTGCAGACGGAGCGGGCCCAGAGTGAGTTGGAGCGGGCGCGTGCTGCGGCACTCGCGGAACAAAGTGCTGTCGTTGAGCAGCGACAGCACTTGTGGGGCGAGATCGCGAAGTTGCAGACGCAGGTCATCGATGTGCGCGAGTCGCTCGTCTTGCAAGAGGTCGGCCTGTACAACTTCGAGCATCCAGCAGAGAACTCCGTAGCCCTCGCGGCAGAACTCGCGCAGGTGCGAGCGGACATTCGAGCAGCGTGCGCCAAAGACGGTGGCGCTTGGACGGCGACAACACAGTTCGTTTTCAACAACTCAAACGCCAAAGGCAACAAATTCGTCCGCGATCTCGCGAAGATGATGCTCTCTGCTTAGAGGTTGTCTCACGTGGCGGCCTGGAGCTTCTTGAATGCCGTGATGGTGGCACCGAGGGCGACGAAGGCGGCGTAGAGGTTGGCGTGGCGTTCGTAGCGGATGGTCAGGCGGCGGTAGCCGGTGAGCCAGGCCAGGGTGCGTTCGACCTTCCAGCGGTGACGGCCGAGGCGTTCGGAGGAGTCGATGCCGCGGCGGGCGATCTTCGGGGTAATGCCGCGCTGACGCAGGAAGGTGCGCAGGTGGTCGTAGTCGTAGCCCTTGTCGGCGCGCAGCTTGTCCGGGCGGCGTCGACGCGGGCCGCGCCGGGACTTCAGCGGCGGGATGCCGCGGACCATCGGCTCGGCCGCTTGGGAGTCGTGCAGGTTGGCCGCCGAGACGCCGACGACCAGCGGCAGTCCGTTCGCGTCGGTGATGACGTGGATCTTGGAGCCCTTCTTGCCCCGGTCGACCGGGCTGGGCCCGGTCAGCGAGCCCCCCTTTTGGCCCGGACGCTCGCGGCGTCCAGGATCACCGAGCTCCAGTCCACCATCCCAGCCGCCCCACACCGGTCCAGGACCCGCCGCTGCACGCGGGCGAACACCCCGGCCCGGGCCCAGTCCGTAAATCGGCGGTGCGCCGTGGCCGGCGAGACCCCGAACGAGCCCGGCAGCATCCGCCACGCGCAGCCGCTGGTCAGCACGTACACGATCGCGGTGAACACCGCCCGCGCGTCCACCGGCGCTGTCCCGCCGCCCTGCGGACGCGGCTCGAAGGCGGGCAGGTCGGGTTCGACAAGCTCCCACAGCTCGTCCGGGACCAGCCGCAACGACAACGGATCGCTCACGCCCCCGGATCATGCCGCCCCAAGCATCGCGAACCGGGCAAACACGCCGAACCAGGGTGAACCACGTGAGACATCCTCTTACAACGCTGAAGCCGAGAACGCGGTCAAGACGGTCAAGGCGGGAAACGTGGGTACCGCGATCAAGCGCCTGCGGTCAATCGCCGAACGTATCGGACGGTACGGGTCGATGATTGACCTTCGCATCACGCACCGCTACGAGGACTTGCGCGAGAAAGAACTTACGCTCACGGCCAGGCACATGCTCGCACTTTCAGCCGAGAAGGAGGCTGAGCGCGAGCGCAAGGCTGAACTGCGCGAACAGGCCAAGATCGAGGCTGAAATGAAGCGCGAACGTCAACGGCTCGAAGGCCAGTTGAAGAAGGAGCGTGAGCACTATGAGCATGTCATCGCTTCGCTGCGGGAGCGTGGGGATGACATGGCAGCGGCCGCAGCCGAGGCCGAGATGGAAGCCAAGATCGCGGACGTGAACAAGGCGATCGAGGATGTCGACTACCGTGTTGCGAACCAGCGTGCTGGATATGTGTACGTCATCTCGAACGTAGGCTCGTTCGGCGAGCATATGGTCAAAATCGGAATGACCCGCCGTCTTGAACCGATGGATCGTGTCAGGGAGTTGGGCGACGCATCCGTACCCTTCAAGTACGACGTTCACGCCCTGTTCTTCTCCGACGACGCGCCCGGAACTGAAGCGATGCTGCACAGGGCATTTGAGCACAAGCGTGTGAACAAGGTAAATCGACGGCGCGAGTTCTTCAACTGCACTCCGCAAGAGGTGCTCGACGTCCTGCGGCAGCAGCATGTAACGGTCGTGGAGTTCACCGTAGCGCCAGACGCAGAAGATTTCCGTCAGTCTGGCGGAGTCCTACAGAGACCGCAGGCGGCGCCCCCCGGGACTGCTGCACGATCAGGTGACGCTTGATCTGTGGTGCCGTGTGGCGCCGCTGGAAGGTTTGTCATCGTGCCAGACCTCATCCCAAGGGGTTTCGCGACGATGTCGTGGCCGTCGCCCGTCGCGGCGAGGCTCCGGTCAAGCAGATCGCGAGGGACTTCGGGACTCGCGCACCGCCATGTGCCGGGCCAGCACCGAGCACACCATCAGCTGCAGCTGGTGGAACAGCACCACGGGCACCACGACGGACCCGAGCACCGCCGCCGGCAGCAGCACACCCGCCATCGGCAGCCCGGTCGCGAGCGACTTCGTCGCACCGCACTGCAGCAGCGCGATGCGGTCCGGGATGTTCAGCCCGAGCGCCCGCCCACCCCACCAGGTGCTCGCGAGCACGACGCCGAGGATCACCGCGCACACGCCCAGCAGCGCCACCACGGCCCACGGCGAGATACCCCTCCACGTCCCGGCCGCCGTCGCGCTGGCCACCGCACCGAGCACCACGAGCAGGATGGTGCCGCGGTCGACGGCGAGCGTCAGCGGCCGGTGCGCCCGCACCCAGCCGCCCACCCACGGCTGGAGCAGCTGCCCGACGACGAACGGCGCGAGCAGCCCGAGCAGCACGTCCCCCAGCCGGGAGAGACCGACGCCGGCGATCCCGGCACCGCCGTCGACGACGTCGGCCAGCAGCCACAGCACCAGGAGCGGCGTGAGCAGCATGCCCAGCACGTTGGACACGGTGGCGCCGCAGATCGCGCCGGCCACGTTGCCGCGGGCCACGGACACGAACGCGACGGACGACTGCACCGTCGAGGGCAGCAGCGACAGGTACTGGATCCCGACGGCGAACCCCGCGCCGACCCACGGCTCGACGAGGTTCCCCACGGTCATCCCGACCAGCGGGAACAGCACGAACGTCGAGGCGAGGATCCCGCCCTGAAGTCGCCAGTGCCTGAGCCCGGCCCACACCTCGCGCGTGGAGAGGCGGGCGCCGTAGAGAAGGAAGAGCAGGGCGACCGCGACGTGCCCGGCGACGCCGATGACGCGCAGCGCGGCGTCGGGCAGCGGCACGAGGAGCCCGAAGAGCAGCACCCCGACGAGGGCGACGATGAACGGATCCACCCACTGCCTCAGGACGCGCCGCACCCGCCGACCCTACCGACAGACCTGCGAGGCGACGCGGGCTCGCTCAGCGCTGCACGCGCGCGCTGCCACCGCCCGCGAGCTTCGCGACCTCCGCGAGCGTCGCCGTCGTCGTGTCGCCCGGCGTCGTCATCGCGAGGGCGCCGTGCGCGGCGCCGTACTCCACCGCTTCCTGCAGCGTCGACAGCTCCATCAGCCCGTACGCCAGGCCCGACGCGAACGAGTCGCCGCCGCCCACGCGGTCGTAGATCTCGAGGTCGGGGCGGTGGGTCGCCTCGACGAAGCCCTCGGCGCGTGACCAGGCGATGGCACCCCAGTCGTTCCGGGTCGCCGAGCGCACGCCGCGCAGCGTCGTCGCGATGACCTGGAAGTTCGGGTAGGCCGTCGAGGCCTGCTCGATCATCGCGCGGAACGCGCTGGTGTCCAGGTCCACCAGGTCTTCTGCGACGCCCTCGACGTCGAAGCCGAGCGACGCCGTGAAGTCCTCCTCGTTGCCGATCATGACGTCGACGAGCGAGGCGAGGCGCTTGTTGACCTCCTGCGCGCGGGCCGGTCCGCCGATGCCCTTCCACAGCGAGGGTCGGTAGTTGAGGTCGTAGGACACGATCGTCCCGTGTGCCCGCGCGGCCGTCATCGCGGCCTCGGCGACGTCGGCCGACGACTCCGACAGGGCCGCGAAGATACCGCCGGTGTGGAACCAGCGCACGCCCTGCGAGAAGAGCCCGTCCCAGTCGACGTCCTCGGGCTTGAGCTGCGCGACGGCGGTGTTGCCGCGGTCCGAGAGGCCGACGGCGCCGCGCACGCCGAACCCGCGCTCGGTGAAGTTGAGGCCGTTGCGGACGGTGCGACCGATGCCGTCGTAGTCGCGCCATTGAATGTGGGAGGTGTCCAGGCCCCCTTGGAGGATGAAGTCCTCGACCAGGCGACCCACCTCGTTGTCGGCGAGCGCCGTGACGACGGCGCCGCGCAGCCCGAACGCACGGCGCAGGCCGCGGGCCACGTTGTACTCGCCGCCGCCCTCCCAGACGTCGAAGGTGCGGGTGGTGCGGATGCGGCGGTCGCCCGGGTCGAGGCGCAGCATGACCTCGCCGAGCGCGACGACGTCGTACCTGCACTCGGTGGCGGGGCGGGTGGTGATCGAGGTGCTCACGGGGTCAGTCCTCCGGCGTCGTCGTGCGGGGGGCGGCGAGCGCGACGGCCTCGACCGTGCGGCGGGTGATCTCGGCCCAGTCGCCGGCGGTGACCAGCGGACGCTCGACCATCCACGACCCGCCCGCGGCGATGACGGACGGCAGATCCAGGTAGTCGTGCAGGTTGACGGCGTTGACGCCGCCCGTCGGCATGAACCTGACCTGCGGGAACGGGGCGGAGAGCGCCTTGATCGCGGCAGGCCCGCCGGCGATCGAGGCGGGGAAGAGCTTGACGGTGCGCACGCCGAGGTCGAGGGCGCGCATGACGTCCGACGCCGTCGCGACGCC
Organism: Xylanimonas sp. McL0601; assembly: GCF_049852175.1. Taxonomy (GTDB): domain Bacteria; phylum Actinomycetota; class Actinomycetes; order Actinomycetales; family Cellulomonadaceae; genus Xylanimonas. The sequence continues at coordinate 3,308,600 of NZ_CP187527.1, forward strand.
CGGCAGGATCGGCACGCCGAGCTCCTGTGCGCGCCGCACCACGGGCTCGAACGTCCCCGGCGAGACGATGAACTGCGCGCCCGCTTCGACGACCTCGTCGACCTGGGCGGCGGTGACGACCGTGCCGGCCCCGACGAGGACGTCGGGCTGCTCGGCGGCGACGGCGCGCAGGGCCGCAAGCGCATTGGGCAGCCGCAGGGTGATCTCGGCGACAGGCAGGCCGCCGGCCACGAGCGCGTCGGCGAGCCGGGCGCCCTCGTCCGCGCCGTCGACGACGACGACGGGGACGATGCGCAGCGCGGCGATCCGGTCGAGGACTGAGGCGTCCATCGGGACTCCGTTTCGTGATAGTGAACGCAGGTTGTACTCTGCGCAACGAACGGTACCGGAAGGAGACGCCGTGCCCGACCCCAGCCCCATCGGCGCCGTCGACAAGGCCCTGCTGGCCCTCGACGCGCTCGCGCGCACCGGTGCCGCCGGAGCCCAGCTCGCCGACCTCGCCACCGAGGTCGGCGTCCACAAGACCACGCTCCACCGCACCCTCGCCGCGCTGCGCCACCGCGGCTACGCCGAGCAGACCCCCGACGGCGCCTACCGCCTCGGCGCCGCGGCGCTCACCCTCGGCAGCACGTTCCTCAGCGAGGAGAACCTGCCGGTCCTGCTGCACCCGGCCCTGACGACGCTGAGCCGGCAGGTCGACGAGCTCGTGCACCTGGGCGCCCTGGCCGGACGCGAGATCGTCTACCTCGACAAGGTGGAGCCGCAGCGGGCCGTGCGGGTGTGGTCCGCCGTCGGGCGGCACCGGCCGGCCGCAACGACGGCGCTCGGGCGCGCCTGGCTCGCCGCCGCGGAGGCGGCCGGCGAGCCGCTCGACGACGCCGCCCTCGCGCGCCTCGCGGGCGACGACGCCGCACCCGCGGACCTGCGCCGCGCCCTCGACGCGGCGCACGCCCACGGGTACGCGGAGGAGAACCAGGAGAACGAGCCCGGCATCGCGTGCGTCGCGGTCGCCGTCGTCCGGGCGGGGCGCCCGGTCGCGGCCGTGAGCATCACCGCGCCGGCCGAGCGGCTGACCGGCAGCGCCCGCCGGGCCCGCCTGGCCGCGTTGCGCGAGTCGCTCCCAGAGATGCTGCCTGCGGGTCTGGGAGTGCCGGGCCTGGGTGCGTGAGAAGGTGAGGCCATGACCGTGCTCGTGGCCTGCAACGACTCCCTCCACGGCGTGGCGGCGCTACGTGTCGGCATCGCGGAGGCCGCTCGACGACGCCTCCCGCTCTCGGTTCTCGTCCTCAACCCGGGCGACACCGTGCCCGACGTCCTCGCCGCCGTCCTCGCGGACCTGCCCGAGGGCCTGACGCGGCCCGCGGTGAGCTTCCGGCCCGACAACGCCGAGCCGAGCGACGCCGTGCTCGACACCGCCGACGCCGTCGACGCGACGCTCGTCGTCATCGGTGCCCGCAAGCGCTCGAGCCAGGGCACGTTCGTCATGGGGACGACGACGCAGCGCGTGCTCCTCGACGCGTCCGTGCCCGTGCTCGTAGTCAAGGACACATACGACCAGCCGTGAGCGCGACGCGCTGAGCGATGGGCGCAGGCCCGGGCCGCCGCTGCGCATCCCGCTGCGCCCGCTCGCCCCGTCCGTGCGCGCGTTCCTCGCCACCGAGGCGGGCGGCGCGATGCTGCTGCTCGCCACCTCGCTCGCCGCCCTGGTCTGGGCCAACACCCCGTGGCACCACACCTACGAGACCTTCTGGAGCACGCCCCTGGGCGTCACCGTGGGTGACCGGGACTTCTCGCTGACCCTCGAAGGCTGGGTCAACGACGCCGCGATGGCGGTCTTCTTCCTCGTCATCGGTCTGGAGATCAGCCGCGAGGTCACCGTCGGCGAGCTGCGCGACCGCCGCTCCGTCGCGGTCCCGGCCCTCGGCGCGCTCGGCGGGCTCTGCGTGCCGATCCTCATCTACCTCGCGTTCAACCACACGGGCCAGGCGGCGCACGGCTGGGGCGTGGTCATGTCGACGGACACGGCGTTCCTCATCGGCGTGCTCGCGCTGTTCGGCCCACGCTGCCCCGACCAGCTCCGGCTGTTCCTGCTCACCCTCGCCGTAGTCGACGACCTGGGGGCGATCACCGTCATGGCGGTGGCGTACACGTCGCACGCGAGCTGGGTGGCGCTGGGCATCGCGGTCGTGCTCGTCGGCGTCCTCGGCTGGCTGCGCTGGATGCGCGAGTGGCGGCTGTGGCCGTACGTCGTCGTCGGCCTCGCGCTGTGGGCGGCCGTGCACGCCTCGGGCGTGCACGCGACGCTCGCGGGCGTCGCGCTGGGCCTGCTCGTCCCGGCCTTCCCCGCCCGGGCCGACGACGTCGCCGCGGTCCCTGCGTACGCGCGCCGGCTCGCGCTGGAGACGACGGCGGAGCAGCAGCATCTGACCGAGCTCGCCGCGCGCGCCGCCGTCCCCGCGAGCGACCGGCTCCAGCGGGTGCTGCACCCGTGGAGCGCATTCGTCGTCGTGCCGGTGTTCGGGCTGGCCAACGCGGGCGTGCACGTGGACGGCGCGACGCTGCGCGCGGCGGCGACGTCGCCGCTGACGGTGGGCATCGCCGTCGCGCTGGTTGCCGGCAACGCCGTGGGCATCTTCGGGGCGGCGTCGATCGCCCTGCGCACGGGGCTGGGCCAGCTGCCCGGACGGGTGCGGTACTCGCACCTGCTGGGCGGCGCCATGCTCGCGGGCATCGGGTTCACCATCGCGCTGTTCGTCACGGCGCTCGCATTCGACGACCCGGTGCTGCGCGACCAGGCGAAGATCGGCATCCTCGCCGGCTCGCTGGTGGCGGCCGTGCTCGGCTCGGTGGTGCTGCGCTGGATGGGCGAGCGCTGGCCCCTGTGCTCCCCCGGGGCGGGCGACGGGCCGCCGCCGGCGTTGCCCGCGGGGCCGTGGTTCGCCCCCGAGCAGCCGGTCAGCTGAACCGGGCCGCCGCCGCCCGGTCGATCGCCTCGCGCAGGCGCTCCGGCGTCGGGCGGCCGCGGAACCGGGCGCCGTCGACGAAGATCGTGGGCGTGCCGTCGACCCCGGCGGCGAGCCCGTCGGCGTAGTCGCGGCGCACCCGGTCGGCGTGGCGCTGGGCGACGGGGCCGGCCACCGCCTCCGGGTCCGCCAGCCCAGCGCGACGTGCGTGCGCGACGAGGTCCGCGTCGGTGAGGCGGTCCTGGTGCGCGAACAGCTCGCCGACCAGCTCCCAGAAGCGGCCCTGCTCGGCGGCCTCCTCGACCGCGAGCGCCGCCGTCAGCGCGTGGGGGTGCACCTCGAACAGCGGGAAGTGCCGGAACTCGAGCCGCACCCGGCCTCCCGAGGCCTCGACGACCTGCCGCAGCACGGGCGCGGCGGCCCTGCAGTACGGGCACTCGAGGTCGGCGTACTCGACGATCGTGACGGGCGCGTCGGCGGCTCCGAGCAGGTGGGGGTCGGTCACCGGGACAGCCTGGCACCGCGCGCCCATCGCTGCGCGCTAGCCTGGCCCCGACTGCGAACCCGGGGAGCCCATGTGACCACCGCGCCCACCTCCGACGCCACGATGACGTCGGACGGCGATCTCCTGCTCGACGAGCGCCCGACAGGCTTCTTCCACTCCCGCCGCTGGCTGTTCGGCGAGATGCTCGTCGGCGCGATCATCTCCCTGGTCGCGGCGTTCGTGCTGTCCAAGGAGGCGGTGACGCTCGCCGCGAACCCGGATGCCGTGCTGTCGTGCGACTTCGGCAAGGTGTTCTCCTGCGCGCAGGTCGCCCTCTCACCGCGGGCCTCGCTGTTCGGCTTCCCGAACTCGTTCCTGGGCCTGGCGGCCGAGCCCGTGGTGATCACGATCGCGGTGCTCGGCCTGGCCGGGCTGCGGTTCCCGAAGTGGTTCATGATCGCCGCGCAGACGATCTACCTGTTCGGGTTCGTGTTCGCCTACTGGCTGTTCTACGCGGCTGTTTTCCAGATCCACGCGCTGTGCATCTGGTGCCTGACGGTGCAGCTCGCGACCACCGTGGTGTTCTTCTCGATGCTGCATCTCAACGTCCTCGAGGACAACCTCCACTGGCCGCGGCGGGTGCAGCGGTTCGCCCTGTCGGTGGTCCGCAGCGGCGGCCTGGGCTTCCTCCTGGCGGCATGGCTGATCGCGACGGTGGCCGTCGTCGTCTTCAAGTACGGCTCGTCGCTGCTGGGCTGACCCGCTTCAGGCGTGCACGTGGCCCCGGATGCCCGTCGACGCCGTGATGTCCCGCTCCGCCTGGCCGAGCAGGGCGTCGGCCAGGCGCCGCAGCGCCCGGCCCGCGGCGATCTCGTCGCCGACGACGGCGACCTCGGCGTCGGACGGGTCCTTCTGGGCCCGCCCCACGGCGCGCAGGCTGCCGATGTCGCCGCTGACGAGCGTCGCCTCCGCGGTGGTGCTCGGCCCCGACTCGACCATCGTCACGGTCACCTGCCAGGTGCGGCTGCGCGGGTGCGCGACGGCCGGGTGCGCCGCCTCGCCGCCGGGCTCGACGAGGCAGTCGCCGCCTGGGAAGACGAGCGACTCGTCCCCCGTGTCCGACCAGCGGACCGTGTACGGCGGCGCGCCGTCCGCACCGCGCACCTCTGTGATCAGCCCGTCGCGCACCGCGCCGTCGACGTGCCCCGACGCCCGCACGATCCGGTCCCCCACCGTCGCCCTCATCGTCGTCCTCCTCGTCGAGTGGTGGCTTCCATCATGCGCCGCGAGGCTGTTCCCTGGGAGGGGACGATGGGAACGATCAGCGTGTACGAGAGCATCACGCTCGACGGCGTCATGCAGGCGCCCGGCCGGGCGGACGAGGACGAGCGCGGCGGGTTCGCGCACGGCGGCTGGGGTGTCGGCTACGAGGACGACGTGCTGGCTCGGTTCGCCGGCACGGCGATGGCGGCGAGCACCGGCCTGCTGCTGGGGTTTCGCACGTACAAGGACCTGCTGCGGCACTGGACGGCCGTCACCGAGCCCAACCCGTACACGGACGCGCTCGTCAGCGCGCCCAAGCACGTGGTGAGCCGCGACGCATCGACGGACCTGAAGTATCCGAACAGCGAGCTGCACGCCGGGGACGCGCACCTCACCGTGCGCCGGCTCAGGGAGTCCTGGGAGGGCCAGCTCACGGTCCTGGGCAGCGGCGAGCTGGTCGCGGCGCTCGACGCCGCGGGCCTGGTCGACGAGTACGTACTGCTGATCTACCCGATCCTGCTCGGGTCTGGGCACCGCCTGTTCGCCGACGAGCACCGCAAGGACCTGCGCCTCATCGAGGCGGTCACGACGACGACGGGCGTCCTCGCGTGCCGGTACGCCATCGGGCGGCTCAGCCCCGTGACGTGATCAGCTCAGCGGCTTGATCGCGTCGGACTTCAGCCACTCGTGGCGCAGCTGGTCGAGCGTGCCGTCGGCCTCGAGCTCGTCGACGGCCTTCGAGACGCAGGTGGTCAGCGCAGAGTCCTTGTCGAGCACCAGGCCGAGCTGCTCGGGCGCGCCCACCTGCGGCAGCGTGCCGATGACCTGCGTGTCCGGGAAGTAGACGGTCGACGCCGCGACGCCCTGGTCGACGTCCATGACCATGGCGTCGATCTGGCCGGCGTGCAGCGCCTGCATGCCGTCGCCGGCGGCGTTGAACGGGGCCACCTGGACCTTGTCCCCCCACGCAGCCTCGACGGCGTCGAGCGACGTCTGCCCCGCGGTGACGCCGACCTTCGCGCCCTTGAGCGCGGCCAGCGTGGTGGCGCCGGCGTACGGGCCGTCGTCGGCGACGATGACGCCCTGGCGGCTCGTCAGGTAGGGCGACGAGAAGTCGACGGCGTGCTTGCGCGCGTCGGTGATCGTCGTCTGGTAGGCGGCGAAGTCGAAGGGCTTCTCGGCCGGGGCGACGATCTGGTCGAAGGTCACGTCGACCCAGGTCACCTGGTCGTGGGTGTACCCGAGCCGGTCCGCGACCGCGTACACGAGCGCCGACTCGAAGCCCTTGCCGCTGGTGCGTTCGCCGAGGTACCAGGGGGCGTACGGTTCGCCGGCCCCGACGCTCAGCTTCCCGTCGGTCAGCGTGGGCAGCGCGCCCGGCGCGCAGGCCGCGGCCGACGGCGAGGACGACGTCCCGGCGTCGTTGGTGGTGCCAGTCGAGCACGCCGCGAGCGCGGCGACGGCGAGGACGGCGGGAAGGACGAGGCGGGAGGAGCGCACGAACGCGAGCCTAGAGCCGGAGCAGCGACCCGCGGGAGGCCCGGAGCGTGCCGATCGTCACACGCTGCATTCCGCTGGGGCGCGCTACCCGCGTGTCGACATGCGGCGCAGATTGCGCGGACACGCCGCTGTACTTTGCGTGATCCCGGGCGTGTCGGCCGTGCCGAGTCACGCTGTGCTCTCACCGGGTGTCCGGTGCACTCGCAGAGGCGCCCGCCGTCTCGCCGGCGAGCCGGGTGCCGCGCCTCCAGACGGCGCGGGTGTTGAGGGTGTCACTGATCGTCGTGGTGGGGTCGCCGTCGACCAGGAGCAGGTCGGCACGCAGCCCCTCGGTAATGCGACCGCGGTCGTGGAGGCCGAACCGGCGTGCGGGCGTGCTCGTGGCCGCGCGTAGCGCCTCCACCGGCGTGAGGCCTGCACGGACGAGGTACTGCAGCTCGTGGTGGACGCTCGCGCCGTGGGCGAGGCCTCCCATGAACGGGACCGGGACGGAGGTGTCGGTGCCGACGAGGATGTCGACCCCGGCGTCGTGCAGGGCCTTGACGGAGGCGAGGACGTCGTCGAGGTTGCCCTGGGGGTAGTGGTTGAAGCTGGAGCTCAGGGTCTGGAGCCACGCGTCGTCGAGGCGCGAGGAGACGCGGGGGTCGGCGGCGAGCTCGGCACCGGTGATACCCATCATCGAGGCGTTGAGGACGACGCACGGGACGACGAATGCTCCGGATGCGGCGATGCGCTCGATGATCTCCGGGGTGTGGGGACGGTCCATGAACAGGTGTGCCAGGCCGCCGATGCCGGCGTCGATCGCCATGCGAGTCGCGTCGACGGTCAGGGCGTGCGCGATGGTGAGCATGCCGCGACTGTTGGCCTCGGCCACGCCAGCGTCCAGGGTGGCCTGGTCGAGCATGGGGATGCCGGGATGCCCCTCGACACTGCCGTCGTCGACCATGAACTTGATGTAGTCCGAGCCGGCCTCGAGCAGCTGCGGGATGAACGCGACCGCCTGCTCCGGGGTGGTCGAGAACGGCATCAGCGGCGGCTGTCCGGCCGGCGGGCGCGTGCCAGAAGGCGGCCCGGGGCGGAAGCCCTCCGGGAACAGCTCAGACGGGTGCCCACCGGGCGGGGTGATGCCGAACCCGGAGGAACGCACATCGGCGACGGTGTCGTCGTCCTCGATGCTCGTGCGGTTCGCGCGGGTGTTGGTGCCCTGCATCTCCAGCTGGGTGGTCACGCCGAACCGGAGCGCGAGGCCAAGGCTCGCGCGGTTGGTGTGCACGTGGGCATCGAACAGACCGGGCAGGAGGGTCGCGCCGGCGGCGTCGACGATCTCGGCGCCGGCCGGGACCTCGCCCCCGACGGAGGCGATCGTCATGCCCTCGATGACGACGGTGGTCGCATCGAGGACCCGCTCGCCGTCGAAGACAAGAGCGTGGGTGATGGCGGTGGTCATGGCAACTCCTTCAACGAACGTGTTCGTGGAGCATCGTAGCGAACAACGAACATGTTCGCAACGAATGCGTTCGTTGATTCGGTGCCAAGACCAGTTCCTGACGAACGCGTTCGCTACGGTGGGGCCGTGACCGCAGTCCGCAGCAGGCGCGAACGTCCGGCAAAGCCCGCCCTGTCCCGAGAGTGGATCGTCGCCGAGACGATCGAGATCATGCGTACCGA